>JADHNU010000031.1 GCA_016779325.1 Pseudomonadales bacterium
CCACCGCTTCCCGGCTCGGGCCATAGGGGTTTTCGTTGGCATTGAGTTTCGCTACGCCCGTGGCCGGCCCGTAGCGGAGGTCCATGCTGGCCGCCTGCGCGCGGGGCGCCATCGTGACGAGTTGCCCACCGCCCACGGCCGCCGCAGCCGCGACGAGGGAGCTTTGCCCGAGAAAACGTCGTCTGGAAAGTTGGAAGCTCACGGTTAGATCCTCACTTGTCGCTTAAGGGTGACATGGCGCCGAAGCGCCATGGGTCTTACACAAATTTTTGAAACATGGTGCCGGAGATCAACAATAAATACAGGCCGAAGGCGCGCTTAAGGTGAACCTCGTTTAATTGCTGTGCAATACGCGCACCAAGCGGGCTCGTGAACATGGTCATAAACGAAATGGCCAGGAGCGCTGGGATATGAATATACCCAAAGGACCCTTCGGGCAACGGCTTTGGATCCATCAGGCCCAACGCGACAAAGCCCATGGCGCCGGGGAGCGCAATAATAAAGCCCACCCCCGCGGCGGTGGCCACGGCCTGGTGCGCGGTGCGTCCGCACACCACCATGGTGACCACAAAGGGCGTACCGCCACCAATGCCTAGGAGCGCGGAAAAACCGCCGAGGGCAGACGCCAATAGGGCAAGACCGCCCCCGGAAGGCAGGTTCCAGGGATCGGCTTCCCGCTTAAAGAATCCCGGGAAAATGAAATAGATGGAGTACACAGCGACCCCAATCGCAAACACCAGCACGAGGCGCTGCGCGTCCACCTTAGAGGCCACCCAGAGGCCTACGCATACCCCGAGAACTAGCCAGGGCGCCCAGCTTCTGAGCACGGCAAAATCGACGGCCCCATGGCGCCGGTGCGCCTGCACTGCCCGAACGGAGGAAACAATAATGCTGGCGAGGGACGTGCCCACGGCCGTGTGCACCAGCGTATCCGGAGCCTCGGTGAAAAGCGGCAGGACTGCGAGCAAAGTCGGCACAATGATGAACCCACCGCCGACGCCAAACAGGCCTGTCGTGATGCCGGCAATACCTCCTGCCCCAAGAAGGGTCAGGGTCATAACCAGCGTGTCCAAATTAGCGCTCATGAAGCGGTTTTTCCCCGTCAGTGTGGTGACTCAGACCGCGCAAGGCGCCCCGAAGGCGCTCGCTAGAGTCCAGCACTGAAGCCCCTCCCCGATGGCGCGCCGAACCCCCGGCGCGCATCCCCCGATCTGCTGACCCGTGACGAAGGCTTAACTTAAGAGAGATGACTTAAGCATTTTTCAGGAGCAGGTTCTGTGCCAGTTCGGCATTGTCCTACAGTTCAGTTATTTACAAATTACAACAAGTTTGCCTGCCGAGAAAGCGCTCTATTTTGGGGCTGCCTCGAAGGATTTTGCGCTTTTTTTGTGCGAAAAGCTCATGTTCTGCCCCAGCACGAAGCAATGTCTCCATGCCAGCGACGTCCCACCCCTTGGGGCGCCCCAAGGGTAAACTAGCGATCTCCGACCCAGGGGCTTCCACTCAATGAATTCACATTCCTATGCCGACCTTGAGGCGCGCCTGCGCGCGCTCTGCGCCGGACAGCACGACCCCATCGCCCTCATGGCGACGGTGGCCTGCGAAGTGCATCACCATCTTCCCCAGGCCGATTGGACCGGATTTTATCGTGTGGTGGCGCCGAACCTCCTCCGCATTGGCCCCTATCAGGGCGGGCACGGCTGCCTAACGATCCCCTTCGACCGAGGCGTCTGCGGAGCGGCCGCCCGGACGGGACAAGCCCAGCGTGTGGACGATGTGCAGGCGTTCCCGGGCCATATTGCCTGCGCCAGCAGCACCCAATCGGAGCTGGTCCTCCCGGTGTGGAATCGTCGAGGCACCCTGCTGGGGGTATTCGATATCGATAGCGATACCCCCGCCGCCTTCAGCGAAGACGACGAGCACGCGCTGGCGGCGCTGCTCGCGGAGCTGTTTGCCGACTGCGCCGGGCCTCTTTAGCCCCGTTGCGGAGCGCCCGCCAGCGCGCCATGCTGGCGCCTGCGGTCTCCCCCGCCTTTAAGGAGAAACAGCCATGGGCTTTTTACTGCTGGTCGCCGGCCTCGTTCTGTGGAGCGGTGCTCACCTTTTTAAGCGGCTGAAGCCCGAAGCCCGGGCGGCCCTTGGGGACCGTGGGCGAGGCCTCGCCGCCCTCGGCATTGGCGCCGGGCTGGTGCTCATGGTGCTGGGCTATCGAAGCGCCCCCTTCATCCCCTTATGGTGGCCCCCCGCGGCCATGACCCACGCCACCAATCTGCTCGTGCTGCTCGCGTTTTGGTTCTTCGCGCTCTCGATGCTTCCAGGCCTGCTCTCGGCGAAGGTTCGGCATAAGCAACTGACGGGGGTGAAGCTTTGGGCCACGGGCCATTTGCTGGCCAACGGCGATCTGGCGGCGCTTATCCTGTTTGGCGGCTTATTGGCGTGGGCCGTGGTGACGGTCATCGTCGTCAAGCGGCAGGCGCCGGAGTGGGAGCGCCCCACGGCGCCCTCACTTAAGTTCGATCTGCTGGCCTTCGTGCTGGCGCTCGGGCTCTACGGGGCTGCGGCTTGGGTGCACACCCAGCTGGGGGTTTACCCCTTCCCCGTGGCAGCCTAAACCACGAGGGGCAGCGCATCACGCCAAAAGGCCAGCATGTCGGCGCGAAAGCGGGCCGGCTCCTCGGCGCTGCGGGCCCCAAGGTGGGCCCCCTTCCGGCCGTAGCCTGCCTTCATGGCGGCGACCATGAGATCCCGCTCCGTAAGGGTGGCATCGGGCCTCTCCGCCGTGGGGGCGATAAAAACGCCCTCATCCGTAAGATAGGCCGTCGGCGCCGCGGGCGCTACGGCGGCCAGGGGCTCTAGGGCCACCGGCTCCTCACGATCAAAGCTGTGATGGGCGCCCGGCACCACGCACCAGCTCACGACCCCGCCGGACAGGCGCATGGCGTTTAGGTAGCCCTGCATCTGCTGCGCCGAACACCATTCATCGGCATCGCCGATAATGCCCCGAACGCGCGTTTCCCCGACGTTCGGGTTCAAAAACTGGTGGCCACACCAGGGGTAAACCGCGTACACCCCCGCAAGCTCCGGGCCCTCCGCCGCCTCGCGAAAGCGCGTGACCGCCGCCTGCAGCACCGCACTGCCGCCGCGGCTATGCCCTTGCACCCCCAAGGCGTTTCCCTGGACCTCGGGGCGCTCAGCGAGCACGGCCAGAGCCCGGCACACGTCAAGGGCGCTGGCCGCAAAGGTGTACTGGGTTTGATTGGCCACGGTGGAGGCCACGGCGCGCCCACCAAAGGGATCGAGGACAGCAGTCACGTAGCCTTCCCGGTGAAGGGTTTCCGCGTGCGCCAGGTGCGACCGGGCAACGCCAACGCTCCCGGGCACCACCAGCACGCAGGGTGCCGGCGCAGCCTGGGGGAAGAGGAGCCCCTGGAGCGTCACGGGCGTCTGCGCCAGGCAGGCAAGTCCATCCCCGAGCACCGACTGAAAGCTTTGAGGGTTGGCCGACGCGACGGCGAAGGGTACCCCCTCAACACCGGAGGCAAAACGATGGGCTAGGGCGGTCATCATGCACGCTCCTCTTCGACGGCGGGCGCGGGACGGAAGCGCTGAGCCACGGCATACACCCCAAGGCCCAGCACCACAATCGCGAGGCCCAGCAGCGCTTCCCGCGTTTGCGCCTGCAGGAGATACACCATGGTCCACCCGGTTAGGCCCAGGTAAATCAGGGGCGGAAGCGGATACAGGGGAATGCGGTAGGGGCGGGGCCGCTCTGGCTGACGCCAGCGCAGCACAAAGGCCCCGGCCACGGCCATGAAGGAATTTAGGCCCAGGGTGAAGCCGGCAAAAATCAAAATGGATTCAAAGGAGCCGGTCAGAATGAACGCCAGCGCCAAGCCCGATTGCACATAGACCGCGCGGGCAGGCAGCCCATCGGCGTTCGTCTTCGCCAGGGCCCGAAAGAGGGGAAAGTCCTCCCCGACCACTTGCAGCACCCGAGGACCGGCGAGGGTCATGGCGCTTACGGTGGAGATCAAAAGCAGGGCAAGCACCGTGCCCATGATTGTGGCCCCCACGGGGCCGAACACGCTTTGCGCAGCGATATAGCCCACCTCCACCTTCCCCACCATGGCCTCCGCCGGGGCCACAAGCAGAAAGGTGACGTTCAGGGCGACGTAGAGGAGGGCCACCACGGCCGTCCCAAAGGCCAAGATGCGCGGCAGATCCCGCTGGGGGTTCGCGAGCTCACTGGTGAGATAGGTCGCCGCGTTCCAGCCCGTATAGGCGTAATTCACGTAGATGAGCGACACCGCGAAAGCCGCAGAAAACACCTCTTCCCTCGCTGCAGCGGTGGGCCAAAAGCTCACCGGCTGGGCCGTTTCCAGGCTCAGCGCCGCCGCGGCGCAAAAAAGCACAATGAGGGCAATTTTCAGCACCGTAAAGCTGCGCTGCACGCCCCCGGAATGGCGCCGGCTGTTGGCGTGGATCACGGTGAGTGCCAACACCAGGCCCACGGCCAAGGGCGTTGCCGCCAGGCCGGGGAAAATACTCGCGAGATAGGTGCCGAAGGTGATCGCCGCCAGGGCGACGGGGGCGGCGAAGCCCACGGTGAAGGACACCCAGCCCGAAGTGAACCCCGCCGCCGGGTGGTACACCTGGCTCAGGAAGTTGTACTCGCCGCCGCTTCGAGGCAGGGCCGCGCCAAGCTCAGCGTAGGTCAGGGCGCCACAGAGCGCCGTAAGCCCCCCGACCACCCACAGGGCGATGAGTGCGAATCCGGACTGCAAACTCATCAGCTGGAAACCGAGGGACGTGAAGACCCCGGTGCCAATCATGTTCGCCACCACCACCGCCGCCGCCGTGGCCGCGCTGAAGCCCGCAACGGACGTGTGCTTACTCATGCGCTACCCCTTCCTGGTCCCCTTCCCGTGCGGAAGCCGGTGCCAACCATGCCAGAATCGCCGGCCAGGCCGCCCGGTCCTGACGCAGGAATAAGTGTCCCCCTTCAAACACCTGCAAAGTGGCCTGGGGTAAGGCCGCCGCCAGCGCCTCCATATTGGCCAGCGGCGCAATACCATCAAAACGTCCGGCACAGAGGAGCGTAGGCAGGCGCAGGCGATGGAGCTGGGCGTAGCAATCGTGTTGAGCCCGAGCCTCAAGCTGCAAAGCCGCCCCGCGCAAACGCTGCGGATCGGCGACGCGCCGAGCCAGCCGCCGCGCGGCGTCGGCGCGCAGGGGCGCGAGCTTATCGGCGTGTGCGGCCTGCCAGGCCGCGTCGTGGCGCACATCGCTCACGGCGAGCTGAGCGGAAAAGCGGGCCTCCGGGGCCAGCCGCTGCAACTGGTGCAAGGGATAGGATGCCCCTCCGGCGCCGCCCGAGGCGGTGCAACAAAGCACCAGCCGGCTCACCTTTTCCGGGTAGCGGAGGGCAAAATGCTGAGCCACCATGCCACCAAAGGAAATGGCCACCACGGGCACTGGTGGCAGGCCAAGGGCATCATGGAGGCCGGCGAGGTCGTCGGCGTAATCGGCCATGGTGTAGGGGCCTCGCGGCACATCGCTCCGGCCCTGGCCACGCTGATCGAGGCTCCAAACCTGGTAGTGGTCCGGCAGGGGCCCATCTAGGGGCCCCGGCCGCATCCGAAGGTCGGCTCCCGTGCCACTGACAAGAAGTAAGGGCTCACCTTTTCCTGCCCAAGCCGTTTGCAAGGTGAGGCGAGGCGTCTCCACGCGCCGCTCCTGAAGGGGCCTCACGCGGCCTCGAGGGCGCAGCCCTCAAGGGTAATGCGGTGCATCTCCCGGCGTTCGCCATGGTAATCGTTCACCGCGTAGTGCCAGGTGCTGCGGTTATCCCAGAAGGCCGCCATGCCCGGCGCCCAGCGCACCCGACACACCCCCGGCGCCGCCGCCATGTGGGCGTAAAGCTGGCGCAGCAGGGGCTCCGATTCCTGCGCCGTCCACCCTTCGAAGTGCAGGGTGAACGCCGGATTCACGTAAAGGGTGGGGCGACCGCTCAGGGGATGGCGTACCACGACCGGGTGGACCACATCCGCCAGGCCCTCGGCGGCCGCAGCATTGCCAAGCCGATCGCCATCGACCTCGGCTGCGGTGGCCGCCTGGACCCCAAAAATGTGCTTTGCCGAATGTACGGCCCGAAGCCCCCGAAGCATGGTTTGGAACCCCGGAGACAGGCGATCAAAGGCATCGCTCGTATTCAAAAAAAGCGTATCGCCCCCCTGGGGCGGCAATTCTCGAGCAACGAGGATCGACCCGAGGGCCGGATCGACATCGTAGGAGTGATCTGTGTGCCAGCCGCCCCCGATGTTCTGAAGCTGGTCCCGCTCCTTGCGCACCATGGCAATTTCCGGGTGCGCAGGATGCGCCTCGAAGAACCGGTTGATATTGATTTCGCCAAAGCGTCCGGCCAGGGCGATGTGATCTTCCGGAGTGAGCGCTTGCTCGTGGAAAATCAGCAGCCCGTAGTCCGCAAAGGCCGCCTTCAGCGACGCCAAGCCCGCTTCGTCGATCGTACGCAGATCGACCCCGTATACGTCGGCGCCCGCCGACGACCGCCCCTCAATCTTCACCGGTGTTCCCCCCTTGGTTTTGCCCCACGACGCCCCCCCCGGTTGACCCCTGCGCTCGGCGCCGCTAGCGTCCCAGCGCTGCTTTTGGAGCCCACCATGCTGACCTTTTCGAACGTCTTTTGCCGCCGCGGTGAGAAGGTCATCTTAGATGGCGTCTCTTTCACAATCCACGCCAAGCAGCATGTGGGCCTGGTGGGCGCAAACGGCGCGGGCAAGTCCACCCTTTTCGCCCTCATTCGGGGCCAGCTGCTACCGGAAGATGGCGAGGTATCCTATTCGGAACGGCTCCGGGTTGCCCATTTGGCGCAGCATACCCCCAGCTCCGAGCGCAGCGCCCTGGACTTCACCCTCGACGGCGATCGGCCCCTGCGGACCATCCAAAGCGCCCTAATAAAAGCGGAAGCGGAGGGCGACAGCGCGGCCATCGGGCGGCTTCACGCCGAGCTCGACGCCATCGATGGGTATGCCGCGGAGGCCCGCGCCGGCGCCATCCTCCACGGCCTGGGATTTCGCGGCAACGATGCCCAGCGCCCCGTGAACACCTTTTCCGGGGGCTGGCGCATGCGCCTTGCCCTGGCCCAAACGCTCATGACTCCAGCTGATCTTTACCTGCTGGACGAGCCCACGAACCACCTGGATCTGGACGCCACCCTGTGGCTAGAGCACTGGCTGCGTAAGCTTGATGCCACCCTCTTGATCATTTCCCACGACCGGGATTTTTTAGACGAGACGGTGGCCTACGTTGCCCACCTTGATCACACCGCCATAACCCTTTACCGAGGAAACTACTCCAGCTTCGAGCGCCAACGCAGCGAAGCCCTGGCTTTGCAACAGCAAACCTTTGTGAAAAATCAAAAGCGCATGGCGGAAATCCAGCGCTTCGTGGACCGGTTCCGGGCGAAAGCGACGAAAGCCAAGCAGGTCCAGAGCCGCCTGCGCACCCTCGAACAGCTAGCCGCTGCCGCGGCGGTGCACGCCCGCTCGCCCTTTCGCTTCGCCTTTCGCAACCCGGAAAAGCGCTCCAACCCCTTAGTCGAGGGGGCCGATCTGGTCCTCGGCTACGGGGCGACGGCGGACGCTCCGGCCATGACCATCCTTGAAAGGGTCCGGTTTCGCCTCGAACCGGGCGCGCGTGTCGGCATTTTGGGGCCGAACGGCGCGGGCAAGTCGACCCTGCTGAAAACCCTCGCCGGGGCCTTAAGCCCCCTCAGCGGCACCTTAGCTTTTGGCCATCACTCGGAGGTGGCTTGGTTTGCCCAGCACCAGATGACGCAGCTAAAAGCGAATGCGTCCCCCCTGGCCCAGCTTCAAGCCATCGATCCCCGGGCGCCGGAGCAGGCCCTGCGGAATCACCTGGGCGGCTTTGGCTTTGGGGCAAATGCCATGGAAAGCGTGGCCTACCTTTCCGGCGGAGAGCAGGCGCGCCTCGTGCTGGCGCTCCTCGCTTGGCAAAAGCCGGCGCTGCTACTGCTTGACGAGCCGACCAACCATCTGGACATGGAAATGCGGCAGGCCCTGGCCTTGGCGCTGGCGGACTTCGAAGGCGCGGTGATCCTCGTCTCCCACGACCGGCACCTGCTGCGGGAAACGGCGGACGAATTCTGGCTTGTGGCCGACGGCGCCGTGCAGCTCTGGGAGGGCGATCTGCAGGACTATGCGCGCTGGCTGCTCGACCGAGGCCAGGGGACCACCGGCACGGCGAAGGACGCCCCCGCGGACGGCGCAGCCCACACCCGCGCCGCTCGGCAGGAGGAGAAGCGGGCTGCCGCCGACCGCCGCGCGGCCCTCGCGCCCCTGCGCAAGAAAATCCAGGCAACGGAACGGGCCCTCGCCGAGGCGGAAGCCCGCCTTGCCGACGCCGAAGCCCGCCTCGCAGACCCCGCCCTTTACGACGATCCGGCGCAGAAGGCCACGCTCACGGCAACGCTGCAGGCCGCGGGGCAAGCCCGGCAGGATCAGGAAGCCCTGGAAGCGCAGTGGCTCGAACTCAGCGAGGAGTACGAGGCCCTCAGCGCTTAGGCGCCGTCGTCCGCGGGGGTCATGGCACCCATGAGCTTCTCCAGGCGAGCCAGATCTTCCGCCCCGGGGGTGCCGAAGGCCTCCGCCAGCTCAGCCTGCCGCGCTTCCACGGGGAGGCGCATTTCCGGATGGGACAGCAACCAGAAGCGCCCTTCCCGAATGCCTTCCGCTACCAGCTCGCCAATGCGCTCGGGCGCAATGCTGGCCGCCATCGCCCGCCGCATGCGACCAATCTGATCCTCGGCGGCTTCATCGGATTTGGGATCGGCAAAATCCGCAGGGCGAATGCGTTCGCTGCGGATGATGTCCGTGTCGACCATGGCAGGGCACAGCACGGACACCCCAATATCGCCCTCGCCAAGGTCCGCCCTCAGCGCCTCGGAAAGGCCAACCACGGCGTATTTGCTGGCGTTGTATACACCCATGCCAGCGCCCGCGGTGAGGCCTGCCATGGAGGCGGTGTTGACGACATGACCGCCCTCGCCGGTGGCGCGGATTCGCGGCAGCACGGCTTGGAGCCCGTTCACCACCCCACCCACGTTGACCCCCATGATCCAGTCCCAATCAGCGTAGGTCATGGCTTCTAAGGGGCCACCGCGATACACGCCGGCGTTGTTGCACAGCACGTGGACACCCCCGAAGGCCGCGACGCAGGCCTCGGCCGCGGCCTCAAAGGCCGCCCGGTCGGTGACATCAAATTGGGCCGTTTCGATAGGTACGTTGCGCGCCTCAAAATCGACGCGGAGGGCGTCGAGGGCGGCGCCGTCCACATCCACCGCAAAGATCTTCATGCCTTCCCCGGCCAGGGCTTCCGCCATGGCGCGCCCCAAGCCGTTGCCGGCCCCCGTAATAAAGGCCACCCGGCCTGCCATCTCGAATGCCATAACTGATCTCCCCCAAAGGCTAAAGATCAGTGAACGCCAGGGCGCTCGCCGGTGCAAGGGGCTTTCGGAAGCCCCCTAGCGGAACAGGGCGTGCCAGTGGCGGAGCAGATCGAGTGCCTTTTCCGGCGCATGGGCTTTTCGCCAGGCGCTGGCCACCGCCTTGTTCAACTCGGCGTAGCTTGGGTAGGCGTGAATGGTGCCCATGATCTTCTTCAGCCCAAGGCCGTGGGTCATGGCCATTACCCAGGGCGCGAGAAGCTCCCCGGCCCGGGCGCCAGCAATGGTTACCCCCAGGATTCGGTCCTTCCCCGGTGCGGTCAGCACCTTGATGAAGCCTTCCGTCTGCCCCTCCGCAATGGCGCGATCGTTATCGTCATAACCCACCTGGGTCACGGTCACCGCGATCCCCTTCTCCGCCGCTTCCTCTTCGGAAAGGCCGACCCGGGCGACTTCCGGGTCCGTAAAGGTGATCCAGGGCACCACAGCGCCGCGCCATTTGAAGGCCTTTAAGGGGCGGAACAGGGCATTCATGGCCGCCACCCAAGCCTGATCGGAGGCCATGTGAGTGAATTGATAGGGCCCAACCACGTCGCCGCAGCCATAGATCGTGGGGACGGAAGTACGAAGCGTCTCGTCGACCTCAAGGGCGCCATTGGGTCGAAGGCGCACGCCCAGCTCCTCAAGGCCAAGCCCGGCGGTAACGGGCCGGCGGCCCACGGCCACGAGCACCCGGTCGAAGGCCACCGTTTCCCCCGAGGACACTAGGAGGGTACCGGACCCCAACGCCGCACCCGGCGTAAACGCCTCGGCGCGCACCCCCAGATGCAGGGTAATGCCCTCCCGCACCAAGGCAGAGGCAAGCAGAGCCCCCACGGCGCGATCCTCCCGGGGCAACACCTGCTCGGCCTGGTCCACAAGGGCGACGGAAGCGCCGAGGGCCGCGAGGCTCTGGGCCAGCTCGCAGCCGATGGGGCCGGCTCCCAGTACCAGCAGGCGTGGGGGCAGGGTTTCCAAGGCCCACAGGCTATCGGAGGTGAGGGGGTCGCAGGCTTCGAGGCCCGGGATGGGCGGCAGCAATGGTGCGCCCCCAGTGGCGACGATCAGGCGCCGGGCCGTGCGCCGTTCCCCATGCACTTCCACGGTCCAGGGATCGAGGATCCTGGCCTCCCCCTTCACCACGCGCACCCCCAAGCTTTCATAACGCGCGGCCGAGTCCTTCGGCTCGATGGTGGCGATGGCATCCTGCACCCGCGCCATCACCGCAGGAAAATCGATGGCCACGCCGAGGCTCTTCACTCCAGGCAAGCCACGCCGCTGCGCCGAGGCCAGGTGCGCGGACGCCAACAGGGCCTTAGACGGCACGCAGCCCCGATTGAGGCAGTCCCCTCCCATCTCGCCGCGCTCCACGAGGGTGACCTTCGCCCGGGCCGTGGCGGCAATCAGCGCTGCGATGAGGCCCCCGGAGCCGGCGCCGAGCACGATGACGTTGTCGTCGAAGTGCTTCGGGCGCCTAAAACGTGCCAGGGCCCGGCGCGCCGCCAGCCTCTGCAACCCGGCCCGGGCCACCCAGGGGAACAGGCCCAGAGCCAGGAGCGCCCCGAGCAGGGGGGGCGAGAGGATATCCCCAAGGCGCGTGATGGCCCCGAGCTCCGTGCCCGCATACACGTAAACCACCGTCCCGGGCAGCATCCCTAGCTGGCTAACCCAGTAGAAGCGGGCGAGGGATACGCGCGTGAGGCCAAAAACCAGGTTCACAATGAAAAATGGCACGGCGGGCACGAGGCGAAGGGACAACAGATAGAAAATGCCGTCGCGTTCAAGCCCCGCGTTAATCATCGCCAGCTGACTTTGGAACCGCTCGGCAATAAGCGGTTGCAGAAGACTCCGAGCCAGGCCGCACGCCAGCACCGCACCCAGGCTACTGGCGAAGGACACGAGAAGCAGGCCCGTGCCCAGGCCGAACACCGCCCCGGCCGCTAAGGTCATGATGGCTGCCCCGGGCAAGGACAGGGCCGTCAGCGCCACATAGGCGACGAAAAACCCAGCGGCGCTCAGCACGGGCTGGGCTTGCTGCACGGCCAACAGCGCGCTCGAGCGCGCCTTCAAATTGTCCAGGGTGAGCTGCTCCGCTCCACCGAGGAGAAAGAAGAGCGCCAGGACGCCGCTCACGGCAAGCAGTATTGCCATACGTTGCTTCATAACCGGTTCCGATCCTCAGGTTGACGCCCGACGGCAGATCGATTTCTCGCCGGTGAGGGCTCGCGCTACACTGGATTCACTTACCTTTGATTGCGAGCCAACCCATGGCGTTCACTCTCACCTCCCGCATTTACCCGGGTACGCGTCTGCGTCGCATGCGCAAGGATGAATTTTCCCGCCGTCTCATGCGGGAAAATCGCCTGAGCACGGATGATCTCATCTATCCCATGTTCCTCGTTGACAGCACCGAGGCCCGGACCCCCGTGGCCTCCATGCCCGGAATCGACCGACTCAACCTCGAGGAGGCGGTCCGGGAAGCGGAGCGGGCTCACCGCCTTGGCGTGCCGGCGATCGCCCTTTTCCCCAACACCCGCGCCGACTTAAAAACCGCTGACGGCCGCGAAGCCTACAATGAAAACGGCCTCGTGCCACGGACCGTAGCCGCCATTAAGGCCGCCGTGCCCGAGCTCGGCATCATTACCGATGCGGCCTTAGACCCCTATACCACCCATGGGCAAGACGGGCTTTTGAATGAAGATGGCTATGTGCTCAACGACGAAACGGTCGACGCTCTCTGCCGTCAGGCTCTCACCTGCGCGGCGGCCGGCGCCGATGTCATCGCGCCCTCGGACATGATGGACGGGCGCATTGGCGCCATTCGAGAGGCCCTCGAGGGGGCGGGCCACGGCAACGTGCGCATTCTGTCCTATGCGGCAAAATATGCCTCGAAGTACTACGGCCCCTTCCGGGACGCCGTGGGCTCGGGGCAGCAGCTGGGCACGGGCGATAAGAAGACCTACCAGATGGATCCTGCCAATAGTGATGAGGCCCTGCAGGAAGTGGGCATGGACCTCGCCGAAGGCGCCGACGCGGTGATGGTCAAGCCGGGCATGCCCTACCTTGATATTGTGCGCCGGGTGAAGGACACCTACGCCGTGCCCACCTTCGTCTATCAGGTGAGCGGCGAGTACGCCATGCACATGGCCGCCATCCAAGCGGGCTGGCTCGATGAAGCGGTAATGGCGGAATCCCTCTTGGCCATGAAGCGCGCCGGGGCCGATGCCATCCTCACCTACTTCGCGCTACGCGTGGCCGAGCAGCTCGCCTAGGGCAGGCTAAGCAAGGCGCCGTCGGCCAGGGCCCCGGGGACCAGACGCACCTGCGCCTGCCCAAGGGCCCGTAACAGCCCGCGCAGCAACGCCAGCTCGCCTAGGAGCACCCGTTCGCGCCCCGGGGGGAGCCCGGGCAAGAACGCCTGGGGGCGACCCGCGCCCCGAAGCCGACACCACAGCGTATCCAGGTAAGCCGCACTGATTGGCGACGCCGGCAATCCCTGCACGCCCCCCAGCGCCTGCGCGGAAATGGCCGAGCCACCCGTCGCCACAAGCGCGCCGTCGGGGCATCGAAAGGGCTGAAGGGGCGCCTGGGCGAGGGCCTGGGCGACCATGCGATCCGCTCGGTCAAAGGCGCCGGCCCCCGTGCCTACCCCTTCGCTGACGACCACGCAGCCGAGGGGCAAGCTGAGGACCTCCGCCAGCGCCCCCGCATCGCCGACCGCGAGCTCCGTGCTCGCGCCTCCGATATCCAGGACGCAGCGCGCGGGGGCCTGGGTTGGCAACCACCCCTGGACCCCATGCCAGATCAAGGCGGCCTCCTCTTCGCCGGATAAAATCCGCGCCGGCAACCCCAGGTAGCGCGCTACCAAAGCTTGAAGGGGCGCCGGATCCCTCAGGCGACGGAAGGTGGCCGTGCCCAACACCGCGCGGTGAGCAAGCGGAATGGCCGCGATGGCCGCTGCCATGGCCGCGAGGGCGGCTTCGGCCCGGTCATAGGCGTCCGCGGCGAGGTCCCCCTCTGGGCTGAGGCCCGCGGCCAGGGCAACGCGCAGGCCCCGGCGCTCAAAGGCATCCACGGCCTGGCCCCGGGCGATAACCCAGTGAAAGGTATGGCTACCAAGATCGACAACGACCCGGGGAAAGGACACGGAATCTCCAACGCGCAAGCGATGTGGCTTTGCCGCGGCGATGGTACACTTGCGCCCTCGCCATTGGTCAGTCCCGGAGCAATCTTCATGAGCGAAAACATTGTCCACGTGAGCCAGGCATCTTTTGATGATGACGTGCTCAAAGCCGACCGCCCCGTCCTGGTCGACTACTGGGCCGAGTGGTGCGGCCCCTGCAAAATGATCGCCCCCATCTTGGACGAGATCGCTCAGGAATATGGCGATCGCGTTAAAGTGTGCAAGGTAAACGTCGACGAAAACCAAGCCGCGGCAGAACGCTATGGCATCCGTGGCATCCCCACGCTCATGCTATTTAAAAACGGCGACGTCGAAGCCACCAAGGTGGGCGCGGTCTCCAAGAGCCAGCTCGCGGCCTTCCTCGACAGCCATATCTGAGCCCGGCGCCGCCGAACCGCCTCAAACGGGGTTAGGCTCGGCGGCATTCTAAAGGGCCTAAAAGCCTTGACGCCGCCGGGGGGGCGCGCCAAGATTGGGTTGCCTGTCAGGGGGTCAGCAGGCACCGCACGATAAAAACCCCGTCTTCTATTTTCCCGAGCTCCCTCACGCATCGCCCTTTAGCGTTGGCGTCAGCCCATACGCGTGAAGTGCGCTCCCATACTGATCACGTGGACATGAATCTCACCGACCTAAAACGCCTGCCCGTCCCCGATTTGCTCAACATGGCTCAGGAAATGGGCCTTGAGAATCTCGCCCGTTCCCGTAAACAGGAAGTCATCGCCGCCGTGTTGCGCAAGCACGCGAAGAACGGCGAAGACATCTACGGCGACGGCACGCTGGAGATTCTTCAGGATGGCTTCGGCTTCCTGCGCTCCCCAGATACGTCCTACCTAGCCGGCCCCGACGATATCTACGTCTCCCCAAGCCAAATTCGCCGCTTCAATCTGCGCACCGGCGATAGCATTGCGGGGAAGATTCGGCCGCCAAAGGATGGAGAGCGTTACTTCGCGCTGCTGAAAGTTGACGAGATCAATTACAGCGAACCGAACACCAAGAAGCACAAGATTCTCTTTGAAAACCTCACGCCCCTTTTCCCGCAAGAACGACTCCGCCTCGAGCGCGGTACGGGAAGCACGGAAGACCTCGCGTCCCGCATCGTGGATCTCGTCGCACCGATTGGTAAGGGCCAACGGGGCCTGATCGTTTCTCCGCCGAAGGCGGGGAAAACCCTCATGCTGCAGAACATCGCGCAGGCCATCGCCTACAACAATCCGGAAACCTTACTTATCGTCCTGCTTATCGATGAGCGTCCGGAAGAAGTGACGGAAATGCAGCGCACGGTGCGCGGCGAAGTGGTGGCCAGCACCTTCGACGAGCCGCCGGCGCGTCACGTGCAAGTGGCCGAGATGGTCATCGAGAAGGCCAAGCGCCTGGTTGAGCACAAAAAAGATGTGGTTATCCTCCTCGACTCCATCACCCGTCTTGCCCGCGCCTACAACACCATCGTGCCCTCCTCGGGCAAGGTGCTAACGGGGGGGGTAGATGCCCACGCCCTCGAGCGCCCGAAGCGCTTCTTTGGCGCCGCTCGGAATATCGAGGAAGGCGGCAGCCTGACCATCATCGCCACGGCCCTGATCGAAACGGGCTCGAAAATGGATGAGGTCATCTACGAAGAGTTTAAGGGCACGGGAAACCAGGAACTTCACCTCGAGCGGCGCATTGCCGAAAAGCGCGTGTTCCCGGCCATCAACATTCGCCGTTCCGGTACGCGTCGGGAAGATCTCCTCACCACGGAAGATGAGCTTCAGCGCATTTGGATTTTGCGCAAGCTCCTCCACGAAATGGACGACATCGCGGCAACGGAGTTCTTGCTCGACAAGCTCAAGGACTTTAAGACCAACGACGAATTCTTCTCGTCCATGAAGGGCCGCTAGCCACCCGACTATGGCCATCCTCGCGGACGTCGAGCAGGTTGAGGCCCTCCCGGATCGGGTCCTAGGTCTCTCTCTGCGGCTACGCGCACCTGCCCCGGCCATGGCGCCGGGGCAATATGTTTGCGTGGGGGCGCCCGGCGATGCGCGCCTTCCCCTCTCCCTGGCGTCCGATCCCGCAGACCTTCCAGCCCTAACGCTGCACTTCCAACCCACGCCGGGGCACAGCGATAGCGCCTATTTGCTCGATCTGCTGGAGCGTGGGGGCCCGCTGGAAGTCGCCCTGCCCTTCGGTGACTGCTGCTTTGAAACGCCCCTGGCTCAGCCGCTTTTAATGCTGGCCGGCGGCACGGGCATCACCCAGCTCCGCAGCGTGCTGCTGGCCCAACTTCGCCTGGGCGCCGACCAAGCCGACGCCCCGCCCCTGCGACTTTATTGGGGCGCCCTGCACGCCGACGGCCTTTACCTCTGGAACGAGCTCGACCTGCTCGCCGAGGCCTATCCGCGTTTTAGCTGGGTGGCCTGCGCAGAACAGGGTGCGGAATCGCGGCTGGGATGCGTTGCGGGACGGGTGGGCGATGCCGTGCTCAAGGATATCAGCGTCGGAAAGCTGACCCTCAAGGACTGGCAGGTCCTCCTAGGAGGCGGGCCTGGCATGGTTTGGGGGACGGCGGAAGCGCTCCTGCCCGCCGGCCTACGCCGGCGCCAATGCGCTGCGGACGCCTTTGCCTATGCGCCCCGTTCCCTGCCCTGGCCCGATGCTGAGGCCAGCAACGCGTAGGCCTCCGCGGCCTTCCCCTGAGCATTCAGCAGAGCCGCGCGCAGCTCGCGAAGGCCACGGGTATCGACCCGCTCCGCCTTGGCGCCGGAACCGTCCAAAAGCGCTTCGCAGGCCTCAACCATAGCCTCACAAACAGGCACGTTCTCCGCGTGCAGCGCCAGACGCCCAACCGCTAAAAGCACGACGGGATCATCTCGACGCCCCCCCAGCCATCCCTGCGCCACTTTGAGGGCTGCCGCGGGGTCGGCGCTCTGTAGTCGGCCAAAGGCTGCCCGAAGGCGGTCATCTTGGCTGTCCTTTAAAGCAGTTCGAAGGTGCTTTTCCGCCAGCGCAGACGCGCCGGCCCGCTGCACTGCCTCTGCGTAGGCCACCTGAACGGCCACTCGGCGGCGGAGATCTTTCGGCAACCCGTCATAGGCCTGAGACAAGGCCTCGGTGGGCTGGGCGCTGGCCTCAAAGGCTTTCGCAACCAAGCTTTCGCCGGCTTGCCCCAGATGACCGAAGGTTGGCAGCAAGGCCAAGGGCCGCTGCGCCGCGAACACCAGCTCGGTAATCCAAGCTTGAAGGAGGGCGCTCCGAAATAGCGCCGGGGTCGCCGCCAGCGCCGCAAGCGCCCCATCCCCGTCGCCTTGCACCGCTGCTGCTCGCGCCCGAAGCAGTGCGGCCGCGCGGGGTGCTGCGCGCGCCGCTTCGTCCCGGAGCGCGTCCCCCGCCAGCGCCGCGAGCAGCGCATCCAAGGTCAGGAGCGCCGGTGCCAGGCCAACGTCCTTAGGTAGAGAGGGCGGTACTCTGGTCTCACCGCCCAGCACCGCTTCTAAGCGATCGAGCAGCTGCGCCGGAGCCCGAGCCGCGGCGCGCCGGCTTCGCCAACCGAAAACCCCCTGGGATAGACCTAGCGCCCCCCCAAGGAGCCGACGCCCAAGGGCGACGACCAGCCCCAGCAGCCCAAGCAGGAGCACGCCGAACCATAAGCTACTTTCGAATACCCACCCGTCATAAGCCAGCGCGAGATAGCCCGGATCTCGAACCATAAGCGCACCAAGGCCCGCTGCTAGGGCGAGGGCGAGCAGCGCAAGGAGCAACCCCCGCTTCACGGGCGAACGCCTAAGCGCAGCTCGAGGGCCTCCCCTAGGGCAAGAAGGGCGGTCTGCGCCTGCGCAAAGGTTGCCCCTTCCACCGCAACGGGCGTCGCGACCAAGGCGCCGAGCCGCTCCAGAAGTCGGCTACGATCGCGAGACGGTCGGCCATAGCGTTCAATGCGCTGCGCCGCCGCTTCTAGGCTTGCCCGCCAAAGCGGTCCATCGCCGCGAAGCAGCGCAAGCTGAGCCTGGCTTAGGGTCAAACGCAAACCATGCTGAAGGAGCACGCTGGCCCCGTCCGGAAGCAGGGTCTGCGCAACGGCCTCATTTTGTTTCCGCAGCCGGAAAAGACCCTGAAGCTTATGCCAGAGCCAGGGCAGCAGCCCGTCGGCTCGGGTGGGAGCCGGCGTAGGCGCCGGCTCGGCAGTGAACTGCGCCCGAGTGAGGGGAAGGCGATCGCTCACATTGGCGATCTGCTCGAGTTCGAGGTAAAGGCCCACCGTATCAATGCGAGGCGCCTCCCGAAGCGCGGCTAGGGCATCGGCGAGATGCCGCCGGAGCGGCACATCACTCGCCGCGCCGCCCTCCGCAAGCACCGCATCGGCCCGTGCCAGCAGTGCGAGGGCGCCGGGAAGGTCTCGTTCAAGGCGTAGGCGCTGGGTGGCGATGGCCGTCAAATAGCGGACCTCGGCCATGCGCACCGCGCCAAGGTAGCTCTGCTCCGTCTCCTGCTTTTGCGCCAGGGCGGCCAGCTCACCAGCGAGTGCTTCACGGCTTCGCTGTGCATCGCTGAGCGCCTCCGAGAGGGCCCCTTGAAGCGCCGCGACCGCTGTTCTTTGCTCGGCCAAAGCTTGCGCCTGCGCGCTGCTTTCCTGCCGAAGGGATCGCAATGCCTCGGACAGCGTGGCCGCCACGACTTGGGCGTCAGACTGTCCCTGATACGTAAGGTAG
Source organism: Pseudomonadales bacterium (assembly GCA_016779325.1). GTDB lineage: Bacteria > Pseudomonadota > Gammaproteobacteria > Pseudomonadales > Azotimanducaceae > Salivita. Next base: position 18,389 of record JADHNU010000031.1, read on the forward strand.
TAGGGATACCCCGCAGCCCCGGCGGCCCCGAGGGCCAATAAAAGCGCCAGAACCGCCAACGCACTGCCCCCGCGCTTTGCCGTCCCCGCCGCTTGCCTTACCTTTGGGGTTGTTTCCGACGGGGCCGCCGGCGCAGGCGCGGTCGCGGAGGGCGCAGCGGGCTTAGGCGCTTCAGCTTCGGTCACGGCAGTTCCCCAGAGGACGCGGACTGAACATTATCCCCCGCCCCTCCGTCGAGGGACAGTCGCCGAAGCGCATCGACAAGGGCGACGGGGGCCAGGCTTGCCAGGGGGCGGGCGTTGCTAAACCCCGCAGCCTGAGCCAGAGCGGCTACGCGCGCCGACGGCGCAAGCAGGGGATGGGCCCTAAAGCGCGCCCCACCACTCGCCAGCAGCGCATCTAAACACGCACCACTGCCCACGACGACCACATCCACCGCCGCCGCCGAAGGTAACTCACAGGGCTGGACCACCCGCGCATACAGCGCGAGGGTTTCCACCCGTTGACCAAGAGTTCGAAGCCCCGCTTCGAGGTCTGGGCGTCCGCCCTCCCCCTTCAAAATCAGCGTTTCCTGGGCGGACCGTAGCGCTGGAAGGGTTAGCAGCCCTTCTGTGGTCGGTGGCTCGGGTACGGTCACGGGGAGGCCTTCGGCTCGCAAGGGTTCGGCACTGCGTGCGCCGACGGCAAACCATTGGGGATGGAGCGGCCACTGGGGCCAAAAGCGTTCGAAACGTAGCAAGGCCCCCCGGGCCGCGGCCTCGGAGATCACGACGACGGCGTCAAAGCGATCTAGCGCCAGTGCTAAGGCGCGGTCCGAGTCCGTTTCCAGCCGGGGCGCGAGGGTGAGCACGGGCGCCGGGCAAACGGAAAACCCCTCCGCTTCCAGGGCGGCCTGCGCCGCCGGTAAGGTTTCTGCGGCGCGAGCCAGCAGTACCCTTCGCATTAAGGCTGCGCGGCCACAACCGCTTCTAGAAGCGGGCCCGCGCCCGCTGCCAACAGGGCCTCGGCCACCTCGTCGCCCAGGGCCAGGGGCTCCGGGCCCCGGGCTTCGGCCCGCAGCACCGGCGCCCCGGAAGGGTCCGCCACCAGCGCCTGGAGCCGATAGCCTTGGGCTTCCTGAACACAGTACGCCGCTAGGGGTACGGAACAATTCCCCCCCAGGCGGGCCGAAACGCGCCGCTCAGCGCTTACGCAGGCCGTCGTGACGGGGCAGGCCAGAGGCGCAAGGAGCGCTTTGAGCGCCTCGTCGTCGAGACGGGTTTCGATGCCCACCGCGCCCTGCCCTCCGGCGGGCAAAAAAGCCGGGGCAGCGAGGCGGGAGCGAATGCGGTCGCCGAGTTCAAGGCGCAGTAAACCTGCGCTGGCCAGCACGATGGCATCGAACTCGCCGCGGTCGAGTTTTGCCAAGCGAGTTTGCACATTGCCGCGCACGGGCGCGGTTTCTAAATCCGGACGCAGGGCCTTCACCTGGCTCGCCCGCCGCAGACTCGCCGTGCCCACCCTCGCACCGGGCGGCAGCGCATCCAGGGAGGCCGCCTCCACCCCTTCCCGCGCGACGAAGGCATCGCTTGGATCTTCTCGGGGGCAGATCACGGCGAGGCCCAAGCCCTCGGGGAAGGTCACGGGCACATCCTTCATGGAGTGCACGGCTAAATCGGCGCGCCCATCGAGCATGGCGGCCTCAAGCTCCTTTACGAACAGACCCTTCCCCCCAACCTTGGCAAGCGGCGCTGCGAGGAAGCGATCCCCTTCCGTGGTCATTTCGAGCAGAACAATATCCAGCTCGGGGTTTTGAGCGAGGAGCGCATCACGCACCCAATGGGCTTGCCACAGGGCCAGCTTAGAGGCCCGCGTCGCGATACGAATTTGGCGCTTAGCCATGGTCTACCTCCCCCGGGCGCGGCCCGGGGGCTTAGCGCGCCTTTAAAAACCGGCGAAGGGCACCCGCCTGGCGCCGCGAAACCGGTAAGCGTTCATCGATGTCTGAGAGGATGGCCTCGTAGACGCCCAGGGGCGTGCGTTCTAAGCCGACAAGATGGCCCACAGACACGAGCGCATTTCGATGAATGCGGCGAAAGCGTGGCCCGAACTCCCCCTCCAAGGTCATCAGCGTATCCTCGATCAATACTTCAACGCCAGGGGCTCGGACGGTGACGTACTTTTGATCGGCCTGGAGATAACGGACCTCGTCCACGGGCACCAGCACCAGCCCTCGGCGCGTGCGCGCGCTGATATGCGTGCGGGCGAACCCGTGTTGCACAAGGCTGGCCCACAGGGCCTCCACGTCGGCACGACGGGGCCGGCGCGCGGTGGGCAACCGGCGACGAAGCTGTTCACTGGTGACGCGGCGGGGGAGAAGCGCAACCGTGTGCTCGGTCAGGCAACCGGCCAAGGGATCGGTCGCATCGAGCAGCAGGTAGATAGAGGGGTGGTTATCGAGATGTCCGAGATGCAGGAGCGCCTCAAGCCCACCCATGCGTGGCAGCCGAGCGCTGAGCAAAATCATCTGCGGATTTCGAGCCTCAACCTTTCGGAGGAGCTCAAGGCCGTCGCTGGCCTCCCCGGCGAAATCGAAGCCGTGGAGTTGCGCCAGTTCTGCTTTTAAATGAGCGCGAACGGCTTGGTCGCCATCCGCTACAAGCACTTTCATCCTTTTCCCGCCTCAGACGCTTGCGCTGCGTCCGTCCCCCGGCAAAGCTAGACGATAACGCGGATAAAAAGAAAAAACCCGAACAACATGTTGCGAAATAGAACATTTCGAGGGCACCGCACGCTATCTTCGAAACCGCCAGCATGCCATGCCTTTCCTTGGGCCCGCCGGGCCTAAGCCCAGGAACCAAAGACCCCAGATCCGAATTCATTTGGCCGGCGTTTTCCCTAGGCTGCCGGCTTTAACTCAAAGCTTGAGCGTATCCACCTTCGGGGCAAAAAAAGGCGGGCCAAAGGCCCGCCTTGGGAAGCCCGTAGGGCGCTTAGTTCTTGGTGAACTCCGGGTAGGCCTCGAGGCCGCACTCCGAGATATCCGTGCCTTCGTATTCTTCTTCCTGGGATACCCGAATGCCCATGGTGAACTTCAGGAGCGCCCAGATCGCAAGGCTGGCGATGAAGGTCCAGCCAAAGATAGCCGCGATGCCAAAGAGCTGCCCGCCAAGAGACGCGTCGCCGTTCGACAGCAGCACGGCCATGAGACCCCAGATACCCACCACGCCGTGCACGGAAATGGCACCGACGGGATCGTCGATCTTGAGGCGATCGAGGCCGACGATGGAAAGCACCACCAACACGCCACCAATCATACCCACGAGCACGGATAGCTCGGCACTCGGGCTTAAGGGGTCGGCAGTAATGGAGACCAGGCCAGCCAGCGCGCCATTGAGCGCCATGGTGAGATCCGCCTTCCCAAACAGCGCGCGCGCCGTCAGCAGGGCCGCCAGTACGCCGCCGCACGCGGCGAGGTTGGTATTCACAAAGACCTGCGCGACAGCGTTGGCCTCATCAACGTTGGAGAGCTTAAGCTCAGAGCCGCCGTTAAAACCGAACCAGCCGAACCAGAGGATAAAGGTGCCCAGCGTCGCGAGCGGCATATTCGCCCCGGGGATAGCCCGAGAGCTGCCGTCTTCGCCATACTTGCCCGCCCGCGGCCCGAGCACCAGCACACCCGCGAGGGCCGCTGCGGCGCCGCACATGTGGACGATGCCCGACCCTGCGAAGTCGGAGAAACCCGCCGCTGCAAGCGCACCGCCACCCCAGCTCCAGGATCCCTGAATCGGGTAGATAAAGCCCGTCATGACCACGGCAAAGGCAAGGAAAGCCCAAAGCTTCATCCGCTCCGCAACGGCGCCGGAAACGATGGACATGGCCGTGGCGACGAAAACCACCTGGAAGAAATAATCGGAACGGGCGGAGTAGTAGGTTTCACCGCCGGACGCCAACACTTCGGCGGCCGTATTTTCCGCACCGATACCCATACCGAAGCCGGGGATCCAGGCGCCTTCGGTGACGTTTCCGTACATCAAAGCGTAGCCAAAAAACAGATACATGATGCAGGCGATGGCAAAAAGCGCCACGTTTTTGGTAAGGATTTCCGCCGTATTCTTAGCGCGCACGAGGCCCGCCTCAAGCATGGCAAAGCCCGGGGCCATGAACATGACCAGAGCACCCATTACGAGAAAGTAAAAGGTGTCGATTGAATAATTGGTTTCGACTAGCGCTTCCACGTGAACCCTCCTTGCGAGGTCCTTTTAATCCAAAGAGCCGTGCAACAACGACCCGACTTAAACCGCATCGGCACCGGTTTCCCCGGTCCGAATCCGAATCACCTCATCGAGCGTAGACACGAAGATCTTTCCGTCGCCCACTTTCCCCGTATTGGCGGTCTTGGTGATGGCCTCGACGACGGCGTCGAGCTGAGCATCGTCGATCGCCACCTCAATACGAATCTTCGGGAGGAAGTCGACGACGTATTCCGATCCGCGGTAAAGCTCGGAATGGCCTTTTTGTCGACCAAACCCCTTCACCTCGGTAACGGTCATGCCTTGGATACCAATTTCCGAGAGCGCCTCGCGGACGTCCTCGCTCTTGAACGGCTTAACAATGGCCGTAACTAATTTCATGACGCGCTCCTCACGCTGCGGGGCGCGCCGGGCGCCCGAGACAGGACAGGGATCACGCCGATGGCTCACGCTAAGCCATGGCGCTCGACAGGGGCCGAGCAAGGACCGTGCCGTTTTTTGAAATTGGCGAGGAAACCCGCGCCAGGAAGAAAAGGTCGGGGGCCAACGCGCCACCCTGGCGCAGGAATCGCCGGCAATAGCTGGGCGCGCACCAAAACAAGGCGCGCGCACAGAGCCGCTTCAGCATCGCCTTGTCCCTCTCCGCAGGCATCCCGGGGTTTCTGCACTAAAACCGAGCGATTTACCTCATGCCCCTGAGTAATTGCCCGATTTTCGAGCAGCGCGGCCCCGGGGGTCTTGGAAAAGCGCCGGGAGTTACGGGAGCGAAAAAAGCTGGCATGGGACGTGCAGAGCTCCCCCCGGTCGCCCGCTGCCCACCCCCGGCGCGGGCCTCGGTTCCCCTTTCGGGCCTCACTGCTCTATAGAAGGAAGCACATCATGTCTCTCAAGCCCCACGCCGCCTTGCTGGCCCTCAGCGCGCCTTTTCTTAGCGTCGGCTCCGTCGCCGCGCAGGCCGCCGAGAACCCCTTTGACAGCTTGCTCGCCGGTACGGAAGTGTCCGCCTGGGCCGCCGGCAGCTACATGCACCGGCTAAAAGAAAGCAGTGATGCGAACCTCGGTACGGGCTACTTCTCCCACCCCGATGCCAACACCTTCTCTCTCGACCAAGCCTGGGTCTCCATCGACAAGGCCCCCACGGAAGAAAGCCGCGCCGGTTTTCACCTGGACTACACTTACGGGAAGATTGCCGAGCAGCAGGGCGGTAACGAAGACTCAGGGCTTATCTATTCCGGTTGGGTCAGCTACCTCGCGCCGATCGGGGAAGGCGTTGAAGTGAAGGCAGGACGCCTCACCACCCTGCTGGGTGCCGAGGTGCTCGAGACCAACGCCAACTTCAACATCTCCCGCGGCGCGGTCTACGGCCTCCAGCCAATCACCCACACGGGCGTCATCGCTTCCACGACCGTGGGTGGCACGGGGGTCGCCTTCGGCGTGCTGAACGACCTCTACAGCGACACCTTTGACGACGACAGCTCTCAAAAAGTGGTGACGGGGCAGCTGTCCTGGGACATCGATGGCACTTACGTGGGCGTCAGCGCCATCTACGGGCAGGACAACAGCCAAGGGTGTGCTCCGAGCGCCGATTGCCAGCTTGGGGTTTACGATCTGCTCGTTAGCCGCGATATCTCCGATGCCTTCTCCGCCTGGCTCAACATTGATTACCTGGCCACGGATGGCGATGACCTCGCTGAGACGGGCACGGCCCTGGGCATCGCGGCTGCCGGCCGCTACGCCTTCTCCGATACCACGGGCTTTGCGCTGCGGGTGGAGCGGATTACCGCTGAAGATGATTTCCTTGTCGCTGCTGACGATCTTGAACATTGGACCGTCACGGGAACGCTGGATCACAAGCTCACGCCCGAACTCATGATCCGTGCCGAAGGTCGCTTCGACAAAAGCGATGAGGTTGCCAACCTCGGCTTTGCCGATGGCGACGGCGGGCTAACGGAAGACAATCAGTTCACGGCCATGGTGGAAGTTATCTACCAGCTCGGCGGTTTCTAAGCCGGTTAGTACGGCTTGGCGAGCGCCACAATGCCGTGCAGAGAAGCGCCCCTAGTTGGGGCGCTTTTCGTTTTTACCGGCAGCTTCCAGATCTCGCCGAGCCGCTTCGAGCGCTTTTCGAAGCGCCGTTCGCTTCAACGCGCCCTCCTTCGGATGGGTCAGCAGCGCGCGCTCAAGCCGCGTGACCTCCTTTTCCAAGGCGCCCGCCGAAGGGGCCCCCTCACTTGCGTAGACCATTGATCCGACGGATAAAATGCCAACTCCGAGGACACCCTTGATCCAACCACCACTCATCGTTGTCTCTCCCAGTTAGTGGACATCGCCGTGCGCTCCCACACACGAACACCCCTCAGACCGGAGGGACTTTGGCGAGTTCCAAAAAGCGCACCAAAAAATGACAAACGGTCGCTTTATATCGGTGCGCACTCCTGCCTAGTCGACTTCCATACCCAACCCCTAGGCAAGCCGCCGAGGCTACCGTAGGCTCCTCGGCGCGCCAGACCGCCACAGGGAATCCCCATGAGCCACTTCCTCGAGGAACGTCAGTTGGAACGCCAAAGCTCTGGGCACTGGATGGGGCAGGTGTCCGCCCACTGGAATATTGGCGACAACCCCAATGGGGGTTATCTGCTGAGTCTGGCGCTGCGCGCCCTCGGCGAAGCCCTTCCCCAGCCCCACCCGGTGAGCATCACAGCCCACTATCTTCGGCCGGGGCTCGGGGCCGCGCCCTGCGATTTGTTCGTCGACGTGCTGAAGGTGGGCAAGCAGCTGGCCACGGGGCAGGTTCGCCTTGAGCAAGACGGGAAGACGCGCCTGGCCCTGCTCGCAACCTACGGCGAACTGCCCGCAGGCCAACCCTCGGAAGGCGATCGGCAACCGGGCGCCCCGGCGCTGCCGCCGCCCGCGCAGTGCACGCACCGGGACGCCGCCGGGCAAGGCGTGACCCTACCCATTGCGGAACGCCTCGATGTGCGGCTTAACCCCGCCCAGGCCGCCCCCGGCCTCGCGAAAGCGCCGGTCATCAGTGGCTGGATTCGCTTTCGCGATGACACGCCCCCCTGCCCCGAAGCCCTCGCCCTCTTTTGCGACGCCTTTCCCCCGTCCGTTTTCGGCCTCCTGGGCGCCGTGGGTTGGGTCCCCACCGTTTCCCTGAATGTTGAGCTGCGCCGGTGCCCGGCTCCTGGGTGGATTGCCGGCGCCTTCTCCAGCACGGACCAGCAAGGTGATCGCATGCTTGAGACCGGTGGCCTCTGGGATAGTCGCGGGGCGCTCGTCGCCTCCGTACGGCAACTTGGCCTAGTCCGCCACGCCTAAGCAAGCGCTGACCACCCTCCTTAGACAGCTTCGCCCCTACGCTGCAGTATTAGCTTCCGCCGAGGCTTCGAAAACGGCGCTAGGAATACCGAGCTGGCCGAAGCGTCCGTCGCCCTAAAGCGAGAGCAAGGGCAGGGCAGACTCAATCGCCGTTGTAGAGGGCCCCCATGATCGTCTCAAGCGACTGACGGTCAGTGGTTTGGGTCATGATTTGCCTTAAGGCTGATGACGCTTCTGGGAGATGGGGGACCTGCCCCGCTAGGGCACTGATCGCCGCACGACGAACCGCAAGGGGCTCGCTGGGCACAGCTTTCTCGATAAGAGGGGGCAAATCCTCTCTTGCCAACGGCCGGCGGCCGAAGCTCTCAATCATGGCGCCGAGCACCTGGGGCTGACGCTCTGCACTGAGATGTTCCGCAAGGGCCAGCTTCGCGGTGTCGCCCGGAATCTGCCCCAGCGATTCCGCTGCCCGCCGCCGGAGGCTGGGAGAAGGATCGGAAAGATAACGACCGAGGATCTGCCCGCTGCTCTCGGTGCCAGAATTGCCGAGGGCAGAAAGGGCAACTAGGGCACTGCTTTCATCCCCGGCACTCATCAGCCGGTCAGCCAGGCGACGCTCGAGCCCCCGATCTCGCGTAGTACCTGACAGTGTCCCGAGTACTAAAAGCGTGGAATCCGCGAGCTGCTGATCCACCTCGTTTAAGTTCGAGAGGTTGGCGTAGTCGAACAGGGCGTCCTGAAGCTCAGGCTCGAGCTTATCCTCCGAATAACGCATACCCATCAAACTTCCGAAACGGGTTTTTGGATTGACGGCGTCGTCCGTAATCAAACTTGTGAGCAGACCCCGGGCGTTAGTGCTGTTCGCCTGCCCCAGGCGAAGCAGCAACTCTTGCTCGAAATCCGAGCTAAAGCCGGAGTTGGCGAGGGCCGGGCGTAGGCTCTCTAGGAAGTCGTCGTTATCAAAAAGCAAACGTTTAAGCGCTTCTCCATCGAAAATTTCCACCGCACCCAAGCGGTTTAACTGCTCCAGAAAAAGCTCAGCGCTGGCCAGCGGTCGGCGGACTGGCCGGGGATAGACATCTGCTACCGTGAGTGGTGGCCAGGTCCGCGGGTCCGGAGGAAGCAGGGCGAGGCGAAGTTGGTCCGGTACCGGCTGGGACCCAAGGCTTGTCTCATGCTGCTGCTGCGTCAGTACCGTCAAACCGCCATTAAAGCGGGCTGTTACACGAGCCGTGCCCTTAAGTTCCCGGAACCCGCACGCCTGCTCCTTGAACTCCGACCGATCTTCCTCGAGCTCCACAGCTTCCAGCAAGCCATCTCCTTCCCGGCTTCCGCCTAGGCTGACGTAGGCTTGCCGCTGCCGTACCACTTCCCCAAGCCGTGGGCTCAAATAATGCGTTTCTACGACCCCGACTCGATCACGCTCCCGCACCACCACCGGGGATTGCGCGTCTAAAAGCTCGCTGGGAAGGCTATGTAGGAGATCATAGAGCGCGAGAAGACGAGCCTCGTCCTCGCCCTTCAGGGGCGCATTCACCACCACTTCTTCAAAGACTCCGGTTTCGCGGTTGATGCGCACAGCGAAGGGCACGGTGTAAAAAATCGGCGAAGCGATCTGATCGTTTTCCTGAAGCCCTGCGTTCTGGAATTGATATCCCACCCAAGAGCTTTCTTCCTCGGCTAATAGAGTCCGGGTGAAGAGCGTTGCAGAGAAGGTCACCTCAGACTCATTGATCTGATTATCCTGGGACAAAAAGACCCGAGCTGTAGAAAGAAACGTTCCTCCGCTAATGCAGACTTCCGCACCAAAGGTGAGCGATGGGTAAAAGAAAAGCAGCAGGGCAAGCACCCCGCGGGCAGGCCGCCAGGAAAGCATGTTCATAAGCTTGGAGCTCCTCGTATCCTGAAGAGCGAAATCAAGGGGCGACCGCCAACGGTGTTGGCGGCCCCCTTTCGCACGATCAGAAGGTGACGGTCTGGGAAGCGCTAAGCAACGTCCAATTCTTCCTAAAGAGTGCTCCCGTGTTGTAGAGCGTCACGCGCTTCTCACGCTTTTTAAATTTACAGCACCATTTGAAATAGCGATAGAAACCGTACAGGTAAAACCTCCCCTCCACTGCCCGGATTTGATTTTGAGCATTCGCGGAAAGGGTGACCCGACGACTCGTCAGTTCGCTGAGGTCCGCCGCACCCGTG
>JADHNU010000032.1 GCA_016779325.1 Pseudomonadales bacterium
ACGAACAAGTCGGATCGTTTCCTTATCGTTCCCATGATCGGCCTGACCTACGACCTCTTCCAAGCTCGGTTTCAGAGCGAGGAAAAAGACGACACCTACGTCTTCACCACAAAGCGTGGCACACCAATCAAGGACTCACGCAAAGCCCTGGCAAAGATTTGCAAGGACGCAGGGATAGCGCCCTACTCGCACCACGACTTCCGGCGCCTCTTCGCGAGCATGTGCCACGAGCTTGGAATTTCCAAAACTGAAATCGGCAGCCTGCTTAACCACTCGCCGAAGACCGTGACGCCCATCTACATCAGCCAGTCATTGAACCATGCTCGATCAATTTATCAGCGAGTTGTCGACGCCCTGGACCGATCCATCAAGTTAGACGAGCCAGGGACAGGGCAGGGAAGCCAAGTGACGTCGGCAACGGACTTCATGAGGTGCGTTTTCTACGGGAAGGTGCAGCTCTCTCCCGACTTGATCCTCGCAGGAGAAGCTGACCGGTCATCTGCCAGCCTTGAGCAAGAATATGGGGAAGGCGGACGACCGAATCAATGACTTGAAGGCTGAAAGCTTCCCGCCCGCGGAAGGCTTCAGAAAGATGACATATATAATTATCTTGCTTTCGAGTGCCTTGAAAGACCGTTTCTTTCCCCCTTACCCTGACTGTGCATTTCTTCGAGCGATAGATCGAAGCTCTCGAGCTTAAGTAACGGACTTGGGGCAACAACGACTTTCCAAAAATGCAGGGGTGTCCGCTATGCCGCCAAATTTTTTTACAGAATCGCGCAGGATACTTAGGCAGGGGATCCTCGCAGCCGCTTTAATTTGCTCCGCCTCCCTCTCCAATGCAGAACCAAGCGGCTGCACCAACGAAAAAATAGAACGCTCGCTCACGGAGATCGGGCACCCCGACCAAGATATCCGTCTTTTGCAAAGGTACCGCTTAGAAGCGGTCGCAAATTTCTTTGGATATTGGGTCAACGACGCTCAAACGATAGGCGAACTACAAAAATTAAGGGGTGACAGGATAGGTAAGGAGACCTCCCTGCTCACAAGAGTTGAGCTTCAGATGGCGGATGAGTTCGAAAGGGAGGTCGCAGCCTTAGCCTTCTCCAGACTCACAGTCGATCTGAAAAGTCAGTCCGACGAGAAGACGCTAGGGGGCCTAACATCCAAACTGGTTGCGAGTATTGAGGCCTACGGTAAGAGCGAGTGCAACGACGAAGAAGCCTTGCTGAGCTTAGCCGCTTCTTTCGAGGAATACGCGAACTACAGACTTTCTCCAGGCGCAAGTGGGGACGGCCTCCCTTTCGCAAGCATCCCCAGGGTAGCGGACATACTTGCTGGCTTAGCGCCTGGGATTGCAAACGTTCTCTTCTTGACGGAATTGTCTGAGGGGACCCCTTTCTACTATGCGGTCGTATTCCTCCAGGACCGGATCAAAAAGATCAAGCTGGCTCCCGTTGAAGAAGTAACAGACGCCCTAGCACTGGCAAGAGAATCGATTACTGAGGTCGGCGAGCTGACGGATCTAGGCCGATTCTCAGAGCTTGTTTGGCACCCCATACTAGCAGCCTTACCAGAGAAGGTCGGGGTTGTTCGGCTCAAGCCGACAGGAGTCCTCTATTACGCCCCCTTTCCAGCCCTTTTAGACAAGCAAGGTGTTTATGCAGCAAAACGCTTTGATATAGAGGTCACGGACCGCTTCTCACAATTCGCAGGCAGGTTTTCGAGAGGCTACTTAATCGACATGGCTGGGGACTCAGTGCAACAATATTTTGATAGGGACCCATTTTACCTATCAAAGGCGGACTCGCTGATCATTGCTGGGCCAGATTTCGACGCGGGGCAACTAGAAAACGGCCCAGACCATAACCTAGTGCAACCAAAAATTACTTCGAGAAGTGCGGAAGGTCTCTATTTTTCACCGCTACCAGGTGCTTTGAGCGAAGGGCTAGCGATCCAAAAATCCCTTCCCGATACGGGCGTAACCCGATTCCTTTCCGGAGAAGCGGCCACCAGAGACGCAGTGATCTCGATGGTTAAGAAAAAACCTAAGCTGCTCCACATAGCCACCCATGGTTACTCGATCGCAGATGTGTCGGCGGCGCCCGATGCGCGCGATCCTTTCCTAAGCTCAGGTTTGGCTTTAGCTGGCAGCAATGTCGACAAGGCAGAATCACTATTATCATCCCGCCAAATTATTGAGATGGACTTAAGCGAAACGTTCATTACTTTCCTTTCGGCTTGCAACACGGCCGTCGGAGACTCCCTTGAAGGGGAAAGCATTGCCTCGCTTCAACAGGCTTTCCGGCTGGCGGGGGCGAAGAATGTCGTATCAACCATCTGGCCCATTTCTGATGCTGGGGCTACCCGCTTTAGCGAATATTTCTTCGAGAACTACTCCGAGGAATCGGCTTCCACCCTACTAAATGCTCAGCGAAGCATGATGGAAGACGAAGATTTCAGTCACCCGTATTTCTGGGCTGGATACAGCACGTTCTCTACCGCTGTAGGGGATCGCGAATATCACCTGAATAGGTTTGAGGCCCTTCACAACAAGAGGCCTGACATCAACTTTACGAGCTCCCTATTCAAAGGGGGGACGATGGTAATCAAGGGCCTTCGCACGGAAGAAATCAAATCATTCGCTGAGCTTTACAGGAATTTTGTTCCGCAGATTTACTCAGCTGAACTTATGATATTTGAGCTTGAAGACGATAAATCCTTCGCAGTCTATCGCGGAGAGGACGCCTACTACCCCCTTGGAGTTAAGACCTTTGCGGACATCGAAAGACATTTAAATCGGCTAATGGAAAGTGACTTTGAATCTCGAGACGAGGTACTGCTGACCATTGCTTTGGCAAACCACCTGCTCCCGCGAAGCGACCTTCTGGATGGAGGCAAGGTGGATCGACGGTACCTGCCGGACATTAATGAGGAGCGGGCAACGTCGCTTCTTGAAGGAGCCTTCAAAACGAGCATATCTCGAGGATTCGAAAACCGAGGCTACCTGCAGTTGGCAATGGCAACTGCGATTGGTCTTCAGGGGCTTTTGAGCGAAGAAGATCATGATGCACTGCTTGCGAGATTAGGAACCAAAGCACACAAAGCAGGAGTAGCAGACTCGTCTACCGGGTTTTCCAATCGAGAGAGCAACGCCACAGATCTTCGAAAACAATGGTTTCGATACTGCCTTAGATCAAGAATTGGGGCACGTGAGGCGTGTGAAAGCCCCCAGTGGGCGCAGGTCCGTTACACAGCGGACTCGGCGGGAAGGGTTTTTGAATCCGAAGTGTTTGAGCCAAGCTCTCAGGAGTTTGGAACCTTCCTTAGACGCGAGTTGGCCAGCCGAGTAGCTCCCGTTCGACTTCTTCCCAAAAACCCAACAGCCTTCTCCACATCTGACAGAGTTTTTCAGTCGACCTATTCGATGGGATGGTCCTTAAAAAAATGAAGGTTCCCGACCGATTACGAATCAGTTGCTCTACCGACTGAGCTATTTCGGCTTTGCGGGCGCGCATGCTAGCGAGGGGACGGGGCCAGCGCAAGACCAGGGCCTAGACGTCCTGAGGGGGCAGGATGATCAACAGCGGCAATTCCTCCTCTTCCCCGTCGTCCGGCGGCGGCGGCTTACGACGCTCGCCGGGATCGGGCGTAGGCGCCGGGGGGGTGCCGAAGTCCACCAACAGCGATTCGCCACTCGCCGGATCCGTGACCGAAACGGAATAGCCATCGGCTCCGGCCCGAAGCGTGTAGGTGAAGGTGTCCGCGCCGTCGGGGGGCAGCCAGCCCGTTTCCGTTGCCCCATCGCCGGGGCGCCAGCCCTGACCAGAGTAGGTGCCCTGCTCTGCCTGATAGAGGGATTGGGGCACGGTCATGGATTGCACTGCGCTCCGCAGGGCCGCCTGCCTCGCTTGGGTCAGGTAGCCCTGATAGGACGGAATGGCAAAGGCGGACAGAATGCCGAGGATCGCCACGACGACCATGAGTTCGAGTAGGGTAAAGCCTCCGCTACTCGCCTTACCTACCACCGTTTGTCTCCCTTGCGCTCAGTTAACGGTGGCCGACTCGCCAGTCAAGCCCTTATAGGCTGGAAGGCTTATGGTGTAGGTACTTGACTCAAGAGAAATGCCCACGGCGCCGCTGGTGGCATTCGCAGAGCCAGCGTAGGCGTCGCCGCCGCCCGGTGCACGGGCCCCAGAGGCATTCAGCGTTGCGATAATTGACTCAGCGGCGGGTAGGGAGACCGCACTACCTGCCAACGCCGCCTGGGACTGAGCTTTGCCAATCTCATTAGCCACAAAGCGACGGGCAGCGGAGAAATTCTCCCGCGCCTTGGTGGCGTTCGCACTGTCGATATAGTCGTTGTAGGCCGGCAGCGCGACCGCCGCCAGAATGCCGATAATCGCCACGACGATCATCAGTTCAATGAGTGTAAAGCCCCGCTGAAGTTGCCGCTTCATAGTCCCTCCAAAACCTAAGGTCAGCCCCACGCCGACGTTGTAACGATAACGCGGTTGCGCGCCCTTTTGTATGGCCGCCGCTTCTTCCTAGGCCTTGGGGCGTTTTCGCTGACCCAGGCCGGCGCCCGAAGGGCAGCACGGACCGGCCCGCATAAGGTACCTTAGGCACGTTTTCGGCAAAGCAAAGACCAACCCATGGCCACCCAGCCCTACGGCGGCATTGCCGGTCGCCTTATTGAGCAAGGCAAGCTCGACGCGCCCGCCCTGGCGCGGGCCCAGCGCCAGGCGGAGCGCGATGGCTCAACCCTGAACGCGGCCCTTCTGGCTCAGCCAGGCCTGGACACGGCTGCCTTTGCCGCTGCCGCCTCGGAGCTGTTTGGGTTACCGCTTTTGGACCTTTCCGCTTTCGATCTGCGCCAGGCCCCTCGCGGGCTCCTAAGCGAACCCTTCCTGCGAAAGCATCAGCTCCTGCCGCTTTTTCGCCGAGGCCAAGCGCTTTTCGTGGGCATCGCCGATCCGGCCGACAACAAAGGCCTTAGCGAGGGTCAATTCCACTCCGGGCTGACCTTCGAGCCCATTGTGGTAGACCACGGCCAACTGCTGCGCCAGCTCGACGGCTACCTGTCGAAGCAAAGCGAGGCGCTCCTGTCAGGGCTCGAGGACGACGCCCTGATCCCCCTCGAGGCCGACGCTGCACCAGAAAGCACACCCTTAACCAGCGCCGAGGATTCCGATGAGGCGCCGGTGGTGCGCTTCGTCAACAAGGTGCTGCTGGATGCCATTCGGAGCGAGGCGTCCGACATCCACTTCGAGCCCTATGAACACCGGTATCGCATCCGCTTTCGCACCGACGGCATGCTCCGGGAAATCGCCTCGCCCCCCGTCAGTCTTGGGCTACGCCTCGCGGCGCGCCTTAAGGTCATGGCGCGCATGGATATTTCCGAGCGCCGCATCCCCCAGGATGGGCGCATCAAACTGCGCGTCAGCCAGAGCCAAGCCGTCGATTTTCGGGTCAATACCCTCCCCACGCTCTATGGCGAGAAAGTCGTGCTGCGGATCCTCGATCCCAGCTCCGCCAAGCTGGGTATCGACGCCCTCGGCTACGAGCCGGACCAGAAGGCGCTCTTCCTCGAAGCGCTCCAGGCGCCCCAGGGCATGATCTTGGTGACCGGGCCCACGGGCTCGGGGAAAACCGTCTCCCTCTACACGGGCCTCCATATTCTGAACACCGCGGAGCGCAACATCGCCACCGCGGAAGATCCCGTGGAGATCAACCTCGAGGGCATCAACCAGGTTCACGTTAACCCAAAGGTTGGCCTCGATTTCGCCGCGGCCCTTCGCGCCTTCCTGCGCCAGGACCCGGACGTGGTGATGGTGGGGGAAGTCCGCGATCTCGAAACGGCTGAAGTGGCCATTAAGGCCGCGCAAACGGGGCATCTCGTGCTCTCGACGCTGCACACCAATTCGGCACCGGAAACGCTCACGCGGCTGCGCAACATGGGCGTGCCCAGCTTTAACGTGGCCACCTCCGTCAGCCTCATCATTGCCCAACGCCTAGCGCGGCGCCTCTGTAGCCGTTGCAAGCAAGCCCAAACGGTCCCGGAAGCGGCCCTGCTCGAGCTCGGCTTCGAGCCGGAGGATTTCTCCACGCCCTTCACGCTCTTTGAGGCCCGGGAAGGGGGCTGCGAACACTGCATGCAAGGCTACCGGGGGCGGGTTGGCATCTATGAGGTGGTGAAAATCACCCCGCGACTGCAACGGCTCATCCTGGAAGACGCAAACGCCCTGGCCCTTGGGGAAGCCGCCCGGCAGGAGGGGTTCAGTAACCTTCGCCGCGCCGGGGTCTTGAAGGCGAAGGCGGGGGTTACGAGCCTGTTGGAAATCAGCCGGGTCACGGCGGCCAGCGGATGAGCCAAGGCACCTTTCGCTATTGGGGGCGGGACCGATTCGGCCAACGGGTTCGGGGTGTCGTCGACGGAACGAGCGTCGACGCAGCCATGGCGGCCCTCCGAAGCCAGGGCATCCTCGCGGACAAAGTCACTGCCCAGAAATCGAAGGCCGCCGGTCGGGGACGCATAAAGAGCGCCGATATCGCCCTCTTCACCCGCCAGCTGTCCACCATGCTGCGGGCCGGCGTACCCCTTGTGCAGGCCTTTGGGATCGTCGCCGAGGGGCTCACCAACCCGGCCATGAGAACCCTCGTGCGCCGCCTTGAAACCGAGGTAGCCAGCGGTACGGCCTTCGCCGCAGCCCTCCGCCAACATCCTCGAGTCTTCGATGCGCTGTACTGCAACCTGGTGGCGGCTGGCGAGCAGGCCGGGGCCCTCGACGCCATGCTCGACCGCCTCGCCACCTATCGGGAAAAAAGCGAAGCGCTGAAGGGAAAAATCCGCAAAGCGCTAACCTACCCGCTGGCCGTGCTGGCTATTGCCCTCGTCGTCTCTGGCCTGCTCCTGATCAAAGTGGTCCCCCAGTTCGAAGGGGTCTTTGCCAGCTTCGGCGCGGCACTCCCGCCCTTTACCCAATTCGTCATCACGCTGTCGGACCTGGCCCGGGCCCACTACCTCCTTGTCGGCGCAAGTACGGTGGTGGGGGTCTTCGGCTTTCGGGCGGCGATCGACCGCTCCCCGGCCCTGCGTGATGGACTCGACAGCGCCCTGCTCCGGTTGCCCGTACTTGGCTCCATCCTCACCCGCGCTGCCCTAGCCCGTCTCGCGCGCACCTTGGCCACCACCTTAGGGGCGGGCGTCCCGCTCGTGGAGGGCCTTCGCTCCGCGGCTGGAGCGACGGGGAACGCCGTGTACCGCGACGCCGTAGAGATCCTGGTTCGGCAGGTCAGCGCCGGCACGGCCCTGGCCGAAGCCATGGCCCAGGCACCGCGCTGGCCCAGCATGCTTCGGCAAATGGTGCTCATCGGTGAACAAGCGGGGGCCGTCGACGAAATGCTTGAAAAAGCAGCCAGCCACTACGAAAACGATGTGGATAACGCCGTAGATAGCCTCACGGAACTGCTCGAGCCGGCCATCATGTCGGTGATCGGCGTGCTCGTGGGCGGCTTGATCGTGGCCATGTACCTGCCCATTTTCCAGCTCGGCTCTGTCGTCGGAGGGTCTGGCCTTGGCTGAGCTCAATCCCACCCTTCTTATGGTCTACGCCGGGCTCTTCGGCGCCGTGCTGGGCAGTTTCCTCAACGTCGTCATTCATCGCCTGCCAAGGCAACTGGAGGCGGAAACCCAGGCCTGGCTTCGGGAACAAACGGGCCAGCCTCGCCTGGAAACGAAGCCCTATAACCTGGCCTGGCCCGCCTCCCATTGCCCTCAGTGCGAACGCCCCCTGCCCTGGTTCCACAACCTGCCTGTGCTCAGCTGGCTGGCCCTGCGGGGGCGGAGCGCCTGCTGCAACACCCCCATCGCGAAGCGTTATCCCCTCGTGGAGGGCCTCATGGCGCTGCTCACGATGGGGCTCGTCCAGCGCTTCGGGGTGGGTCCTGAAGCCGGCGCCCTGATCATGCTAACGGGCTTTCTCCTCGCCCTCGGGGCTATTGACGCCGAATGGCAGCTGCTCCCCGATCCGCTGACCCTGCCGCTCCTATGGCTGGGGCTCCTAGGCGCGATGGCCGGCCTCACCCCCGCTCCAACGGTCGAAAGCGCCGTGCTGGGCGCCGCCTTGGGTTACCTCAGCCTTTGGAGTCTGTATTGGGGCCATCGCCTGCTCACAAAGCGGGAAGGCATGGGCTATGGAGATTTCAAACTGTTGGCTGCGGGCGGCGCCTGGCTGGGCTGGATGGCCCTGCCCCAGGTAGCTCTACTGGCAGCGGCGTCGGGGCTGGTCTTTGCCCTGACGGCCAAGCTTCGGGGACGCCTCGCCCCCCAAGAGCCCCTGCCCTTTGGCCCCTTTTTGGCTACCGCCATTTGGCTCACCGCCTTCTTCGGCGTACGCTGAGCGCCACAAAAAGAGGAGCGAACTATGCGCGTGGTAGGCCTAACGGGTGGCATTGGCAGCGGAAAAACCGCCGTGTCCGATCATTTTCAGCGCCTCGGGATTACGGTAGTGGATGCTGATCTGGCTTCGCGCCAGGTGGTCGAGCCTGGCCAGCCCGCCCTTGCCGCCATCGCCGAGCACTTTGGCCAAGCCATCTTGCAGGCCGACGGCACGCTCGATCGCGCCGCCCTTCGGGAGCGCATTTTCCAAGACCCCGCCGAACGCCACTGGCTCGAAACCTTACTGCATCCGCGTATTGGCGAGGCCCTCCGGGCCGGCCTGGCCGCCGCCACCTCTCCCTACGCGATTCTCGTATCGCCCCTGCTTTTCGAAGCAGGCCAGGCGACGCTCGTGGACCGGGTGCTCCTCGTGGATGCCCCGGAGGCTCTTCAGCTTGAGCGCACCATGGCTCGGGATCAAAACAGCGCAGAACAGGTGCAAGCCATCATCAAGGCCCAGGCGTCCCGGGCGGAGCGCCAAGCCCGGGCCGACGATATCCTGGTCAACGATGGGTCCCTTGACGACCTATTGAAGAAGGTGGATGCGCTTCACGAGCGCTATCTCAAGCTTGCCGCCAAGGAGGCCCCGGCCCCATGACGGAACCGGTCACGATCATCGCCTGCCCCACCTGCCGCCGTTCCGTCCCCTGGCGAGCGGAGAGCCCCTACCGGCCCTTTTGCTCAGAGCGATGCCGCTTGATCGACCTCGGCGCCTGGGCGGACGAAAGCCATCGCATCGCCGGCGACGCCAGCTACGACGACCTCTCTAGGGAAGATTAGGCCCTGGCCCTAGCTCCGGTACTCCGCATTGATCTTCACGTAGTCGTAGGAAAAATCCGTGGTCCACACGGTGCCCATGGCCTGTCCCCGGCCCAGGGCCACGGCGAGCGTGAGCTCTTGTGCCTTCATGACCGCCGCCCCGTCCGCTTCTTGATAGCTCGGCGCCAGGGCGCCGGCTTCGGCAATGGTCAGGCCGTTAATCTGGAGCCGGACCCCTTCTACGGCAAGGTCCTCCATGCCCGCCCGGCCCAGGGCCGCCAGGATGCGGCCCCAGTTGGGATCGCCCGCAAAAAGCGCAGTCTTCACCAAGGGCGAATGGGCAATGGTATAGGCGGCCGCAAGCGCCTCCGCCTCGGAACGCGCTTCGGACACCTCAACCGTCACAAAGCGCGTCGCCCCCTCCCCATCGCGCACAATGGCTTGCGCAAGGTCACGGCAGAGATCACTCAGCCGTTCCGCGAAGGCGAGCACCCGGGGATCCTCGGGATCTTCGAGGCGCGGCATGGACGCCTGCCCCGTTGCCACCAGGGTCACGGCGTCGTTGGTGGAGGTATCGCCATCAATGGTGATGCGGTTAAAGCTCCGATCCACGGCTTGGCGCAGCAGATTCTGAAGGAGCGCTGGGGCCACCGGGGCGTCGGTGGCGAGGAACGCCAACATGGTGGCCATGTCGGGGCGAATCATCCCCGCCCCCTTTGAAATCCCCGTGAGGGTGTAGGGACGGGCCTCATCGGGGGCAAGGGAGAAGCCCTTCGGGGCCGTATCGGTGGTCATGATGCCCGTGGCCGCAGCAGCCCAGCCATCCTCCGTGAGCCCCTCCAGGAGCGCCGGAATCGCCGCCTCGATGCGCTCCACGGCCAGCGTTTCCCCAATCACGCCCGTGGAGTAGGGCAAAACCGCCTCCGTCGCACAGCCCGCCGCCCCGGCCACGGCTTCACAACAGCGTTCGGCCGCCGCCAAGCCCGGCGCCCCGGTGCCCGCATTGGCATTACCCGTATTCACAAGCCAATAGCGCGGCGGCGCCGCATCGCGATGGCGCCGCGCCAAAATCACCGGCGCCGCGCAAAAGCGATTACGGGTAAACAGCGCCGCGGTCTCCGCGCCCTCATCCAAGGCAAACAGCGTGAGGTCGGGCCGTCCGGGCTTGCGCACCCCGGCGGCGACGGTCGCAAGACGAACCCCCGGCACCGGCAGGAGCCGAGGCAAGGGCGGAAGATTGACGGCCATGAAGGCGTTTCCTTTCGCGATAAGCGCTGAGTCAGGCGTTCCGACGCCGGCTAGGCCGGCGTACCGTGGCAATGCTTATACTTCTTGCCCGAACCGCAGGGGCAAGGCTGATTTCGACCCACCTTAGGCTCGGCGCGCACCGGCGTTTGAGGGCCCGCCTCGGGGCCTTCGACCCCTTCCGGCGCCGGCTGATCGAAGCGGGCGCGCGCCTGCTCCGCTTCTCGGCGCTCTCGCTCAGCGCGTTCCACTTCCTCCGCCGGCTGGAATTTCGCCTGAGCCAACAAACGGGTGACATCTCGACGAATATTCTCTAACAAGGCTTGGAAGAGCTCGAAGGACTCGCGTTTGTACTCCTGCTTCGGCTGCTTTTGCGCATAGGCCCGAAGATGAATGCCCTGGCGCAGCTGATCCATCGCCTGCAGGTGCTCTTTCCAAAGGTGATCCAAGGTCAGCAGCATCATCTGCTTTTCAAAACGCCGCATCATGGCTTCACCCACCTGCGCCGTCTTGGCTGCGTACTCCTCGGCGAGCTGACCCAAAATGCGGGCTTTCAACCCCTCCCCATCAAGCTGGTCGTCTTCCTCCAACCATTGCGCTATGGGTTGGGCACTGGCGAACTCACCGCGCAGGGCCGCTTCCAAGCCCGCGGGATCCCATTGTTCTTCTACCGCCTCCGTCGGGATGTACTGCTCTACCAGCTCGTGGACCACTTCCTCGCGCATGGCCAGGATCGTCTCGGAGATGTCTTCCGCCGCCATGAGCTCATCGCGCTGCCGGTAGATCACCTGCCGCTGATCATTGGCCACGTCATCATATTCGAGAAGGTTCTTCCGAATATCGAAGTTATGCCCTTCCACCTTGCGCTGCGCCCGCTCAATCGATTTCGTCACCCAGCGGTGCTCGATGGCCTCCCCGTTTTGCATACCAAGGGAACCCATCATGGAGCGGATGCGATCGGAGGCGAAGATCCGCATCAAGTTGTCTTCCATGGACAAATAGAAGCGCGTGGAGCCGGGATCGCCCTGGCGCCCAGACCGACCGCGCAACTGATTGTCGATGCGCCGGGACTCGTGGCGCTCCGTGCCAATCACCCGTAAGCCGCCAGCGGCGAGCACGGCATCATGGCGGGCCTGCCAGGCCTCCCGCGCAGCGGCGCGGGCCGCCTCGTCCTCCGCAGGCACCTGGGCCAGCTCCGCTTCAAGGTTGCCCCCGAGGACGATATCCGTGCCCCGCCCGGCCATGTTCGTGGCCACGGTGACGGCGCCGGGCCGACCCGCCTGAGCAATGATTTCCGCTTCCCGCTCGTGGAACTTCGCATTGAGCACCTCGTGGGCAATGCCCCGGGCGGTCATGGCCTCGGAAAGGCGCTCGGAGGATTCGATGGAGGCCGTGCCCACCAAAACCGGCTGCCCCCGATCTCGGCAATCTTGGATGTCTTCGACAATGGCGTCGTACTTTTCATCCATGGTCAGGAAGATGAGATCGTTGCGATCATCCCGGATCATGGGCTTGTTGGTGGGGATAACCACCACGTCGAGGCCATAAATTTCATGGAACTCGTAGGCTTCCGTATCCGCTGTGCCGGTCATACCCCCGAGCTTCTCGTAAAGCCGGAAAAAATTCTGGAACGTAGTGGAGGCGAGGGTTTGCGATTCCTGCTGAATCGGTACCCCTTCCTTGGCCTCTACGGCCTGGTGCAGGCCCTCGGACCAGCGCCGCCCGGGCATGGTCCGCCCCGTGTGCTCATCGACGATGATCACCTGACCCTGCTGCACGATGTAGTCCACATCCCGGCGGTAGACAAAGCGCGCCCGGAGCGCCGCGTGCACGTGGTGCAAGAGCCCAAGGTGCTGGGAGGCGTAGAGGCTATCCTCCGGCGGCAACAGCCCGGCGGTTTTCATAGCTTCCTCAAGCTTTTCGTGGCCCTCCTCCAGCAGTTCGATCTGACGATTCTTCTCATCGATCGCGAAATCCCCTTCTTCCTCCGTTTCCGGGGCCTGGCCCGCCGCCGTTTGCCGCGGCTTCAACGGACGCACAAGCTGGTCGATCTGGCGATAGAGGGCCGAAGAATCTTCCGCCGGCCCAGAGATAATGAGGGGGGTTCGGGCTTCATCGATGAGGATCGAGTCCACCTCATCGATAATGGCAAAGAAGCGGTCGCGCTGGACCTTATCCTCCTCCGTGAAGGCCATGTTGTCGCGGAGGTAGTCGAAGCCGAACTCGTTATTGGTGCCGTAGGTAATGTCGGCGAGGTAGGCCGCCCGCTTTTCCGCCCCGTCTTGGCCAGAACGCACGACGCCCACGGAAAGGCCCAGCGTTTGGTACACGGGCGCCATCCAAGCTGCGTCCCGCTGCGCAAGGTAGTCGTTTACGGTCACGACGTGAACGCCGCGCCCCGCCAGCGCATTGAGGTAGACAGCCAGGGTCGCCACCAGGGTTTTTCCTTCCCCGGTGCGCATTTCCGCAATGCGTCCCTCATGGAGGGCCATAGCACCCATGAGCTGTACGTCAAAGTGGCGAAGCCCCAGGGCTCGGCGCGCGGCTTCCCGCGCTGCCGCAAAGGCCTCCGGAAGGATGGCGTCGAGGGTCTCTCCGGCATCAAGGCGCGCCTTAAGCCGAGGCGTTTCCGCTCGCAGGGTGGCGTCGTCAAGGCCCTCTAGGCGGGCCTCAAGGGCGTTGATCTCGGTGACCCGCCGGGCATAGCGGCGCAGCTCCCGCATATTCTTCGTCGGGAAAAGGGCCCGGAAAAGCTTCTTCACCATAGCGCTGTTTTACCTGTCACCAGAGAGCAAGACCTGCGGTCGCTAGTGTACCTGCTCCCGCCAAAGCGCGCCCGTATCCGGCACAGGCCCTCTGGGCCATGCCCAGGGTATGATGGTCCCCGGAGAAAAGATGCCTATGGCTATGGAAACAGGCGGTCCGCAAGCGCTTTCGACGCTCCTTAAGCCCCAGGGCCCGGCGCGCCTGAGCGCTCTGCTGAAGCGTGCTGGGGAACTGGAAAAGCTCGAACGCCTTGTGCGTGGCGCCCTCCCGGCGACGCTCAAGCTGAGCTTTACCCTGGGCAACGCCCAACCCCAAAGCCTAACGCTCATGGCCGCATCTCCGGCGGTGGCCACCCAGCTGCGCTTCCACCAGGGTGCGGTGCTCACTGCCCTGAGCCAGGCGGGCACGGCCATCACCCATCTGCGAGTGCGCGTGGCCCAGCGTCCGCCTCAGGGCAGTCCAGGTGAACGTGCGGGCAACGTCCTGCCCCAGGGGTCGCCAGCGCCCAAGCCCACGGCCCTCGCCATAAGCCTGCTCACGGCCCTCGCGGAAGAGGAATCGGGCCCTCTGGGCGAGGCGCTTAACCGCCTCGCCCAGAGGGGGCTTTAGGCCCGAAGGCGAAAAGAGACCAGAGCCGGGCAGTGCCCGGGTGGAGATCTCTGGTCCGATCGGCAACCTCAGTCGGCTTGCCGCCGCAGGAAGGCCGGGATATCGAGGTAATCTAAATCCCCCGAGGGCGCGGGCTTCCGAGCCTCCTCGGCCATGCTGGCCCCCGCTGCCTGACGACGCAGCACCGTCGGGCGGTCGTAGTCTACGCCTCCCCCGGCAGTGGTCCGCACCGGGGTGCGGGGCGCGTTATCGATCACCACCTTCGGTGCTGCCGGGGCGCCAATGCCCGTAGCGACCACGGTAACGCGCATCTCATCTTCCAGACTCGGATCAATTACCGTGCCCACGACCACGGTGGCGTTGTCGCTGGAAAACTCATCAACAATATCGCCAACCTCCGTGAACTCACCGATAGATAGGTTCGCTCCCGCGGTGACGTTGACCAGGATGCCCCGGGCGCCGTGGAGATCGATATCCTCCAGAAGCGGGCTGCGGATGGCGGCTTCCGTCGCCATCCGAGCTCGATCTTCTCCCGAAGCGCTGCCCGTGCCCATCATGGCCATGCCCATCTCGGACATCACGGTCCGCACGTCAGCGAAGTCGACGTTGATCATGCCGGGGCGAATAATGAGGTCGGCAATCCCCTGCACAGCGCCCAGCAGCACGTCGTTGGCCGCGCTGAAGGCGTCGAGCATGGTGGTGCTCTGCCCGAGCACGGCCAGCAGCTTTTCGTTGGGAATGGTGATCAGGGAATCCACGTGTTGCTGGAGCTCGAGAATGCCCTGGTCCGCCGCCGGGTTCCGCTTCTCGAAGCGGAAGGGGCGGGTCACCACGGCCACCGTTAGAATACCCAGCTCACGAGCGATTTCCGCCACCACGGGAGCCCCACCGGTGCCCGTGCCGCCCCCCATGCCCGCGGTCACAAACACCATATCCGCGCCGGCGAGCACTTCGGCGATGCGGTCCCGATCCTCAAGCGCCGCTTCCCGACCCACGACAGGATTCGCCCCCGCGCCAAGGCCCTTAGTAATCTGCCCCCCAAGCTGAAGCAGGGTTCGGGCCCCAACATTTTTGAGGGCCTGGGCATCGGTATTGGCGGCGATAAACTCGACCCCCTCCACGCCCTTGGAAATCATGTGGGCAATGGCGTTGCCACCACCGCCGCCGACCCCGATGACTTTGATTACCGCGTTTTGCGGTTGGCTATCGACCAGTTCAAACATAGCTCGTCCTCCACAGACGGTCTTTCAAAAAACGCGCAAGCTGCGCTCAAAAGTTTTGCCGGAGCCACTCGCGGATCCGGTCTACAAAGCTGCCCTTCATCACGGGCGGGGCTTCCCCACGCTCCATACGGCGACGCTCCCTTTCCTGCCCGTAGAGCAGAAGGCCGACGCCGGTTGCGTAGATGGGATTGCGTACGATGTCCGCGAGCCCGGCCACGTTCTTCGGCACCCCTAGGCTCACGGGCTTATGAAAAATCTCCTCGGCCAGCTCGACCACGCCCTCAATCTTGGAAGAGCCCCCGGTGAGGACGATGCCTGCGGCCAGGAGATCCTCGAAGCCGCTGCGACGCAGCTCGGCCTGCACCAGCTGGAAAAGTTCGTCGTAGCGCGGCTCCACCACCTCGGCGAGGGCCTGGCGCGACAGGGACCGGGGCGGCTTATCTCCCACCCCCGGCACTTTGATGGTTTCCTCCGCCCCCGCGAGCTGGGTGAGCGCGCAGGCGTACTTGATCTTGAGCTCCTCCGCGTGCGGCGTCGGGGTCCGCAGCGCCATGGCGATATCGTTGGTCACCTGATCCCCGGCAATGGGAATATTGGCCGTATGGCGAATGGCCCCTTCCGTGAAGATGGCCACATCCGTGGTGCCGCCGCCGATATCGACCAGGCAAACCCCAAGCTCCTTTTCGTCCTCCGTCAGCACGGCGTAGCTCGAAGCCAGCTGCTCAAGGATGACGTCGCGGACCTCGAGGCTGCAGCGCCGCACGCATTTCTCAATGTTCTGCGCCGAATTCACCGCGCAGGTCACCAAGTGCACCTTGGCCTCCAAGCGCACCCCGGACATGCCCAAGGGCTCCTTCACCCCTTCCTGATGATCAATCACGTACTCCTGGGGCAGGATATGGAGGATTTTCTGGTCCGCGGGGATGGCCATGGCCTGAGCCGCATCGAGTACGCGCTCCACGTCTGCGGGCGTCACTTCCTTATCCCGAATGGCCACAATGCCGTGAGAGTTAAGGGACCGTATATGACTTCCCGCTATGCCGGCGTAGACGGAATCAATTTGGCACCCCGCCATGAGTTCCGCCTCTTCCACGGCACGCTGAATGGAATGGACGGTGGAATCGATATTGACCACCACCCCCTTCTTCAGGCCCCGGGAGGGATGGGACCCAAGGCCAATGACCTCGAGCGTGCCGTCCTCACGAACCTCCCCGACGATGGCCACCACCTTGGAGGTGCCAATATCGAGGCCAACGATCAAGTGTCCTGATGACGTCGCCATAGCGTTTAGCGCCCCTTTCCCGAAGTAAGATCCCGTAAAGCTAAAACCTGTGCGCCGGCGGTGCCGTCGCGCCAGGCCACGGCAACGCCGTTGTCGTAGCGCGCATCAATGCTGTCGACGCGGTCGAGCTGCGTTCCCAAGGCCGCGGTGAGCACGGCGTCTACGCGCCGCAGCCGGGCAACCTGCGCATCGGTGCCTAGCCGCAGACGAACCCCACCCTTTAAGGTGACCTCGATATCCCCGGCGGCACTCTCTTCGAGGCGCTGCACGGTCAGTTGATGGCTCTTCAGCATTTCAGCGATCCGCAAATAGGTGGCCATCAGCTGAGGGGCGGAGCCTTCCGGGCCCGCTAGGCTTGGCAACAGGCCCTCGACGTTGTCCCAAAGCGGGTCGATGATGCGGCCCCGATTGGAGAGCAAGGCTTCGTCGCGCCAGCGCGCCACGGGCACCTCCGGCGTCACTTGAACGCGAAGCGTATCGGGCCATGCGCGGCGCAGGGAGGCAGACGCCACCCAGCTTTCCTCGGCCAAGCGCGCCTGCAACGCCACCACATCCAAGGTCAGCACGCCCGCGGGCAGCACCTCGCCGATCAGGGCACGGATGCGCGCCTGGCCAGCCTCCGGCAAGCTGCCTTCTACGCGCACCACTTCCACGGGGGCATTCAGGGCAGCAAATAGCGCCTGGCCCCCAACGGCCAAAGCGAGCAGAAGCGTCAGGGCGAGTAAGCGGCCAAGGAGCCGACGCACCCGCCCCGGCTGCGCTCGCACGCCCTGGGGCCGACGAGGGCTAGACAGAGCCATGGGCTTCCTCCTCCGCAAGAAGGCGCGTCAGCCGCCCGATATCCCCCGCCCCTTGGGTGAGGAGCACATCGCCGTCCGCGAGCACCTTTGATAGAAGCGCGGGCACCTCATCAACGCCCCGTAATACCACCGGCAAGGGCCCTCCACGCTGACGCAACGCCGCCGCCAGGGCCGCGGCGTCCGCTCCGGGAATGGGGGGCTCCCCCGCGCTATACACCTCCAGCAAGATGAGAAGATCCGGGGTGCCGAGCACCCGCACAAAGGCATCGAAGAGATCCCGGGTGCGGGTATAGCGATGGGGCTGGTAGATCATGACCAAGCGTCGGTCAGGCCAGGTCTGACGGGCCGTCTCCAAGACCCGTTCGACCTCCGTGGGGTGGTGCCCGTAATCATCGACCTGCAACACCGCATGGCCCCCAAGGCGACGAGCATGCTGTTCAAAGCGCCGCCCGACGCCTGCGAAGCAGTCTAGGGCCTTACGGATCGCCACATCGGAAACCCCTTCCTCCGTGGCGACGGCGATGGCTGCCAGGGCGTTCTGGACGTTATGCCGCCCAGGAATAGCCAGGGAAACAGGCAGCGGAGCACGGCCTGGCCGCTGGACCTCAAAGGAAACCTTGCCCGCGTTCTGCGCGAGGTTCGTTGCGCGAACATCGGCCTCTTCGGCAAAGCCATAGGTCACCGTGCGCCGGCCCAGCTCCGGGAGCAGGCTCCGCACGGCGGGATCGTCTATGCAGACTACGGCTGTGCCATAAAAGGGCATGCGATGCATAAAGGCGAGGAAGGCGGCCTTCAGCTTCTCAAAATCCCCGTCGTAGGTGGCCATGTGGTCGGCGTCGATGTTGGTGAGCACCGCGACCATGGGCTGGAGATGGAGGAAGGACGCATCACTTTCGTCGGCCTCCGCCACCAACATGCGGCTGGCGCCAAGGCGAGCATTACTGCCAAAACCCTTCACCAGGCCACCGATGATAAAGGTGGGATCGTACCCCGCGGCATCAAGCAGGACAGTCACGAGGCTCGTCGTGGTGGTCTTCCCATGGGTTCCGGCTACGGCAATGCTATGGCGGTAGCGCATGAGCTCCCCCAGCATCTCCGCCCGAGGCACCACCGGGATGCGCGCCTCCCGGGCTGCGGCGAGCTCGGGATTGTCCGCCGCGATCGCCGTGGACACGACCACCACATCGGCGCCGGCGACATGCTCCGGCGCTTGCCCAAGCTGCACCGTCGCCCCAAGGCCCGCGAGGCGTTGCGTCGCATCGGAGGCCTGCTGATCAGACCCGGAAATGATATAGCCCTGATTCAACAGCACCTCGGCAATTCCGCACATACCGCTGCCGCCAATACCGATGAAATGGATATGGCGAATGCGTCCCATCTCAGGCACGGCGTAGGGATTGCTGCGCATGGACAGGCTCATGGCGTACTTCCCCCCCGGCTTTGGACGGGAGGCGCTGGCGCCTGATCGTTCTCCCAGGCCACCCGAGCAATGAGGGCCACCAGCGCGCTGGAGACCACCAAGCTGTTTCCCCCGTAGGACAGGAACGGCAGAGTCAGACCTTTTGTCGGCAGGACCCCCGTATTCACGCCCAAGCTGACCAGCACTTGCACCGCCAGCAGAAACCCTGCTCCGTAGGCAAGAAACGCGGCGAAGAAATCCCCTCGCAGCTCCGCTCGGCGCCCCTGGGCCAAGCCGCGCTGGACCAGCACCACCAACATCGCGAGGACCAAAAAGGCACCCAGCGCGCCCAGCTCCTCCGCCAGCACGGCGTAGATGAAATCGGTATGGGCTTCCGGCAGGTAAAACAGTTTTTGGAGACCTTCCCCCAGGCCCACCCCGAACCATTCACCGCGGCCAAAGGCGATTAAGGCCTGGGTCAACTGATAGCCGGTGCCAAATTCATCCGCCCAGGGATTCAGGAAGGTTTGGAAACGGGCCAAGCGATAGGGCTGGAAGTAGACCGCGGCGCCCACCAGCACCCCCCCGAGCAAAACGACGAGGGTCAGATCTCGGAGGCGTGCCCCCGCTAAGGTCACAAGCCCCCCGGCGGCGACCATAATGACGACCACCGAACCCAAATCCGGCTCCGCGAGAATCAGGGCCATGGGCCCGAGAAGCCAGGCGAGGGGGCGCACCATACCCCAGAGGCTACTGCGCACCGCCTCCTGGTGCCGGGTCAGGCTATGGGCGAGGTAGATAAGCAAGCCAAACTTGGCCAGCTCCGAAGGCTGGAGCGTCAAGGGCCCCAACCCAATCCACCGCAAGGAACCATTCACCTCCCGCCCCACCACCAGCACGGCCAGCAAGAGCGCTACGGAACCGAGGTAGGCCAGCGGGCCAAGGCGTCGCCAATGCACCACGGGCACCATCAGCACCGCCAAGAAGGTGGCTAGGGACACCACCAGATAGAGGCCGTGGCGGGCCGCAAACGCCAAGGCGCCGCCGTAGCGCACGGAGGCAATCTCTAGGGAGGCGGACGTCACCAGCAAGCCCCCGAGGGCAAGCAGCACAAGCCATAGGAGCGTAGCGGTCCATTCGAAGCGCTGGGCCATCATGCTTGCATCTCCGCCCGGGCGGCCAAGGCCGCTACCGCCGCCTCAAAGACCGCGCCCCGGTGTTCGAAGGAGCGAAACTGATCAAAGCTGGCGCAGGCCGGCGCCAGCAGCACCGTATCGCCCGGCACCGCTCGAAGAGCGGCCTCGGCCACCGCGACGTCCAGGGACGCCACGCGCTGCACGGAACAGACGGGTGCCAGCAGCTCCGCGAGCTGCGGCGCATCGGTACCAAAGAGCAGCGCCTGCTTTAGCCCTCGGGCGGCCGCACGAAGGGGGGAGAGATCGGCGCCCTTCGCCAGCCCGCCGGCGAGCAGCAGAACGTGCTCCAGCGGCCCCAGGCCCGCAAGCGCGGCCACTGCCGCCCCGACATTGGTCGCCTTGGAATCATTGAGATAGCGCACGCCGCCGACCTCGCCGGCGACGGTGCAGCGATGGGGTAAGCCCTGAAACGTTTCCAAGGCGGGCCCCAGCGCGCCAAGGTCCGCGCCAAACTCCCAGGCCGCGGTGAGGGCAAAGAGCACGTTTTCTAGATTATGACTGCCCACCAACGGCACCCGAGCGAGGGGCCAGCGCCACCCTTCGGGTCCGCAGAGCGCGTCCTCTTCTATGCAGAACGGCTGATCCCCTCCCCCAGGAGCAAGACCCACGGCGAGGGCTGGGGTCGCGCTCGCCGGGGCAGGATGGGTTGCGGGGTCGCGCCAATTGAATAGCACGCGTTCGGCGCGCTGATAGATCCGCGCCTTCGAAGCCCGGTAGCGCTCAAGATCGCCGTAACGATCGAGGTGATCGGAGGACAGATTGAGGAAGAGCGCCTGCCGCAGGGGCATGGGTTCGGCCCAATCAAGCTGGAAGCTCGAGAGCTCAAGAACGAACACATCGGGGGCGTTCGAGCTGAGCAGACTCACCGCCGCGGGGCCAAGATTTCCGCCCACGGCGACGCGAAAGCCCGCGGCCTTAAGCACGTGACCCAGAAGCGCAGTTACCGTGCTCTTCCCATTGGTGCCCGTAATACCCAGCACCGGCGCCTTCGCAAAGCGGAAGAAGAGGTCGAGCTCACCGAGCATGGGGCATCCCGCCGCCTTGATCGCCGGCCAGGGTAACGCCTCCGGCGCCAGGCCCGGACTCACCAGAAGGGTCTGGTTTGCGTCGAAGGGGAGCGCGGAGAAGGGCCCGAGATGCACGGGGACGTCCCCGAAGGCCTCCCGTAGCGCGGCCAACCCCGGCGGCGCCGCGCGCGTATCAGCGACGGCCACCTCCGCATCCTGATCACGCAGGAAGCGCACAAGGGCGAGCCCCGTGGTCCCCAAGCCCAGGATCAGAAAACGCTGGCCGGCCAGGGAGGGCATCGTCATCGCAGCTTCAACGTCGACAGCCCCACCAGCACCAGCATGAGGGTAATGATCCAGAAGCGCACAATGACCCGGGGCTCGGGCCAGCCTTTCAGCTCAAAGTGATGATGAAGAGGCGCCATGCGGAAGATGCGGCGGCCGAGGTAGCGGAAGGAAAGCACCTGCAGGACCACGGAAACGGTTTCCAGCACGAAAACCCCACCCATGATGAACAGGACCAATTCCTGGCGAATAACCAGGGCCACCAGACCCAGGGCCGCACCGAGCGCAAGGGCGCCGACGTCGCCCATAAAGACCTGCGCGGGGTAGGTGTTGAACCACAAAAAGCCTAGCCCCGCGCCCACGATCGCGCCACAGAACACGGCCATTTCCCCCGCCCCTGCCACGTAGGGAATTTGGAGGTACTCGGAAAACACCGTATTACCCGTGAGATAGCCCATCAGGCCGAGGGCCCCCGCGACCATCACCGTGGGCATGATGGCAAGGCCATCGAGACCATCAGTCAAATTGACCGCATTGGACGTGCCCACCAAAACGAAGTACGCCAGCACCAGATAGAGCGGCCCCAGCTGGAACGCCACGTCCTTGAAGAAGGGCACAATCAAGGTGGTTTCCACGGGCGTCGCAGCCCCCAGGTAAAGCGCCAGGGCCGCCCCCGAACCCGCCACCGTTTGCCAGAAAAACTTCCAGCGGGCCGGCAAGCCCCGGGAGTCCTTCTCCACCACCTTGCGATAATCGTCGACCCACCCCACCGCCCCAAAGGCCACCACAACAAGCATGGCGAGCAGCACAAAGCGGTTGCCAAGATCCCCCCACAGGCTCGTGGCCAGCAGCATGGCCACAATGATGAGGGCGCCGCCCATGGTCGGCGTCCCCGCCTTGCTGAGATGGCTCGAGGGCCCATCGCTTCGCACCGCCTGCCCAATTTGCAAGGTTGCAAGGCGCTTGATCATGATCGGGCCCACCAGGAGGGACAGACCAAGCGCCGTCAGCACAGACAAAATGGTACGCAGCGTCAGGTACTGAAAGACGGCAAAACCCGGATCGAAGGCCTCAAGCCAGGAGAACAGCCACAGCAACATCAGCGGCCCTCCCCGGCACAAAGATCCGCCACCAGGGCCCGATCGCTGAAGGGCATCGCGCCCTCGGCGCCCACCTGCATCGTTTCGTGGCCCTTGCCCGCAAGCAAAATACGATCACCGGGCGCCGCCTCGTCGAGCGCCGCGCGAAGCGCCGCAGCGCGATCGGCAATGCGATAGCACGGGACGGGGCGATCCACTCCGGCCGCAATCTCCGCCAGGATCGCCTCCGGCGACTCAGACCGCGGATTGTCATTGGTGAGAAAGAGCACGTCAGCACCCGCCGCCGCGGCTGCGCCCATGAGGGGACGCTTGCCGCGGTCCCGGTCCCCTCCACAGCCGAACACGCATAGGAGGCGCCCGCCATCGGGGCGACGCAGCGCACTGAGGGCCACCGCGAGGGCCTTCGGGGTATGGGCGTAATCCACAAAAAGCTCAACGCCCCGGGGATGAAAAAAGCGTTCGAGCCGCCCGGGCGCGGCGGGCACCGTGCTTAGGGCCGAGGCCAAGGCCGTGAGGGAGTAGCCGAGCGCCCCCAAGGTCGTCAGCGCCGCGAGCAGATTCGAAAGACCATGCGCCCCCGCCAGGCCACTGTGCCCCGTGAAGGCGCCCCAGGGGCTTTGCCCTTCAAACTGCCACCCCTGGGCGCAGGCCCGCCGGCGGGAGAGATAGACGCTCGCGGCAGCGTCATCGAGGGCGTAGGTGAAGGTTTTCACCGCGCAGGGCATGCGCGCCGGGAGCGCGCGGCAGAAGGCATCGTCCGCGTTGACCACCCCAAGGGCCAGTCCCCGCTGAAGGAACAGCTGACGCTTGGCTTCCCCATAGGCCGCCATGGACCCGTGATAGTCCAAGTGATCCCGCGTCAGGTTGGTCATCACCGCCGCCTCAAAGGCGACGGACGCCACGCGCCCCTGCGCAAGGGCGTGGGACGAAACCTCCATGGCGACGGCTTCGGCGCCGGCGTCGAGCATGTTACGCAGGGCCCGCTGCACCGTAAGGGGGTCCGCCGTTGTTAAGGCGGTGGCCTCAAGGGCGCCGGGGAAACCGACGCCGAGGGTGCCCAGGGTTCCCGTACGAACGCCGAGGGCCTCCAATAAATGGGCACAGTGGGCCACTACGGAGGTTTTGCCGTTGGTTCCGGTGACGCCCAGCACACGCAGATGCTTTGAGGGCGCCCCGTAATAGTGATGGGCAAGCGCACTCAGCTGAGTCTCAAGCCCCGGGAGCACCCGATAGGGCAAGGGTCCAAGGGCCGCTTGGACACCCTCCGACGGGGCCTCGGGCAATAACACCAAAGCCGCGCCCTGGGTTCGCGCCTGCGCGAGGTAGGCGCGGCCGTCCGTGACCGTCCCGGGCACCGCGCAGAAAATATCCCCTTGCGCCACCCGCCGAGAATCTAAGGTCAGGTCCCCCGACCGGACAGGCAGCGCCCCTGCCCCTGCGGGGTCAGCGTGCCCTAGGGCGTGGAAGGCGAGCGCAAGATCGCGTAGCGGCGTCATCCGGCCGCCCCCTTTACCCCGGCAGCAAGATCGTTCGCCAGCTGGGGCGACGTCCCCAAATCCGGCGCCACGCCAAGAAGGCGCAGCGCCCCCCCCACCACGCGGGAGAATACGGGCGCAGCCACCAGACCGCCGCCCGCATCCGCTTCCTCGGGTTCATTAATCAGCACCACGGCCGTCACCCGCGGATGGCTGGCTGGGGCGAAACCGACAAAATAGGCCAGGTGGCGAGCGTCGTTATAGCTGCCATCCACGAGCTTCCGGGCCGTGCCGGTTTTTCCGGCCACGCGATAGCCAGGAATAGCGGCGCGCACCGCAGTCCCTTCAGACCGCACCACCCCTTCCAGCATGCCCGCCACAGCCTGAGCAATCGCCGGGCTCAGCACGGGCCGGAGGGGGGGGACTTGCTCCTCGGGAACGCGAAGGAGACTCGGCGTCGCCATGGCGCCGCCGTTGGCGAAAACCGTATAGGCCTGAGCCAGCTGCAGGGTGGTTACGGATAGGCCGTAGCCAAAGGCGAAGGTGAGGCGGTTAATTGTTGGCCAAGGGGGCGGGCCTGGAAGCCGCCCCGCAGCCTCACCGGGGAAACTCACCCCCGTCGGCGCCCCAAGCCCAAACCGCGCGAAGACCCCACGAAGCTCTTCCTCGCTCATGTCCTCGGCCAAGCGCGTAATGCCAACCTGGCTCGATTTCGCCAGGATGCCGCCGAGATCGAGCACACCGTAATCGCGCGGGTCCTTAATGGTTTTCCCGGCCAGATGAACCCAGCCCGGTCGCGTATCAATCTTCTGATCGGCCTGAAAACGGCCCGTTTCCAAGGCCGCGGCGATGGTTAAGGGCTTCACCGTGCTGCCCGGCTCAAAGAGATCGGTCACCGCCCGATTGCGCAGCCGAGCGTACCCCGTACCCCGCAAATCATTGGGGTTGTAGGCCGGCTGATTGGCCATGGCGAGAATCTCGCCCGTTTGATTATCGAGCACCACCACGGAACCAGAGCGCGCGCCATATTGGGTAATGGCTGCCTTCAACTCGCGGTGCGCGAGATACTGCACCCGAAGATCGAGGGCCAGCTCAAGATCCTGGCCCGGCTCGGCCATGGCGACGTACTCAAGATCGCGAATGACATGCCCACGCCGATCCCGAAGCACCCGTTTTTGCCCCGGCTGCCCGGTCAACCACTCATCAAAGGCCAGCTCCAAGCCTTCGATGCCCTGATCATCGATGTTCGTTAGGCCCACCACATGGGCCGAGACTTCCCCCGCCGGGTAATAGCGCCGATAACTCTCTTCCGTCTCAATCCCCCGAAGCTCGAGGGCCCGCACCGCCTGGGCCTCGGCTGGCGCAACCCGACGCTTTAAATAGAGAAAGCCGAGGCCCCGATCCCGAGCCTCGGCAATCCGGGTTCGAAGCGCGGCCGCACCGACCCCAAGGCCCTGCCCTAGGGCGGCCCAAGCCTCGGGGTCTAGATCCAGGGTTTGGGGGTTCACGTAGAAGGACACCACCGGGGCACTCACGGCGAGGAGCTCACCCCGGCGATCGCGGATGACGCCCCGACTCGCCTGAATGGTGACGGCGCGGACCGTACGCGC
Source organism: Pseudomonadales bacterium (assembly GCA_016779325.1). GTDB lineage: Bacteria > Pseudomonadota > Gammaproteobacteria > Pseudomonadales > Azotimanducaceae > Salivita. Next base: position 25,197 of record JADHNU010000032.1, read on the forward strand.
GTCACCTTCATCCTTCAGGAAGGCCCGCTGCTGCGTTTGCTGCAAAAACCCCAAGCGTGCGCCGATGGCCAGCGCGCCCAGAACGAGCAGCCCGGCAAGGACGACGATACGCCAGCCGTGGGCCGGGGCCAGCACAGCGGCGCGACGAGGCACTCTTTTGCCCGAGGCGGCGTTCATGGGCGCACCAGAATCGTGTCGTCGACCCCGGGGGTGCGCATCACTAACCGCTCCGTGGCGATCACGTCTACCCGGTGGTACGCACTGAAGGCACCGCGCTCAATGAGCAAGCGGCCCCGTTGCTCAAGGAGATGGTCCCGAGCCAGGCGGGCGCGCTCGAGAGCTTCAAAATGGCGCCGCGATTCGTGGGACGCCCAAACCGCACCAAGAGAAGACAGTAAAACGAGGATAGCCAAGGCCAGCATCTGCCACCCGAAGGCCGTCCGGAAGGGGGCGAAGAGAGCGCCAAGGGGCGCGGGATCGATAAGCCCCCTCATGCGGCCACCCGCTCCGCCACCCGCAAGCGCGCCGAGCGGGCGCGGGGATTGCGAAGCAGTTCCGCTTCGCTTGGGCCCTGCCCCTTACCCAGCAGGCGAAGGCGAATGCCCGGGGCCGGCCCACGCACGGGCAGGCCCCGGGGCAGGGGTGCCCCCTGCGCCTCGCGCCGAAGAAAACGCTTCACAATCCGATCTTCAAGAGAATGGAAGCTAATCACCAGCAGGCGCCCCCCGGGGGCCAGCAAATCCACCGCAGCTTTAAGGCCGGCTTCCAGCTGACCCAGCTCGTCATTGACGTGGAGCCGGAGCGCCATAAACACCCGCGTCGCGGGATGGCGATCGGGAGACCAAGCGGGGTGAGCTTCCGCCACGGCGTCCGCCAGCTGACGGGTGCGCGTGAATTCCACCCCGTTCTGCCGCGCCTGCACGAGCGCTCGGGCAATGCGCTTGGCGAAGCGCTCCTCCCCAAGCTCCTTGAAGATACGTGCGAGCTCACCCTCATCGCTTTGGGCGATGACCTCCGCAGCGCTGAGGCCCGCACCGCTCATGCGCATATCAAGCGGCCCGTCTTGACGGAAACTAAAGCCCCGAGCCGGGTCATCAAGCTGCGGTGAAGACACACCCAAATCCATGAGCACCCCGTCGAGACCCCGCTCCCCAAGGAGGGGGCGAACGGCCTCGGCGAGCGCGCCAAAGGGGCTTGCGACCACCGTCACCCGCGCGTCCTCCGCGGCCAACCGCGCCGCCTCGGTTAGCGCCTGGGGATCGCGGTCGAGGGCGAAGAGGCGCCCCTCGGCCCCCATGTGCGCAAGCAAAGCCCGGCTATGGCCACCGCGACCGAAGGTGGCATCAAGAATCCAGGGGTGGGGCCCGGGGGGACGGAGCGCTAACACCTCGTCCAGCATGACCGGCGTATGCGCGTAGGCCTGAGGCGTGGTGTCCCTACCGCGCATTAAAGGGAAATCGACTGAAGGGCGACGGTGGATTCCGTGGCCGGCCCATCATCCTGCGCAAGCCAAGCATCGCGGCGCGCAGCCCACTGCTCTTCCGCCCAAATTTCAATCTTCCGACCCTGACCAAGGAGCACGATCTTGCCCGCAAGGCCGGCGTACTCCCGCAGCATGGGCGGCACGACGACGCGCCCACTGCCATCCAGCTCTAAATCCGTAGCATGGCCGATGAGCAGGCGCTGAAAGCGCCGGGTAGCCGGATCGACATTGGGGAGCGCCTCAAGCTGCGCCTGAATTTCCTCCCAAAGGGGCTGGGGATAGAGCAACAGACAGCGTTCTGCCGTATCGATGGTGGCCACGAGGGCGCCATCCCACCGTTCGCGCAGCAGCTCGCGGAAGCGCACGGGCAAAGCCATGCGCCCCTTCGTGTCCATTGTCACTGCGCTGATGCCCCGAAATAGCACGTTTGCCCACCTGCTCCGCGGATGGAGACCAAATTATCCACTTTTTTCCACTATTCCCCATCGATCGCCACTATAGGAACGCAGAAAATGCCCGTCAAGCGCGATGACAGCAGGAAATTTCTTGTATTTCAGTGGGTTGCAGCGCCGGCGGGACATTCCCGGAGCGCTAAAAAAAATAACTTCAAGAAAAGCAAGATGTTGCAGGCTTTACTTCATGAAAAAACGGGATGGGAGAATATTTAGGCCTAATTATTTATTTTTTTATAGCTTTATAGAATTAGTGCGGAGGAGCCAGCCGATAAGCCGGGTTCTGTCTTGGGCAGTCATTCCTCTGGGATACGCGTCACCGCGTACCTCTAGCAGCCTACCCGGATCCGATGCGGACCACACCAATGGATCCCTATTTGGCCTTGCTCCGGGTGGGGTTTACCCTGCCACGCATGTTGCCACGCGCGCGGTGCGCTCTTACCGCACCATTTCACCCTTACCGCCGCCGAAGCGGGTTGGCGGTATATTTTCTGTGGCACTTTCCGTGGGCTCGCGCCCCCCAGGCGTTACCTGGCACCCTGTCCTATGGAGCCCGGACTTTCCTCCCGC
>JADHNU010000033.1 GCA_016779325.1 Pseudomonadales bacterium
TCGAAGCCCGCGCGCCGGAGCCGGTAGGCCTCGTCGAGGCGCCCCTGCTGACGCCGCACTTCGGCCAGCGCATTGAGCGCATCGAAGGTGTAGGGGTGCGTGGGGCCCAGCCCGGCCTCCGCGCGCCGGAGCGCCTCCGCAAGCTGATCGCCCGCGGCGTCGAAGCGACCCGCTTGCTGCGCCAGCGCGCCGAGGTCGATGAGCGAACGAATGACGTCACGATGGAGCGGCCCGTAGCGCCCTTCCCGGCCCCGAAGGGCGTCCCCAAGGCTTAAGCGCGCGGCATCTAAATCGCCCACCAGAACTTCGGCACGGCCGCGATTATTGAGGGTCCGGAGCGTATCCGGGTGGTCCGCCCCCAGAGTGGCCGTATAGCGGGCGTACAGCTCCCTAAAGCGGGCCCGGGCCGCCTCCCCAGCGCCCTGAAGCAGGTACAGGTACGCCAGATTGTTCTCCACCGCCAGCACCTGCACCGAGCCCTCTTCGCCCCGCGCCTTCAGCACTTCGAGGGGTTCGAGGTAGAGCGCCTCAGCCTGCTCAAAGGTGCCTTGGCTCTCCAGCAGAAGGCCCAGGTTATTCATGATGGTGAGGGTTTGCGGATGGGTGGGGCCCAGCACCGTGCGCGCCGCCGCCAGGGCATCGCGCAGCAGCGGCTCGGCGTCATCAAAAAGGCCCACCTGCTCCAGCAGGACCCCCAAATTACTCATGACCGTCAGCGTATTGAGGCTGTTGCGACCGTAGCGCGCCTCGAAGCCCGCCAGCACCTGGCGCCAAGCCCCCTCCGCCCGGGTCCGGTCTCCCTGGCGAAGGGTGATGGCCGCCAGCAGATTCTGGCTTTCAAGCACCAAGGGGTGATCCCTGGCATAGGCCGCAGAACGCAGGGCTAGGCTGTCCTCCGCCCAGGAAAGGGCTGCTTCATCGCGACCCTCGTCAAAGGCCAGGCGGGCCTGCGCTTCACGGAGATCCGCGGCCTCGAGCCCGGCCGCAAAGCGCGGAGCGCCTTCGAGCGCGGCAAGGCGGCGCGCCGCCGCGGACCGGAGGCCCAGCTGGCGCTCAAGATTGGCCAGGGCCAGCTCACCGCGCAGCACGGCCTCGCTTCCGGGCCCAAAGCGCTCCCCGCGCTGGGCCTGAAGGGCTAAAAGGGCGCTGCGGGCCGCCTCCCCTTGCCCACCCCGAGCAAGGGCCACTACGGCCTGCTCCCGGCACGCCAGCACCGGCGCCAGAAGCGGATGGCCCGCCTCGGCCAGGGCATCGCAGCGTGCCTCGAGCACGGCAAGCCCTTCCGTCAAGCGCCCGGCCTGGTCGAGCCGGCGAGCAAGACTCTGCGCCCATGCGGCCTCGGCCACGGGATCGGCCGCGGCCGCGAGGGCCCGCTCGCTGACTTCCGCGGCCTCGGCCCAGCGGCCCTCCAATTCGTAAAGCTCCCCAAGGCGCGCCTGCGCCGCCCCCTGCAGGGCGCCGGCGCCACCCTGCTCCGCCGCCCCAAAAAGCCCTTCCGCCCGCCGCAAATCCCCAAGGGAAACGGCCACGTCGCCCAGGGCCAGGCCCAGGCGAAGGCTTTCTTCGCTCGTCGGGCCAAGCACGTCGTCGGCCAGGGCCAGGGCAAGCTCTAGGGTGCCGAGGGCATCCTCCCGGAGGTCATCGGCAAAGAGCATTTGGGCTTCGAGCTCGAGTAAGGAGAGCTCTTCTAAAAAGGCCGGGTCGGCAGCATCCGCCCCTGGCGGCGAACCCGCCGAAGGCGGCGCGAGGGCGCCTAGGAGCCGCGCTTCAAGGCGCTCCAGCGCCGCCTGGGATGCCCCGGGCACGGCCAGCTGCGCCGCAAAGGCCTGGCGGCCATAGCGCACCGCGTCGGCCCAAGCCTCCGTCTGTTCTGCTTGGGCGAGAGCGGTTTCCGCTTCCGCAAGGATCTGCTCTGGCGCGGGCCCAGGGGTGGCGCACCCGCCGAGGGCAAGAAGTAACGCCCACCCAAAGGCCCGCTTACGGATCCCTAAACACATGGCGTTCCTCCCGTCCCGACGAGTTTGCAGTGTAGACGGCCCCGGTGCGCCACGCACCTTATCGTGGAGCGCGGGGAGCCGGTGCTTCATACTGCGCCACCCGCTTACAGGAGTCCGTTCATGTGGTTTCGCGCCCTTCGCCTCTGGCACCTTCAAAGCCCCTGGGCCCTAAACGACGAGGATCTTGAGGCCGCTCTCGCAAGCCAAGCCTTTTCCCCCTGCGGTCCAGGGCAAAGCGAGCAACGCGGTTGGACCGCGCTGTTTGAGGAGGCCGATGGCCCCCTCGTCCTCGGCCAAGGGCCCTTTCAGCTCTTTCGCTTGCGAACCCAGGAACGCATTCTGCCTAAGGCAGCGGTGATGGAATGCTACCCCGAGCGCGCCGCCGCTCAGGAGGCGAAAACCGGCATCCCCGTGAAGGGTATGGCTCGCCGGGAATTGCTCGAGACGCTCACGGCCGAACTGCTCACCCAGGCGCTTCTGCGCTCACGCCGAAGCTGGGTCCTGGTCAACCGAGAGCAAGGCCTCATCATGACCGAGGGCAGTGCCCCGGGCCCGGCGGAGGCGGCCCTTGATGCGCTTCGAGGGGCCCTTGGCAGCCTGCCCGTCACGCCGCTGCGCTTCGACGCCCCCATCGATGCCACGCTCACCCGCTGGCTCGCGGGGGACGATCTCCCGCCCGGTTTTTCCCTGGGCCAATGGGCCGACCTTGAACATCCGCTGGATCGCGCCAACAAGGTGCGCTTTCGAGGGCAAGACCTGGACGAGGCGGAGGTGCACGCCACCCTCGAACGGGGGCTGCGGGCGACGGCCCTTGAGCTTCACTATCAGGTGAGCGAGGGAGCAGCGGTGAGCTTTGTCCTCGATGAAGAGGGCACCCTAAAACGCCTTCGCCTGCCGGAGGCGGAAGACGAGGCGCCCGCCGAGGATCCCCAGGCCGCCCTTGACGCCGCGCTGGCGCTTCTTGGGCCTACCCTGGCACGGCTCACCCATGCCCTCCTACCCGCCCTCGGGGGCCTCGCGGAGCCCAGCAGCGATGCATAACTTAGGCTTTAGTAGTGCCTTCGACGGCGGCAATGGCCGACTGGTCCGCTATGACGCCACGAGCCATACCGTCGACATCGAAATCAGCCCGGACCCCGGTGGCGAGACCCAACCCTTCCTCCAATGGTTTTACTTCCGCCTCTGGGGGGCGCCGGGCACGGTCCTCACCCTTCGCCTGATCAATGCGGGCCAGGCGGCCTACCCGAAGGGCTGGATCGATTACCCCGTCCGCCTTCGCCATGGCCAACAAGATTGGCGCTGCCAGCCCACACGCTACGAAGATGGGGTGCTGAGCTGGACCGGCACCCTCACCGGCGGCTGGCTGGAATGCGCCTATTTCGTGCCCTACCCCCAGCCCCGCCTGGACAACCTGCTTGCCTGGGCCAGCCGCCAAGGCGCCGAGCGCCTCCACCTTGCCACCACCGCCCAGGGCCGTCCCCTGGAAGGGCTTCGGGCGGGCAAGGCTGGGGCACCGCCCCTCTGGATCATCGCCCGGCAGCACCCCGGGGAAACCATGGCCAGCTGGGCCGCCGAGGGGTTCCTTCGCGCCCTCTTCGATCCGAGCCGGGACAGCAGCCGGCGCCTGCTGGCGGAAGCAGAGCTATTTGTGGTGCCGAATATGAATCCCGATGGCGCCGTATCCGGTTTCCTTCGCACCAATAGCTCGGGCACGAACCTCAATCGCGCGTGGCAGAACCCCGATCCCCTCGCTGCGCCGGAAGTCGCCGGCGTTTGGCAGGCCATGAGGAAAAGCGGCGTGGCACGCTTTCTCGATCTCCACGGCGACGAGGCGCTGCCCTACGTATTCACCGCGGGCTGCGAGGGGGTGCCGGGCTTCGGCGAGGGGCCCGAAGGACAGGCCTGGGCCCAGCGCCAGCAGGCCTTTCGCGACGCCCTCGAGACGATCAATCCTGCCTACCAGCAGCGCTTCGGCTATCCCGTGGCGCCCCGAGGCCGGGGCAACCTCACCATGGCCACGGCAGCCGTGGCGCACCGCTTTCACTGTCCGGCCTTTACCCTAGAAATGCCCTTTAAGGACGATCAAAACGCCCCGGACCCGGACGTGGGCTGGTCTCCGCAGCGGAGCCAGGGCCTTGGAGCCGACCTTGTCTCCGCCCTTTACGCTACCCTTTACGCCTAACCCCTCGCGCTTGGAGCGGCCATGAACCACCCTGAAAGCACCCCGGAACAAAATGCCATCGAAGCGGCGGCCTTCCGCCGACTGCTGGAACACCTAGACAGCCACCGGGACGTCCAAAACATTGACCTCATGAATCTGGCGGGCTTCTGCCGAAACTGCCTCAGCCGGTGGTATCGGGAAGCAGCGGAAGCGGCCGGCCAGCCCCTGGAGGACAGCGCCGCCCGGGCCCGGGTTTACGGCATGCCCTACGAAACGTGGAAACGGGACTTCCAGAAGTAAACCCATCGGGCTGGCCCGCGCGCCTGCTGCGGTGGGCCAGCGCGCCCCTGCTCGCGCTGGGCCTTGCCCTGGCCTGGGACGGAGCCAGCGCCCCGGCCCCCGCCTTTCGCCTGGGGGTTAGCGACGAGAGCGGCTGGCTATGGCAGGCGGTGTTCCGCGAAGCCGGGGCGGCGGCCACGGACGCCACCGGCTTCGCCCCGCAGAGCCTGTGGCGCATCGACGGTCTGTCTCTCACGCTCCGCCACGCCCCCGGCGCCTGGCAAAGCCCCCGGGGCCTCCGTCAGGCTCAGCTAGCCGGGGAACTTGACGGTTGGCTCGCCCTCCCCGCCGACCCCCTCGGACGTTTGGGCACGGCCCCCCCGGCAGCGATCCTCCATAGTGTCCATCCCGATGCAGCGGCCCTCGCCGTGGCGCTGGGGGACCGCCTCAGCGCCCAGGTCTCGGCGCAGCGGCGCGCGGAAGCCCAACTGCCCGAAGCCACAATCCGCTGGGCGCAGGCGCCCCTTGCGGTGCACCTTTCCGGGGCGAAACCGCCCCGACCTCAGGCCCGGCGTGCAGGCGGCCTTGCCATGACGGGGCTGCTGCTTGCGCTACTGCTGCAACTGGGTCCCCCGGGGCGGCAGCCCTTGGGTCGAGCCCTGGCTGCGCCGCTCTGGCGCACCGGGCTTTGGGGCACGTTCGCCCTGAGCACCTTTTACGCCCTTCGCCTCACCCTGGCACCCAACCATCCCCTGCCCCTGCCGCCGGCACCGCCCCTCACCCAGCCCGAGGCCCTCGTCCTCGCGGGGGCAGGACTGCTGACCTACGCACTGTATGGCGCGCTGCATGCGCTCCGGCGCCCGGGGACGGCCTCCCCTCGCGCCCTGGGCCTGACGCTGCTTGGGCTGGGGAGCATCTTTGTCCTGGCCCCAGCGCCACTCCTCACCCAGCTTGGCGAGATCTTTCTCTGGTGCCCGCCCCTGGCGGTCTTCGGTATCATGGCAATGGATCCGAGCGCCGAAGCCTTCCCCAAGGTACTCGGGCCCCTAGCCTTGCTCGGCATGACCACCCTTGCGCTGTGCATCAGCGCCCGGCGGGCGCTGCGCTCTGAGCGCCCCTAACCGCCCCCTGAGGAGATCGCGCCCCATGACTGCCCCCCCTTCGCTAACGCTCCGAACCCCGGACGATTGGCATCTTCATCTGCGAGACGGCGCCATGCTCCAGGCCGTGGTGGGCGCCACGAGCCGGCAATTTCGCCGAGCCATCGTCATGCCGAACCTGGTTCCGCCGGTGCGCCAAAGCGCCGATGCGGCCCGTTACCGGGACGCCATTTTGGCCGCCGTCCCCCCGGGGCAGGCCTTCGATCCGCTCATGACGCTCTATCTCACGGAGGAAACGGACCCAGAGGATCTTCGCCGCGGCGTGGAGGCCGGCATCGTGACGGCCGTCAAGCTTTACCCAGCGGGCGCCACGACCAATTCCGATGCAGGGGTTCGCAATCTCCGCGTCCTCGATCCCGTATTCGAAATGCTCACCCGCCTCGGCGCGCCGCTGCTGATCCATGGGGAAGTGGTAGACCCGGAGATCGATATCTTCGACCGGGAAGCGGTCTTTATTGAGCGGGAATTGATCCCCCTGCGGGCGCGGCACCCGGAGCTCAAGGTGGTGTTTGAACACATCACCACGGCGGACGCCGTTGCATACGTAGAAAGCGAGGGCCCCACCCTGGCCGCTACCCTAACGGCCCACCACCTGCGCCTGAATCGCAATGATCTCCTCGTGGGCGGCATGCGCCCCCACCATTTCTGTCTGCCCGTGGCCAAGCGGGAAACGCACCGCCTCGCGCTACGGAAAGCTGCAACCAGCGGCAACCCGAAATTTTTTCTCGGCACGGACTCCGCGCCCCATCTGGTGGCGGACAAGGAAAGCGCCTGCGGCTGCGCCGGGATTTTCAGCGCGCCCATCGCTTTGGAGAGTTACGCCACCAGCTTTGAAGAGGACAACGCCCTCGGTCGCTTGGAGGCCTTCGCCAGCGAATTCGGTCCGCGCTTCTACGGCCTGCCCTTGAACAAGGGAACGGTCACCCTCGAGCGGATTGCGACCCCCGTGGAGGCCGATTGGCCCACGCCCCTAGGGCCCGTGCGGATCTATCACGGGGGGGAAACCTTGGCTTGGCGCCTGAAATCCGGCTAGCGGCGCCAGCGCGCGAGCAGCCAACCGACGAGCGCCGCCGGAAGGGCGCAGGCCAGCACGAGGAGCGATGCGCCAAAGAGAAACTCCCCCAGGAGGGCAGGATCCAGCCCCCAACTGTCCCAAAAGAGCCAAAAAAAGGCGGCGAGGATAGCGCTACCTAGCAAAACTCGGCGGCGAAGCGTACTGCCCGCAGGGGCCATGGAAGGACTCCTCTAAAAAGTGCCCTAGCGCCGCTCAAGGCGGAGGGCCGATGCGCACAGGGCACTGAGCACGTATAGCCCAAGGAAGACCTGAAAAGCGAGATCGTAACGACCGAAGTGATCGAAGGCCCACCCCGCGAAGGGTAAGCCAGCGATCTGCAGGGGCATCATGGCCGGCCGCATGAGCCCCATAACCTTACCGAAGTTTTGCCGTCCAAAGGCGAGGCCCGCAATGGCGCCATGGAGGGGTACGATCCCCCCCATGCCAAAGCCGAAGAGGGTGGCATAGCAGGCGAAGGGCAGATAGGCCTCCGTACTGAGCATGCCCAGCTGGCCTACGAACTGCGCACCAATCGCCGTATACAAGGCCCACCGAGGATCGACGCGGTCCACGAGATAGCCGAATAGGACCTTGCCCAGTACTCCCGCCGCCGCCCCGAAGGACAAGATAGGCGCAGCCTCGAGCACGGAATAGCCCAGGTCGCTTACCCGCGGCACCATGTGGGTGAGGGTGGCGCTCATCACGCAAAAGAGACACCCCACGCACAAGGTAAGCATCCAGAAATTTCGATCGCCGAGAAACTGCTTAGTGGAGAGGGCCAGAGGCCGGGGCGCATCGGCCTTCAGCGGTGCATCGCCGTCCGGCCCGAGCCCCACAAGCTCCGGTGAGGACACCACGAAACGCAAGGTGACGGGGAGCACGAGCAGCGCCGTGAAAGCGCCGAAGACGAGGAAGCCCCCGCGCCACCCAAGCGCCTCAATCAGGACTGCTGAGAGTACGGGCATCAGCACGCCGGAAAGGGAAATCCCCATGGTGGCAACACCCAGCGCCATGCCCCGGCGACGATCGAACCAGTTCGCCACCAGCTTCGCCGTCGCCAGCCCCCCCATGGAGTTCAAGCCAAAGCCGATAAGGGTGGCCAGGATCAGGTAAAACTGCCATTGCGCGGTAATTTGACTCAGCAGGAGGAAGCCCAGGCTCATGGACGCCGTCCCCGCCGCGATGACGTACTTAATGGGGTAGCGATCCAGGGCCTGCCCGAGAAAGGGCGCCAGCAGCGCCCCGACCCCATTGACCACCGTTAGGCCGAGGGAAACGTCTAGCCGCGCGCCGCCGAACTCCCCCGCGAGGGCCTTGAAGAACACGCCGTAGGAATAGAAGAAGAAGCCCACGGCGATAAAGTCGACGAAGAAGGCCACAGCCACCATGCGCCACCCGAGGAAACGTCGCTGCGCGCTGCGTCCTCGGGTGGGGGCGGGAGCGTCCCCAGCCTCCGGGGTCGGCTCCTCCGGCTCCGCCATGGGCGGCTTAGTCTTCGGGATTTAGAGCGAGAAGCTCAACCTCAAAAACCAGGGCGGCATGGGGCGGAATGCTATCGCCGGCGCCGCGACTACCGTAGGCCAGCTCCGGTGGGATCCAGAGCTTGAACCGATCGCCCACGGCCATCAGCTGGAGGGCCTCTTGCCAACCCGGAATGACCCGGCTGACGCCGAAGGTGGCGGGCATGCCGCGGGCCTCCGAGCTATCGAAGACCGTACCATCCGCCAGTTGCCCCGTGTAGTGGGTGCGCACCGTGTCTTCCGGCGTAGGCCGCACTGTGCTCTCGCTGCGCTTCAGCACCTGATACTGAAGCCCGGAAGCGGTGACCGTGACCCCCTCCTTCTGACTGTTCTCCTCCAGGAAGCGCGCCGCGTCATCCAGGGCCACCTCCGCTTCCGCATCCGCCGCTGCCTGACGCCGCGCCACGATGCTGTCCCGCGCCGCGTTAAGCCCGGCCTCATCTACAGCCTGGGGCCGCCCTGCCACGGCGTCGGCAACGCCCTGGGCAAAGGCCTCGCCATTGAAGTCTTCCTCCAGCTGCCCCGCGAGGCTTTCCACCGTGTTGTAACCGAGGCCGTAACTCACCTGCCCGGCGTCACTGCTGGGCGGGGGCGCGGCGGCGGGATCGTCCTTGGGGGCGCAGGCGCCCAGAAGCACAGCGCCGGCTACGAGCAGAGCGCCAAGATAGGAAAAGCGGGCCAGGGCCATAGGGACTACTCCAATGCTGGGGGAAGAATCGCCCGAGCTCTCCCCCGAGTTCGGACGCAAGCCATCGCTGCGGTTGCGTGGGCTGAATGGCGACGCCTACTATACCTGGGCAACGCGGGGCTGGCACCCGAGCCAAAGGCGTCCCTCCGCACTCCTGCTCACCCTAGGATGAGACGCATGCGAAACCTGCTTTTTCGGCCCATCACGACCGCGCTCTTCGCCCTTTCCCTTGCGGGCGCGGCGCTCGCGAGCGCCCCGGATACGCTCGCCGAGGGCGACGCGCTCCGGGAGGACGGCCCCCTGGTGCCGTTGGCGCCCGACGCCGAACATCCGCAGACGGCCCTCGCCGTCCTCGAGCAGCTCGCGCGGCACCACTACGTTCGCCGTCCCATCGACGATGCGCTCTCGAGCGACACCCTCGATCACTACCTCGATGCCCTCGATCCGCAGCGCGCCTATTTCCTCGAAGAGGATATCGCCCGGTTCGAGCGCTACCGCTTCACCTTGGATGACGCCCTGCGTCGGGGCGATCTCGCCCCTGCCTTCGAAATTTTCAATCGCTACCAAACGGCCGCGGAAGAGCAGCTCGAAACCCTTCTGGCCTACTTGGCCCGCGGCATCGACACCCTCGATTTTGAGCGCGAGGAGTACCTCGCGATGGATCGCAGCGAAGAACCTTTTCTAAGCGATGCGGCCGCCCGGGAAGATCTCTGGCGCCGGCGCCTTAAGGCCAGCGTCCTGTCTCTGAAGCTGGCGGACAAGGCGGAGGAGGACATCGGCCCGCTCCTCGAGAAACGCTATCGGAACCGGCTCCACCGCCTCAGGCAGACCACGTCGGAAGACGCCTTCCAGCTGTACATGAATGCGCTGTCGGCCAGCTACGATCCCCACACCCAATACTTTTCCCCGCGCACGTCGGAAAACTTCAACATCCAGATGAGTCTCTCCCTCGAAGGCATCGGCGCAGTGCTGCGGGTGGAAGATGAGTACACCACCATCGCCAGCCTCGTGCCCGCAGGACCAGCGGAAAAGAGCAAGCAGATCAAACCCGCTGATCGCATCAGCGCCGTGGCCCAGGGCGACGACGGCGAGTTCGTCGACGTGGTGGGCTGGCGCCTCGATGACGTCGTCGATCTTATCCGCGGGCCCGCGGGCACTACGGTACGCCTCGAAGTGCTCCCGCCGGACAGCGAAGCCGGGGCACCCCCGCGCGTGCTCAGCCTGGTGCGGGAAGCCGTGAAGCTGGAAGAGCAATCAGCGCAGAGCGAGGTGATGGACGTCTCCCGCGGCGCCGAAGCCTTCCGGATCGGCGTCATCGATATCCCCACCTTTTACATCGACTTCAAGGCCCTTCAGCAGGGCGATCCGGAATACAAAAGCACCACTCGGGATGTGCAGCGCCTTATCGAAGAGCTGAACTGTGAGCGGCGCCCGGAGGCGGACGCCGATGCGGACCCGGCTGCCGACCTGGACGCCTGCGAGCCCGTGGATGGCATCGTGGTCGATCTCCGAAACAACGGCGGCGGCTCCCTCCAGGAGGCCAACGCCCTCACCGGCTTGTTCATCGAAGCCGGACCCACGGTTCAGATTCGCAGCGCCAGCGGCCGGGTCGATCTGTTTAACGATGAGGATGGCCAGGTCGCCTGGGACGGCCCCCTCGCCGTGCTGGTGAATCGCCTTTCCGCGTCCGCCTCGGAGATTTTCGCCGGCGCCATCCAAGACTATCAGCGGGGCTTGGTGATCGGCGGGCAAACCTTCGGCAAAGGCACGGTGCAAACCTTGATCCCCCTTAACCGGGGCCAGCTCAAGATGACCCAAGCGAAGTTCTATCGCGTGTCCGGGCAGAGCACCCAACACCAGGGCGTCATCCCCGATATTGAATATCCCGAGGTGTATGACCGCGACGAGATTGGGGAAAGCACGCTCGACGACGCCCTCCCCTGGGACGTCATTCGGCCTACGCGCTACCGCCGAGGGCCAAACCTCGCGCCGCTCCTGGCCCTACTGGAAGACCGGCACGAAAGCCGCGTAGAGAGTGATCCGGATTTTGCCTACCTCGAGGCCATGGTCGAGCGGGCTCGGGCCCGCAGTGCCCGGAATCGCCTGCCCCTACAAGAGGCGCAGCGGCGCGCAGAGCGGGAAGAAGATGAAGCGCTCCGCCTCGCCATTGAGAACACCCGGCGCAGCGCCAAGGGCCTCCCGGAGTTCGCCAGCTTAGATGAGCTCGAGACCAAGAACGACGACGCGGCCGCCGACGAGGACAGCAGCGGCACGGAAGACGCCACCGTCAAAGCCGCAAGTGCCCTGGCAGATCGCTTAGACGGCGAAGCCCCGGACGCCGCGGCCGCAGAAACGGAAGAAGAGGACGAGCGCGACGCGTTGCTTGCGGAAGGCGCGGAAATTCTTGTCGATTACCTATCCCTTCGCCAGACGGCTGCCCTGAGCAGCCCCTAGGCCCCTCGGTCACAAGGAGACCTACGCTTCATGCATCCTGGAATTCACGCGGCAAAGAACCCGGAAAAACCGGCCTATATCTTGGCGGGTTCGGGGGAAACGGTGACCTACGGCCAGCTGGAAGCCCGCTCTAATCAAGGCGCCCAGCTGTTCCGAGCGCTCGGCCTGAAAACCGGTGACCACATCGCCATCATGATGGAGAACCACCCCGCGTTCTTCGCGATCTGCTGGGCTGCCCAACGGGCCGGACTCTATTACACGGCGATTAGCTACCGGCTCCAGGAAGAGGAAGTCGCCTATATCGTCGAGGACTGCGAGGCCAAAGTCTTTATCACCACCGTGGCCCAGCGGGACCTCGCGGAGCGGCTCGCGCCTCGGCTGAAGGTGCATCGCTTCATGCTTGATGGCACGACCGACGGCTTCGAAAGCTGGGAGGCAGCCGTCGCAGACCAGCCCGACACCCCCATCGGGGACGAAACGGAAGGGGCCGACATGCTCTATTCCTCGGGCACCACGGGACGGCCGAAGGGCATCAAGGTCCCCCTGAGCGGCGAACCCCTCGGCAATGCCGGCGGCCTCCTGGGGCTCACCCAGGCGCTCTATCAGATGGATGAAAACGTCCGCTACCTATCACCGGCGCCCCTCTACCATTCGGCGCCCCTACGCTACAACATGGCGGTGATGCGCCACGGTGGCACCTCCCTCATCATGGAGCGCTTCGACCCGGAGCAGGCCCTCGGGCTCATGGAGACCCACAAAATTACCCATGCTCAGTTCGTGCCCACCATGTTCGTGCGCATGCTCAAGCTGCCGGAAGCGGATCGGCTTCGCTACGACGTCGGCAGCCTCAAAGTGGCCATTCACGCGGCAGCCCCCTGCCCCGTGCCCGTAAAGCAAGCCATGATGGACTGGTGGGGACCGGTCATTCACGAGTACTACGCCGGCACGGAAGGCAACGGTTTCTGCGCGGCCGGACCCCAGGAATGGCTCGCCCATCCCGGTACCGTGGGCCGGCCCCTCATGGGCGCCGTACATATTTGCGACGACGAGGGCAATCCGGTGCCCACGGGGGAAACGGGCACCATCTACTTCAGCGATGGCGGCACCTTCGAGTACCACAACGATCCGGGCAAAACCGCGGACTCCCAGCACCCTTCCCATCGCGGCTGGACCACGCTTGGGGATATGGGCTACGTCGATGAGGACGGCTACCTATTCTTGACGGACCGGAAGACCTTCATGATCATCTCCGGCGGCGTCAATATTTATCCGCAGGAAGTGGAGAACCTTCTGGTCACCCACGAAAAGGTGGCCGACGTGGCCGTCTTCGGCGTGCCGAACGAGGAGTTTGGGGAAGAGGTTAAGGCCGTGGTGCAGCCGATTTCCATGGACCTCGCGGGGCCCGAATTGGCGGAGGAGCTCATCGCCTTCTGCCGCAGCCACCTTGCCCACCTGAAGTGCCCCCGCTCCGTGGACTTCGAAGCGGAGCTGCCGCGCCATCCCACGGGCAAGCTCTATAAGCGCTTGCTGCGGGATCGCTACTGGGCAGGCCACGGCCCATCGCGAATCCTCTAGGGCCCTGGAGGCCCCCAGGCCGGCGCCAGCGCCTCGGGCAGTAAGCCGTAGACGTAAGCGTCGGTCTGGCCTGAGGGTAGGCGCAAGCGCTGGTGGAGGCAGCCTTCCCGCTCTGCGCCGATGGCCTCAGCCACCCGCTGGCTCGCCCGGTTATGCACCGCAATGAGCAGGGTAAGCCGAAGCGCCCCGAGAACCGTGAAGGCGTAGTGTGCCGCCGCGGCGGCGCCTCGCCGCCCCAAGCCCCGCCCAGTGGCGTCTTCGCGAATCCAATAGCCCAGTTTCCAGGCGCGATCGTGACCGTCCTCCAGAAGCAAACCGAAGGCGCCGAGCACCCAAGGCGCGGCGTCCTCGGCCTCACGCGACAGCAGTAGGAAGCGCCGCTCCGGGCTGGGTTCCTCCAGGTAGGCCTGAGCCGCCGCCAGGTCGTAGGCGGAAGTGCACCAGGGGAGCCAGGGCGCAAGATGCGCTTGAGACTGGTGCACCGCGTCGAAGAGACGCGCGGCAAGCGCTGGGGCGTGCCGGCCCGCCTCGACGGGAAGCAAATAGCACGCCCCGTCGACCGCGACCGGCTCCACCGTACCGCCCTAGCCCGCCTCAGGCAGCTGGAACGCCGGCGCCCGGTTGTCGATGGTCTCAAGGAGCGCAGCGACGAAAGCGTCTTGGCTGAGGGTGATCTGTTCCTCTACGCCATAGCGCCGCAGGGTGACTGTGCCCTCTTCCACTTCCCGTTCGCCGATGATGAGCAGGTTCGGAATTTTCTGCGTCGTGCCTTCGCGAATCTTCCGACCCACGGTCTCTCCCTCAGCGGCCATCTCCGCCCGCACCCGCTTGCCGCGGAGCCGGCGCACAAGCGCCTGACCGTAGTCATTGAAGCGATCGGCCACGGTGATGACCTGCACCTGCACCGGGGCCAGCCAAGCAGGAAAGGCACCGCCGTAGTGTTCCAGTAGGAACGCGACCATTCGTTCGTGGGTGGAGAACGGCGCTCGGTGGATCACCCAGGGGGTATGGAGTGCGCCATCGGCGCCCTTGTATTCCAGCCCCAGTCGGCCCGGCTGAGCAAAATCGAGCTGCACGGTGGAAACGGTTTCTTCCCGCCCGGTGACGGTCTTGAACTGAATGTCGATTTTCGGCCCGTAAAACGCCGCTTCCCCGGGGCCGTCGAAGTAGTCCCAGCCGAGCTCGTCGAGCACCTCCTGGAGCACGCGCTCCGCATGGGCCCAGGCCGGCGGGTCGTTGATGTACTTTTCCTTGCCCTTCTCGTCCTCCGGATCCCAGCGCGATAGCCGAACTCGATAATCGGTCACCCCGAGCACGGCGTAGGCCTCTTGATACATCTGTAGCACCGCCTTGAACTCGTCTTTGATCTGCTCTTCCGTGCAGTAAATGTGCGCGTCGTTCATGCACATACCCCGCACGCGGACAAGCCCGCCCACGGCCCCGGATTCTTCCCAGCGATAAACCTGCCCATACTCGGCAAGGCGAAGGGGCAAATCGCGATAGGATCGAGGCCGGGCCGCAAAGACGCGATGATGATGGGGGCAATTCATGGGCCGAAGCACGTAGCGCTCCTTCACCCGACCCTCGGCGCCGCCTTCCTCCCCTGCCCCAGCCTCATCAGCGTGATCCTCCACCTCCATCACCGGGAACATGGCGTCCTGGTAATAGGGGAGATGCCCGGACTGCCAGTAAAGATCAACCTTCGCCAGCGGTGGCGTGGTGACTCGGTCGTAGCCATAGCGGAACTCAAGATCCTTGGCGTAGCGCTCAAGCTCATCGCGAATGACCGTGCCCTTAGGCAACCACAGCGGTAAACCTTTACCGATCGTTTGATCGATATGGTAGATGTCGAGCTCGCGGCCGAGCTTTTTATGATCCCGGGCCAGGGCCTCTTCATAGGCCGCCACGTGAGCATCAAGCTCGTCCTTCGTTTCAAAGGCCCAGGCGTAGATGCGCGTCATCATGACGTTGCGCGAATCACCGCGCCAATAGGCGCCGGCGAGGCTGCGCAGCTTGAAGGCATCCCGGGGGATGGCCTTCGTGGTCTCCACGTGGGGCCCTTCGCACATGTCGAGAAAGGGCCCATTGCGATAAAAGGTGAGGGCTTCTAAGTTATGCCGCTCAAAGAGCGTCTCCGCGTACTCCCGCTTGTAGGGCTCACCCATCTCCTCGAGGCGCGCCATGGCCGCATCATAGGGGAGATCTTCCCGGTCAAAGCGCTGACCCTTCTTGATGATCTTTTTCATGCGCCGTTCGAGCTCGGGGAAATCCGCGTCCGTCAACGGCTCCGAGAGCAGGAAGTCGTAGTAGAAGCCGTCATCGATGGGGGGGCCAAAACCAAGCGTTGAGCCCGGGCGAAGCTCCAGGACCGCCTGCGCCAACACGTGGGCCAGGGAGTGTCGGATCCGATAGAGCGGGCGATCCCGATCCTCTTCTCCACTGTGTTCAAAGCGTGCCATAGGTCCTCACTCATCAATCGAGATGCGCAACCCGCGCCCAGAGGGCGGGTCTTGCGGCGTTGCATGATAGCGCTCGCGGACTATTATGCCATCGCGACACGGGCCCCTCGACAACCGTCGTAAGCAGGATGACGTCTTATGAATTATCGTTCGCTGCGCACCGCCGTCGCCCAGGGCACGCCACCTACGGCAGAGATCCTGTCCCTCGATGGGGTGATCTATCTTGTCCTCATCGACGACGAACCCCTGCGTAAGCGCAGCCGGGATGCGCACCCCGTGCAGTTTCCCAGCGCCCATGCCGCGGGGCGGGCGCTCTACCAACTGGGACTTAGGGAAGGCGTACTGCGCCATCATTCTCCCTTTGATGAAATGATTGGCCGAGGCGATGATGGTCCACCGCCGGCGCCGCTGCGCACTCCGCTCCGCTTTTCCCCAGCCTAAGACTTGCGGGCCTCTTTAAGCGCCTAGAGACGTCCCCATATAGGTGAGGTCCGCGCGCGCCGCGCACCGAAAGAGGCAAGGCCATGTTATCCCCCACCCCTGAGCCCGAGGACCGGAGCCACGCGCTTGTGGTCCCAAGCGACGCCCTGCCGGGAACGATTTTCCTCCTGGCCCAAGATAGCCGGCCCTTTTTCCCTGGGCAGGCCTATCCCGTGGTGATGAGCGCCGAGCTCTGGCTGCCCACTTTCAAGGCCCTTCGGGATCGAGGCCAGGACGTGGTAGGCGTGCTCATGGCGCGGGAGCCGCTTCAGGAAGCGCCCAGGCCTTCCCAGCTGCATCGCGTGGGTACGTTGTGTCGGATCCATAAGTTGCAGCGCCATGACGACGTGCTACACGTGCTGCTTGAAGGCCTTGAGCGCTTCGAGATAAGCAGTTGGACGCGGGAAACCCTGCCCCTGGCCGCGCGGGTTCGCTACCACCCGGAACGGGCCCTGCCGCCCTCGGATGCCGACGAGGTAAAGGCCTACGCCGTCGCCGTCATTAACACGCTCAAGGAGCTGGTGCCCCTGAACCCGCTCTACGGGGAAGAGCTTAAAGTCTTCCTGGCACGCTCGAACCCCAATGCCCCAGCCCAGCTGGCAGACTTCGCCGCCAGCCTCACCTCCGCCGACAGCCCAGCGCTGCAGCGCATCCTTGAAACCTTGCCCCTCCTATCCCGTCTGGAGAAGGTGCTTGAGCTGCTGCGCCACGAGGTGGCCATTGCGCGGGCGCAGAAGGAAATTCGCGATCACGTCGATCACACGGTGCAAGACCATCAGCGCAAGGCTTTCCTTCGTGAGCAGCTGAAGTTCATCCAAAAGGAGCTGGGCCTGAGCAAGGATGACCGGCAAGCTGATGCGGACCGCTTCCGCAAGCGCCTTGAAGCCCGCAAGGTGCCCGAGGCTGTGGAGAAGCGCCTAGAGGAGGAGTTTGAGAAGCTGACCGTGCTCGAGCCGAGCTCGCCGGAGTACAACGTCACGCGCACCTACCTCGACTGGGCCAGTCGCATTCCCTGGGGCCACTACGGGCGCGACCAGCTCGATCTGGCAACGGCGGCGGCCGTGCTCGATCGACACCATAGCGGCCTCGAGGACGTTAAGGACCGAATCCTTGAGCACCTCGCCGTGGGCGCGCTCCGGGGAGAAGTGGGGGGGTCCGTGCTGCTCCTTCTTGGCCCGCCGGGCGTGGGGAAAACCTCCCTCGGAGCGGCCCTCGCGGAGGCCGCGGGCAGGCCCTTCTTTCGCTTCTCCGTCGGCGGCCTGCGCGACGAGGCGGAAATCAAGGGCCACCGGCGCACCTATATTGGCGCCCAGCCGGGCAAGCTGGTCCGCGCCCTGGTGGATAGTGAGCAGATGAATCCGGTGATTCTCATCGACGAAATCGACAAGCTTTCCCAGGGCCCCGGGGGCGATCCCAGCGCGGCGCTCCTGGAGCTCCTCGACCCAGGCCAAAACCACAGCTTTCTCGACCATTACCTGGATCTGCCCCTCGATCTTTCCCGGGCCCTCTTCCTGTGCACGGCGAACCAGCTCGACACCATTCCCGCGCCCCTCCTCGACCGCATGGAACGCATCACCCTGTCGGGCTATTTAGCCGAGGAGAAAATTGCCATTGCAGAACGGCATCTCCTGCCCCGGCGCCTTGCGGAGGCGGGCATTCCCCGCAAGGCATTCAAGCTGCCCCGGGCGAGTCTCCGTAGCCTGATCGAACACTACGCCCGGGAAGCCGGCGTCCGGCAGCTGGATCACACGCTGGGGAAGCTGGCTCGAAAATCGGCCCGCCGACTGCTCGAGGACCGCAACGCCATTCTGCGCTGGGACGCGGCCGCCCTGACCGAAGCCCTCGGTCCCGCGCCGGAGCCGCCGGCGCCTCCGCGGGATCGGCCCGGGCAGGCCTTGGGGCTGGCTTGGACCGCGGTCGGCGGCGCCACCTTGCCCATCGAAGTGTCCGCGGTGCCAGATAAGCAAGGCGGGCTGACCCTGACGGGCCAGCTTGGTAGCGTCATGCAGGAATCGGCCACGCTCGCCTGGCAACACCTTCGGGATCGGGCGCCGGCGCTCGGCGTCGATCTCTCGGACCTGCTAGAGCAGCGTATTCACCTCCATGTTCCCGCCGGCGCCACCCCCAAGGACGGCCCCAGCGCCGGCATCACCATCGCGACGGCGCTCCTTTCCCTGGCCCTCGGCACGGCGCCTAAGCGACGCCTCGCCATGACCGGAGAGCTGACCCTGGGGGGCGCCGTTTATCCCGTCGGCGGCATTCGGGAAAAGCTGGTTGCCGCCCAGCGCGAGGGGGTAAAAACGGTCCTCCTTCCCGCGGCGAACGCCCGCGATGTCGCCCCCTTGCCCGCGGCCGTGACCAAGGGGCTGACGCTTCATTACGTGAGTCACTTCGAAGAAGTCGCTAAGCTGGCCTTTCCGGCCTTGCGTAAAGGCACTTAGGGAAAAGGAGCAGGGCGCGCATGGGTGGACGGGGGGAGTGGCTTGAGCAGGTCGGCGGACGCCTCGCCAATTTCCTTACGGAGGCCCGCCCGGGCAAAGGCGGAGGCGCCGTATCCGGCCTAGGCTCTTGGCTCCCCTACTTGCAAACGGGCGATGTTCTACTGGTTGAGGGCAGCAGCCGTATTTCCACGGCGATTAAATACCTGACCCAATCCACCTGGTCCCATGCCGCGCTGGTGCTGGGCCCCTATCCCGGTCCACGCGATGACGTGCACCTCATCGAAGCGGATGTCGCCGAGGGGGTGCGCTGCGTCCCGGCCCGCGTCTACCTCGGCAGCAACGTGCGTATTTGCCGGCCCTGGGGCTTGCCCCCCAGCCAAGGTCGGCGCGTGGTAGACCACGCCCTGGGGCGCCTCGGGCACCATTACGACCTGCGCAATATCATCGATCTGGCACGCTATCTTTTCCCCCTGCCCCCCGTGCCGTCACCCTGGCGGCGGCGGCTCATTAGCTTGGGTTCGGGGGACCCAACCCGGGCCATCTGCTCAACGCTCATTGCCGAGGCCTTCGCCCAGGTGGGCTACCCCATCCTGCCCGAGGTGCTCGATCCCGAAGCGCTGCGGCGGGGGGAACCGCTACCGCTCCAGCCCCGCCACCCTACCCTCATCACGCCGAGAGATTTTGACCTGTCGCCCTTCTTTGAAGTGCTTAAGCCGAGCTTCGTCATGGCCCAGGAAGCCGGCCGCGCTGTGGTTTATTCAGACGCGATTCACGGTGAAGCGGTAAACTAGATCCTGCGCCCATCTTTGCGTGAGTCCACCACCATGCCTGCCATGCTTCTGCCCGTCGCAGCCCTGCTGCTT
The DNA here is from genome assembly GCA_016779325.1 of Pseudomonadales bacterium. GTDB lineage: Bacteria > Pseudomonadota > Gammaproteobacteria > Pseudomonadales > Azotimanducaceae > Salivita. Next base: position 19,132 of record JADHNU010000033.1, read on the forward strand.
TCGGACGCGTTCCTATTGGTCGGCCATGGGTTGTCCTTTACCGCGCTCCCCCTCCGGGCCGTGGCCGAGGGCTTTAGCGATAGCGCCATCGCGATCACCGGCTCAGCCTACTTTCTTGGCTTTATTGCGGGCTGCCTGATCACGCCCCGGGTGGTGCGCCGGGTGGGGCACATTCGCAGTTTTGCCGTGCTTTCAAGCGCCTTCTCGGCCCTCGTGCTGCTGTTTCCCATGGTGCCCGAAGTGATCAGCTGGACCCTCCTGCGCGCCGCCACCGGCGCGTGCATGTCCGGCCTCTACATGATTATCGAAAGCTGGCTAAACGAGCGGGCGTCCAGCGACGGGCGGGGCGCCCTCCTATCGATCTACACCATCATCAATCTGGTGATGATTATCCTTGGTCAGCAAGCCGTGAATTTGGCCCCAGCTCAGGACCCCATGCTCTTCGCCGGCGCCGCCGTGCTTTTGTCCCTTGCCGTCATTCCCGTTTCCCTAAGTGGGGCCACGGCGCCTGCGCCCATTGCCGATGTGCAGCTCGACCTGCGCGCCCTGTGGCGCATTAGCCCCGTGGGCCTGGGCGGCGCCGCCATGCTTGGGCTTATCACCGGTAGCTTCTGGGCCCTGGGCCCGGTCTACGGGCGCACCCTCGGCCTAGAAACGCAAGCCGTTACCTGGCTCATTAGCGGCGCTACCCTGGGGGCTGCCCTGTTCCAATATCCCCTGGGCCGCCTGTCGGATCATCTCGATCGCCGCCTGGTGCTGCTGTTTTCCAGCCTCGCGGGCGCGGGGGTAGCCTTTGCCCTGGCGCTCTTTTCCTCCGCCCCGGCGGGCTTCCTTATCGCCCTTGCGACGCTCTGGGGCGGCTGCGTGCTCACGCTGTACGCCATCTGCAGCGCTCACGCGAATGACCGGGCCGAGCCTGCGCAGTTCGTGATGATTGGCACCAGCCTCCTGCTCACCTATGGCGCCACCTCCGCTGTCGGCGCGCCCCTGGCCGCCTTCGCCATGCAGCGCCTCGGCCCTTCCGGTCTATGGTGGTTTGTTGGCACGATGCTGCTGGTGTTTGCCCTGGGCATCTCCCAGCAACGGCGGCAGAAGCCCCGCCCCGTGCTCCAGGAGACGGAACATTTTGTGCTTTCGGCCAGTCTCACCCCCGCGGGGCTAGAGCTTGATCCCCGCGCCGAGGACGCCGAAGCAACGGCCAGCGCCGGCCCGTCGTCCCTCGCGCTCGAACCCGGGAAAATTTAAAAGGAGACCCCTTCGCTCATGAGTACGCTGCTCTGGCTCCTCCTAATCGTCGGTGCGGCCCTCCTTCTGAAGGCCTACCTCGAAGACCGCCAGCAAACGGCGCACACCTTGCTCCGTAACTATCCGATCCTGGGCCGAGCGCGGTATCAACTCGAACACCTTGGCATTTACCTTCGCCAATACTTCTTTGCCATGGACCGGGAGGAAATGCCCTTTAACCGAGCGCAGCGGAGCTGGGTGTACCGGGCCGCCAAGAACCTCGACAACACCGTTGCCTTCGGCAGTACGAAAAATGCCACGGTGCCGGGAACGGTGAGGTTTTTGAACGCGCCCTTTGCCCGCCTTGACGAGGACTGCCAAGCATCGCCGGCGTTGCGCTTTGGGCCCTTTTGTCGCCAACCCTATGAAGCCCAGGGCTTCTTTCACATGTCGGGGTTGAGCTACGGCGCCCTATCGGACGTCGCCATTCGCGCCCTGGGCCTCGGCGCGGCCAAGGCCGGCTGCTGGATCAACACGGGGGAAGGCGGCCTTGCGCCCATTCATCTCGAAAGCGGCGCCGACATTGTCTTCCAGCTGGGTACAGCGAAGTATGGCGTGCGCACAGCCTCCGGCGCCCTCGATGAGGACAAGCTTCTGACCGTCGCGCAGCATCGCCAGGTGAAGATGTTTGAAATCAAGCTGTCCCAGGGTGCTAAACCTGGGAAAGGCGGCGTGCTGCCCGGGGCAAAGGTCACCCCCGCCATTGCCCGGGCACGCGGCATTCCCGAAGGCCAGGATTCGCTCTCGCCCAATCGCCATCGGGAGATCACGGACGTGCCCAGCTGCCTCGATTTCCTCGCCCGGGTGCGGGAAATCACCGGCAAACCGACGGGCCTGAAATTTGTCCTCGGCAGTGAAGCGTGGCTGACGACGCTTTGCGAAGAAATCCACCGCCGCGGCATCAAAAGTGCACCGGATTTCCTCACGCTGGACAGCGGCGACGGCGGCACCGGCGCAGCCCCCATGGCCCTCCTCGATGACGTCGGGTTGCTCCTGCGCGATAGCCTACCCCTGGTGGATAACACCTTGCGCGCCGCCGGGCTGCGGGACCGGGTGCGGATCGTTGCGTCCGGCAAACTCATCACCCCGACGGACGTGGCCTTTGCCCTGTGCCTCGGTGCTGACGTGTGCGTCACCGCCCGAGGCTTCATGTTCTCCCTTGGCTGCATCCAGGCGCTGCAGTGCAACCAAAACACCTGCCCCACGGGCATTACCACCCACGACCCCCGCCTCCAGCGGGGGCTGGTACCCAGCGATAAAGCGGAACGGGTGGTGCACTACCACCATAACTTGGTTAAGGAGGTTGCGCAGTTGGCCCATGCCTGCGGCCTGCCCGACGCCCGCGCCTTCCAACGGCAGCACGCCAGCGTGGTGCAGCCCAACGGCGTCCCCGTGAACGTCTCCGCCCTCTACCCCCTGCCCTAGGACGCCTAGGCCCCCTTAGGCCCCCTTAGGCCTCCTTAGGCCCCCTTAGGCGCGCTTTGGCGGGTCCACGGCCAGGGCCAGAAGCCGGTCTCGGTCAATGCGCGCCAGGGCATTTTGATGGGTGGCGGCGAGCACCACCGGGGGCGCGCAGCCCGCCTCATCGGCTTCCCTCCAGCGATCCGCACACAAGCACCAACGATCGCCAGGCCCAAGGCCCGGGAAGGCGAACTCGGGTCGGGGCGTTTGCAGATCGTTCCCCATGGCACGGGAGAAGGTGAGAAAGGCCGCGGTCATGACTGCACAAACCACATGCCGGCCGAGGTCCTCGGGGCCCGTGTGGCAGCAGCCATCGCGGTAGAAGCCCGTCAGGGGCGCGTCCGAGCAGCTTTCCAGCACGCCGCCGAGCACGTTACGCGCGCCGCCGCCCCCCGCACCCAGGCTGTCATAGGCCATCCGTTCTCCTCCCGTAGGGTGGGCCCTAGGCCCGTTTCTGAGGTCATGGCATGCTAGCGCAGCAGCGGGCGCTGAACGACTAGAGAGAGATATTCGGTGCTTACCGCCGTCTGGTTTAAGCGCGACTTACGCCTCGATGATCACGAAGCGCTCTGGGCTGCCGCCCAGCGCGGCCCCGTGCTGCCGTTTTATGTTCTTGAACCCGCGCTTTGGGCCCAGGGCGACCTCGACCGCCAGCACGCTGACTTCATCGCCGCGAGCCTCGCCGAGCTGGATCGCGCCCTTCGCGCCCGGGGCAGCGCCCTCCGGCTCCTGCGTGGCGACGCCTGCGAAGCCCTCGCTGCGCTCCATCGAGAAACGGCCTTCACGCACCTTGAGAGCCATGAGGAAACGGGCAACAACTGGACCTTTAAGCGCGACCAGGCCGTGGGCCGGTGGTGCCGGCGCCAGGGCGTACGCTGGACCGAACATCGTCAGTTCGGCGTCACCCGGGGCTTGAAGAACCGCAATCGCTTCAGCGCCGGCTGGGAGGCGCATATGCGAGCCCCGGCCCGATCGGCACCGGCGCAACTCCCGGGGCCCCGCACGGCCCCAGTCGCCTGGGAAGCCGAGTTCGCCCAGCTGCCCGTCACCGCTTTCCATCCTGCGGTCACCCACCGGGCGCCCTCCCCCGCCGCGGGGGAAAGCGCGGCCCAAGCGCGGCTCGAGGCCTTTTTCAACCGAGACGGCGAGGACTACCACCGTCGTATGTCGGCCCCGGCCACGGCCTTCCAGAGCGGCTCTCGCCTGTCGGCGCACCTTGCCTTCGGCACCCTGTCCCTTCGACGCTTGGTGCAGCGCACCCGGGCCGCCGGGGAAGATCCCGCCCAGGGCGCGATCCTCAGCCCCCGGGCCCGTAGCGCCTTCGAGGCCCGACTCCATTGGCACTGCCACTTCATTCAGAAGCTGGAATCGGAGCCCGCGCTGGAGTTTCAAAGCTTTAACCGGGCGCTCGATCAGTTGCGCCCGACCGCCCCCCAAGACCGCATAGACGCCTGGCTCCGGGGGCAAACTGGCTGGCCCTTCGTCGACGCGGCGATGCGCGCCCTGCAGCACTGGGGATGGATCAATTTTCGCATGCGCGCCATGCTCGTCTCCGTCGCGACCTACCCTCTGTGGCTCGATTGGCGCTCCCTCAATCATCCCCTGGCGCGGCAATTTTTGGATTACGAACCGGGCATCCACTTAAGTCAGCTGCAAATGCAGGCCGGCGTGACGGGCATCAATGCCCTGCGCCTCTACAACCCTCTGCTCCAGGGAGAACGGCTTGACCCCCAGGGCACCTTCATTCGCCGCTGGGTACCCGAGCTGGCGCCCCTGCGCAGCGACGAAATCCATCAGCCCTGGCGCCTCGCCGCACGACGCCTCGCCCAAGCGGGCGTACGCCTGCGCGCACCGGGACCGGAACCCGTAAACGGGGGAAAGGCGAGCGCCTACCCTCGCCCCCTGGTCGACTTCACCCAAGCCGCCCGGGAGGCCCGGGCCCGCATGGGCGAAGCACAGCGCACGGAGGCCAGCCGCAGGGAGAGCCGTCGGGTGCTTTTGGAGCATGGAAGTCGAAAGAACTGGGGGCAAAATCCTCGGCCCAAAATGCAGACGGCCCCGCAAGCGGGGCCGTCTCAGGGCGAGCTGTTCTAAGCCCTAGGCGGATACCACGATTTCCTTGGCGATAGAGCGACCTTCCTCCGCCGCAGACAGAAACTCGGGCACCTGATCGAAGTTCAGGTAATTGTAGATTTCCGGGGCCATGGAATTGATCTTCGACGCATAGCCCTGGTACTCCTCGTTCGTCGGCAAACGACCGAGGATCGCCGCTACCGCAGCCAGCTCCGCGGAGGCGAGGAAGACGTTCGACCCCTGCCCCAGCCGGTTCGGGAAGTTACGGGTGGAAGTGGACACGCAGGTGGACCCGGCACGAATCCGCGCCTGGTTCCCCATGCACAGGCTGCAGCCAGGCATTTCCGTGCGCGCCCCGGCCTGGGCGTAGATGTTGTAGAAGCCTTCTTCCATCAGCTGCTGCTCATCCATGCGCGTTGGCGGTGCAATCCAGAGCCGGCTCGGGATGCTTTCCCCGGAGGCCTGAAGCAGCTTGCCGGCGGCCCGGAAGTGGCCAATGTTGGTCATGCAGGAGCCGATGAAAACCTCTTCGATTTCCGTCCCCGCCACCTCGGAAAGGGGCTTCACGTCATCGGGATCGTTCGGGCACGCCAGCAGGGGCTCGGTGATCTCGGACATGTTGATTTCGATGACTTCCGCGTACTCGGCGTTTTCGTCGGCGCGCAGTAGAGACGGGTTCGCAAGCCACTCCTCCATGGCCACGGCCCGACGCTCGAGGGTGCGCACATCGCCGTAGCCGTTGGCAATCATCCAGCGCAGCATCACCACGTTGGAGCGGAGGTACTCGGCCACGGACGCTTCCGACAGATCGATAGTGCAGCCCCCGGCAGAACGCTCGGCAGAGGCATCGGAGAGCTCGAAGGCCTGCTCTACGGTGAGGTTCGGGAGTCCCTGAATCTCTAGGATGCGGCCGTTATAGACGTTCTTCTTGCCCTTCTTCTCCACGGTCAGCAAACCGCGCTGAAGCGCCGCATAGGGAATGGCGTTCACCAAATCCCGAAGGGTGATGCCCGGCTGCATCTCCCCGGTGAACTTCACCAGCACCGATTCCGGCATGTCGAGGGGCATCACGCCCAAGGCGGCAGCAAAGGCCACGAGCCCGGAGCCCGCAGGGAAAGAGATGCCCAGGGGGAAGCGCGTGTGGGAGTCGCCGCCCGTGCCCACCTGATCCGGGAGGAGCATGCGGTTCAGCCAGCTATGAATGATGCCGTCCCCGGGGCGCAGGGAAACGCCGCCGCGGTTTTTGATGAAGTCCGGCAGCGTGTGCTGCGTTTCGATGTCCACGGGCTTGGGATAGGCCGCGGTGTGGCAGAAGCTCTGCATCACGAGGTCCGCAGAGAAGCCCAGGCAGGCCAGCTCCTTGAGCTCATCTCGGGTCATGGGGCCCGTCGTGTCCTGGGAGCCCACGGTCCCCATGCGGGGCTCGCAGTAGGTGCCCGGGCGCACGCCCTGCCCTTCCGCCAGGCCGCAGGCGCGGCCGACAATTTTCTGCGCCAGGGTGAAGCCGGCGCCGCTGTCCTTGGGACTTTCCGGACGGCGGAACACCTCGCTCGGGCCCAGGCCCAGGGCTTCCCGGGCCCGTTCCGTGAGGCTACGGCCGATGATGAGGGGAATGCGCCCCCCGGCCTTCACCTCGTCCAAGAGCACCTGGGTTTTCAGAGCGAACTCGGAGATCACTTCCCCGGCTTCGTTCTCCACCACCCCGGCATAGGGCTTGATAACAATGGCGTCGCCCATGTTCATCTGGTCCACGGGGCACTCGATGGGCAGGGCCCCGGAATCTTCCACGGTGTTAAAGAAGATCGGCGCGATCTTCGAGCCCAGCACCACGCCGCCCTGGCGCTTGTTGGGCACGAAGGGAATATCGTTACCCATGTGCCACAGCACGGAGTTGGTCGCGCTCTTCCGAGAGGAACCGGTGCCGACCACATCGCCCACGTAGGCCACGGGGAGCCCCGTTTCCTTCAGGCCGTTGATCTGTTCGATGGCGTTGGTGATGCCGTCCCGGGGATTCTTCAACATGGCTAGAGCGTGAAGCGGAATGTCCGGACGAGACCAAGCGTCCTGCGCCGGCGAGAGATCGTCCGTGTTTGTTTCCCCGGTCACCTTGAAAACCACCATCTTGATGGTTTCCGGGAGATCCTCCCGCCGCGTAAACCACTCCGCGTCGGCCCAGGATTTCAGCACCGCTTCCGCGTGCGCATTGCCCTGCTTCGCCCGCTCGGCCACGTCGTGGAAGGCGTCGAACATGAGCAGGGTGTTTTTGAGCTCCGCAGCGGCACTGGCGGCGAGGGTGTCGTGATCACGAAGCTCGACGAGGGGCAGGATGTTGTAGCCCCCGAGCATGGTGCCAAGGATGCGCACCGCTTCCGTCG
>JADHNU010000034.1 GCA_016779325.1 Pseudomonadales bacterium
GTAGGGCACGAGCTCGTAGGAAAAGAGGGGCTCTAGCGCCGGCGCGGGCTGAAGTACCGGTCCCGCATTCTCAACCGCCACCGTGCTGCAGCCGCTCACCACAAGCAGTGCACTCAGGCCCAAGCTCAACTGGCGCATATCAGAAACGATCCTTCCAGCTCCGCAGGGCGCCAAAGCGGTCGCATGCGGGCGCCGCGACGAGGGCCGGGCCGGCTTCCGCGATGAGCGCTTGGTGCACCGCGGGGGCCTCCGCCCGTAGAAAGGGGTTAGTGGCTCGTTCAAGGCCAATGGTGCTAGGCACGGTGGCCTCGCCCCGTGCCCGAAGCGCCTCGGCCGCCTGCTGCCGCGCTAAGAGCGCTTCATTTCCCGGTTCCACCGCGACGGCGAAGCGCAGGTTGGCCAGCGTGTATTCGTGAGCGCAATACACCTCGGTGGCGTCGGGCAAGGCCGCGAGCCGCTGAAGGCTCCCGTGCATTTGCTCCGCCGTGCCCTCGAACATCCGGCCACAGCCGCCTGCAAAGAGGGTATCGCCGCAGAACAGGAGGCCTTCCGTTGCGTTGTAGTAGGCAATATGGTCCAAGGTGTGTCCCGGCACGGCCAGGACCTCGAAGGCCGCCTCGCCGAGCTGAATTCGAGCGCCGTCTTCGAGGGGATGGGTGATGCCTTCAAAGGGGCTGTGCTCAGGGCCGTAGATCGGGCGGACGCCCTCGGCAAGTTGCAGGGCCCCACCGGTGTGATCAAAATGGTGGTGCGTAATCAAAATGCCTTCTAGGGAAAGGTTATGGGCTGCGAGCGCAGCCTCCACGGGGGCGGCATCGCCCGGATCTACCACCCACGCCTGGCCGGCGGTGTTGTGAAGCACCCAAAGATAGTTGTCCTGAAATGCAGGAACAGCTAAAACTTTCATGGCCTTACCCTTCGCGCTTTCGGAGCGCGCTATGATAGGGGAGGCAGCCCAAGGACTCTAGGATGAAATTACGAGGCGCAAATGTGTGCCCTACGCTTTGAAACGGCTTTTAATGCACCCCGGGCCACGCAAACGGCGCGCTTTTTCACAACGCCCATGGGGAAACGGTTAGAAAAAGCTGAGCTGAAGGCGCTGCGGGAGCAGCTCGGCGGCTGCGCTGGCGCGAGAGCGCTGGTGCTGACGGCGGGCATGGATGAGCGCCTCGCCGATGCTTTGCCCGTGGCCCGGAGCCATATTGTGCGTCTGAGTGCCGCAGAGGATCTTTTACCAAGCCGGCACCGCGCCATCAGCAGCGGCGCCATCACCGTGGCCGATCCCGCAAATCTGCCCTACGAGAATGATGCCTTCGACGTGGTGGTGGCGATTCATGGTCTTGACCTTGCCGATCGCCCGCAGCAGGCCCTCCGGGAACTCAGTCGGGTTCTGGCGCCGGGGGGACGCCTGCTGATGACGGGCTTCAACCCCCTCAGCCTCTGGGGGCTGCGGCGTCTCCTGACTCCGCGGCAAGCGCCCTGGAACGCCCACTTTCTGGGTCCTCGGCGCGTGCTGGATTGGCTATCGGTGCTCGATTTTTCCCGGGGTGACGTGACCTTTGTGCATTGTCGTCCGCCGGAACCCTGGGGGCTTGCGCTGTGGGATCAGCCAGCGCTTCAAAGTTTTCGGAGCGTGCTTCAGCCCCCCCTGGGGGCGGCCTGGATTTTAAAGGTGCGTCACGCGCCAACCCTCGCCCTTCGCGACTCGCTGCCCTTAGCCTACCGCCAGGCCCCTGCGCCGGGCCGGACGAGCGCTGCTCGCAATGCGGGCCAAGTCCTTCGCTTCCCGGGGAACGATGATCGCGCCCATTGAACTCTGGACCGATGGTGCATGTCGCGGGAACCCCGGGCCCGGCGGCTGGGGGGCCGTGCTTCGTGCCGGATCCCGTGAGCGCCACCTCTGGGGGGGCGCGCCGGCCACCACGAATAATCGGATGGAGCTGATGGGGGCGCTTGAAGCCCTGCGGGCGCTTAAGCGGCCGTCGGCGGTGACGCTTCATACGGATTCGGTTTACGTGCTGAAGGGCATGACGGAATGGGTCGCGGGTTGGCAGCGGCGAGGATGGCGTACGGCGACCAAAAAGCCCGTGCTCAATGTGGAGCTATGGCAGGCCCTGCTCGAGGCCGCCAAGCCGCATGAAATCTCCTGGGTGTGGGTGAAGGGACACAGTGGGGATGCGGGCAACGAGCTGGCCGATCACCTCGCGAACCGGGGCCTTGAGGCCTTCGCTCTGCAGGGAAAAACGGGACACGCTGACGAGGTGCTATCGCCATGAGACAGGTGGTGCTGGATACGGAAACCACGGGCCTCGAGCCCCAGGAGGGGCACCGGATTATCGAGGTGGGGGCCGTGGAAATCGTGGGCCGACGCCTGACGGGGCGGCATTTTCACCAGTATCTCAACCCCGATCGGGCCATCGACGAGGGAGCCCAGGCCGTACACGGCTTGACCAGCGAGTTTCTTGCCGATAAGCCGCGCTTCGCGGATATCGCGCCATCTTTGCGATCCTTTCTCGAGGGCGCGGAGGTGATTATTCACAATGCCCCCTTCGACGTCGGCTTCCTCGATGCGGAATGGCGCCGGCTCGAGGACGGGCCGGAGAGTACGACATCGATTTGTGAGGTCACCGATTCCCTGGTGATGGCGCGCCGCCTCCATCCTGGGCAAAAGAACAGCCTCGATGCCCTGTGTCGGCGCTACGAGATCGACAACACGGAGCGAACGCTCCACGGGGCACTCCTTGACGCCGAGCTTTTAGCGGATGTGTTCCTCGCCATGACCGGTGGCCAGACCGCCCTAGGGCTCGGTGAGGAGGATAGCGGGGCCCAGGAGGAGCGGGGCGGGAGCAAAGTTTTCATTCCCCGATCCTGGCCGCCCCGGCCCACGCTCGCTTTGACGCCCGAGGCCGAAGCGGCGCATCGGGCTTACCTGGAGGAAATGGAGAAGGCGACAGGCACGTCGCCTTTGTGGGTGCGCCTTAGCGCGACCTCAGAGTAGATACTGAACGGCAAGAAAGCCCGTCACGCCCATGGTGATGGTGTAGGGCAGGGCCATGACCACCATGCGCACGTAGGACAGGCGAATGAGGGGCGCAATGGAGGAGGTCAGAAGGAACAAAAACGCCGCTTGACCATTGGGCGTGGCGACAGACGGAATGTTTGTTCCGGTGTTGATGGCCACGGTGAGGCGGTCGAAGTGGTCCCGCGTAATCGTTCCTAAATCAAGGGCCTGGCGCACCTCGTTGATGTAAACTGTTGCCACGAAAACGTTGTCGCTGATGGCCGAGAGCAGCCCATTGGCGATGAAGAACAGGCCCGGCTGAAGGCTTTCCTTCTGCGCAAGCACCCAACTGATGACCGGCGTGAACAAGTGCTGGTCGTGGATAACCGCCACCACGCTGAAAAAGACCACCAGGAGCGCCGTAAAGGGCAGCGCCTCTTCGAAGGCCTTTCCGAGTTGATGCTCTTCGATCACCCCATTGAAGGCCGTTTGAATGACGATGACCATGAGGCCGATGAGGCCCACTTCCGCCCAGTGCATGGCCAGGGCGACGATAAGGATGAGGGCCGCGGCGCCTTGGATGATGAGCCGGGCAACTTGGGACGCGGTGCGGCGCTTGCTTTCCTCAACGTCGTAGTCATTGAGGATGGCCCGCACGGGCGCTGGCAGCTTGGCCCCATACCCAAAGGCCCCGGTGAGCTCGAGGACGATGCAGGTAATCAGGCCAATGGCCAGCACGGGCATGGTCACGGGCGCCATGCGCACGAAAAATTCGACGAACTCCCAGCCTGCCTTCCCCGCGATGAGCAGGTTCTGGGGTTCCCCGACGGTGGTGCAGACGCCGCCCAGGGCCGTGCCCACCGCCGCGTGCATCATCAAGGAACGAAGGAAGGCGCGGAAGCCGTCAAGATCCTCGCGGTGGATCTCGCCCACCTCATGGTCGGAACCGTAATCGTGGTCGTGATGAATGCTCTTTCCTGAAGCCACCTTGTGGTAGATGGAATAAAACCCGACGGCGACGGAGATAATCACGGCCGTTACCGTGAGCGCGTCCAAAAAGGCCGATAGGAAGGCGGCGAAAATGGAAAACATGAAGGAGAGGAGAACTTTGGAGCGAACGCCAAGGAGGATCTTCGTGAAGAGAAAGAGCAGTAGCTCCCGCATGAAGTAGATACCCGCCACCATGAACATGAGCAGCAGGATGACGGGGAAGTTCGCGAAGACCTCGGTGCGAATGCTTTCCGTATTGGTCATGCCGATAAGCACGGCCTCCAGCGCCAGGAGGCCGCCGGGCTGCAAGGGATAGCAGCGCAAGGCCATGGCGAGGGTGAAGATGAATTCCACCACCAGAATCCAGCCGGTGACGAAGGGGCCCGCCACAAAGAGGGCGATGGGATTCAAGATCAGGAAAGCCAGCAGGGTTTGCTTGTACCAGTCGGGGGCGCTCCCGAGGAAATTCCGCCAGAGGGCTCGCGTCACGCTGACTCCTAGAGCAAATCGTTGGGGGATGGCTTGCGGGCTCGCCACAAAACGCCTGGGACCCTACCTGAATTCGCAGCGCGCTTAAAGCGTTGAACTGCGGGGTTTTGGAGGAAATAGGAGCCCGAGCTGGAGGGCCATGATGAGGTGCCCATCGCTCCGTACATCGCCTGCCATGAAAGCCGCCATGGGGTCCGCTTCGCCCTCCAAAATGGCAAAGGCCAGATCCAAGGAGGGATAGAAAAAGGTCACCCGGGGTAGGCCCGTTCCCGTCCAGGCGCCCAGGCCCAAGGTCAGGGCGCCGTCTTCGACTTGAAGGAAGAATTGGGGCGTCTGCTGCGCCACGATTTGGTATACCCGGCGCATAGTGGTGGCCGCCTCCGCCTTAAAGTGCGGTCGCAGGCGCGCTTCGAGATCCTCGAGACGGAGGGCGGTCATGGGGCGGCTCCTATGCAGGCTAGGGCGCGGATGCTACCGCGGCCTGGGCCGTGGGGAAACGGCGCAAGGGCGTGCGTCAAGGCGCATCTGTGGACGGGTTCGGAGTAGGGGGGTACATTCCTGCGCCGGGGTTGGGACCGCGGGCACACATTACAACCATCTTGGGGAGCCCCTTGTGGCGGAATTTTTGAGTGAATACGGGCTGTTTTTGGCCAAGGCCATCACCTTTCTCGTTGTGGCCTTGGTGTTGCTATTTGCCATGGCCGGGTTGGCGCTGCGCAATCGCCGCGGACCCAGCGAGGGCTACATTGAGGTCAAGCGCTTAAACGAGCGCTTCGACGATCTTCGCGCGGCCGTGCAGAGCGCGGTCTGGGATCAGGCCACCTTTAAAAAGCAGCAAAAGGCGGAAAAAAAGGCGCGAAAGCAGCGCGATAAGAAAGGTGCAGGGGACGAAGGGGAGCAGGATCGGGTCTTTGTGCTCGACTTCTTCGGCGATATGGAAGCCTCGGCGGTGGAGTACCTTCGGGAGGAAGTGAGCGCCGTCCTCCTCGAAGCGCGGGCCGGCGATGAGGTCGTCCTTCGCTTGGAGTCCCCCGGGGGCATGGTCCATAGCTACGGGCTGGCGGCGTCCCAGGTGGAACGCCTTCGCGCGAAGGAAGGGCTCACGGTGACCATTGCCGTGGACCGAGTGGCGGCAAGCGGGGGCTACTTGATGGCGGCCCTCGGACACAAAATTCTCGCCGCGCCCTTCGCCATCCTCGGCAGCATCGGGGTCGTGGCCCAGGTGCCCAATGTGCATCGCCTTCTGAAGAAAAACGACGTGGACGTCGAAGTGCTTACGGCCGGTGAATACAAGCGCACCCTCACCGTGCTGGGGGAGAATACGGAGCAGGGCCGGGCTAAATTCCTCGAGGAACTAGAGGATGTGCATCGGCTCTTTAAGGCGTCCGTGCAGGCCGCGCGGCCGAGCCTCAGCGTGGAAGCAGTGGCCACGGGGGAAAGCTGGTTTGGAACTGACGCCCTGGCTCGCGGGCTCTGCGATGCGTTGGAAACCAGCGATAGCTACCTGCTTCGTCGGGCCGAGGAGGCTGAGCTCTTCGAGGTTCGCTGGACTGTGCCGCAAAGCCCCGTGGAACGCTTGCTTCAGGGCGCTCAGGGTTCGCTGGGCCGGGCCCTGGAGGGCGCCTTGGGCCGCCTGCTCAATCGCAGCGCCTGGCTGCGCTAAGCGCCACCAGGCCTTTCACCATGACCGTGGCGGCCGCCGCGCCGCTCTCTAGGGAGACTTTTTATGGGCACTTATCGCGCATTGGTTGTGCACCGTGAGGGAGATGCGCTCCCCCGCCAAATTGAAACCCTCGACGAGGCCGCGTTGCCGGAGGGGGATGTGCTCATCGAAGTGCATTACTCCTCCCTAAACTATAAAGATGGCTTGTCGGCCCAGGGCAATCCCGGGGTCACCCGTCATTTTCCCCACACCCCGGGGATTGATGCCTCCGGCATCGTGCTTGAGAGCCGGGTACCGAACTTTGCCCCTGGCGATGCGGTCATCGTTATTGGCTTCGACCTTGGTATGGGCACGGCTGGGGGCTTCGGGGAGCGCATTCGGGTGCCTGCTGGGTGGGTTGTGCCCTGTCCGAAGGGCCTGACCCTGCGGTCGGCCATGGCCCTCGGTACGGCGGGTTTCACGGCGGCGGAATGCGTCGATAAGCTCGAGCGCATGGGCGGGCTAGCCCCGGCGCAGGGCCCCGTACTGGTTACGGGGGCGACGGGCGGCGTGGGCTCCGTGGCGGTCATGCTGCTCGCCCAGTTGGGCTACGACGTGGTGGCGGTGACGGGCAAGGCCGAACGGGCGGACTGGCTGAAGGGCCTGGGAGCGGGAGAGGTGATGACGCGAGAAGCCCTCGCCCAAGGCGCATCGAAGCCCCTGCTGGCCGAACGCTTCGCCGGTGCGGTGGATACGGTGGGCGGGGAACTCCTCTTTAATGCCGTAAAATCCCTCCGCTACGGTGGCTCCCTAGCCGCCTGCGGTCTGGTGGCCTCGCCGGCCATCCCCGCGACCGTACTGCCCTTTATCCTCCGCCATGTGAATTTGCTGGGCATTGATTCGGTCCAGTGGCCCCTGGAAGAGAAAACCCGCCTCTGGGGGCGGCTCGCCCAGGAATGGGCGCTTCCGGAACTGGAAACGCTGGTGGAGACCCTGACCCTGGAAACCGTTAGCGATGCGCTCGATCGTATCCTGGCGGGGCAGATGGTGGGTCGGGGACTGCTCGTCCATAAGGCGGCTCGCGGCTAGGGCTGCTTTAGCGCCGGCGAAGACGCTCATCAAGGGCGATGGGCGTCGGATAGCGCAGCACCACCACGTAGGACGAAAGGAGGAAGGTCAGCACCGCCACGGTTTGGATGGTGGTGATGGCCCCCTCGCTCATGAGCTGTGCCTGGCCGGCAAGTAACACCAGTAGCAGGGAAAACTCGCTGATCTGCCCGAGACGAAAACCCACTTCCCAGGCCAACGGCCCCTGTTCTTGAAACTGGTCGAGTAGGAAGCGGAACACCAGCGGCTTGACCAGCAGCACGGCTCCGGCCAGGACGGCCGCCGGCAGGAGCACGCTCGGCACGAGGGCCAGGTTGAGCGCCGCGCCCACGGAGAAGAAAAACAGCACGAGAAAGAAATCTCGTAGGGGTCGGAGGGCCTCCGCGAGAAACAGGGCGATGGGGCTGGTGGCTAGCGAAACACCAGCAATAAAGGCGCCAATTTCAAGCGACAGGCCTAGGGTTTCGGCGAGCATAGCCAGGCCCAGACACCAACCAATGGCGAGAAGGAATAGGTACTCCTGAATGACGTCAAAGCGGCGGATCAGGGGGAGTAAAAGGAAACGGACGGCGAGGGCGGCCGCTAGGATTAGCCCGGGCAGGGCGAGGAGGGTCACCCAGATCGGTGCCCGGTCTTCTAGGCCCGGAGCGAAATGAGCGAGCCCTAGGAGGGCCGCTATGGCCAGGCAGTCCTGCAAGAGCAGGAGGCTCACCACCAGTTCACCGATGTGGCGATGGTGCAGAGCGGTAGTCGGTAAAAGTTTAATGCCGATAATCGTTGAGCTAAAGCTAATCGCCAGCCCGATCAGTACGGCGTCCTGAAGGGAAAAGGAAAAGGCGAGGGCGAGGCCCGCTCCGAGGGCAACGAAGGCCGCGGTGCTGAGCACGCCTACCCAAAGGGACTCGCGAAGCACATCGAGCAGCTTGCGCGGTTGCATCTCCAAGCCGAGTAGAAACAGCAAAAAGATAATGCCGATCTCGGCGATAGCGCGGAGCTGAGCGCCATCCGTGACCCAGGCGAGGCCGAAGGGGCCAAGAAGGGCCCCCAGGGCAAGATAGGCCACGATCATGGGCTGGCGCGTAAAGAGCGCGACGGTGGCGAGGACTGCCGAGCCTGTAAAAATCCAGAAAAATGCGGAAAGAAGCTGGTGGTCCATGGCGCAAAGGGCCCGATTTGACGTAACGGCGGAGAAACAGCGTAGCAAGTTGCGGACGATCGCACTAAAATCCGCCCGCCGCTAGCGAGAGGAGAAATAGCATGAGCGACGGTGCCGAGCAGCAAAAGAGTGGATTCTGGCCCGACAGCAAGGCCGATACGGTAGGCGCCCTGGTGGTGTTCCTAGCGGTGACGGGGATGGCCCTTTGGTATGTGGTTAACGGCTAGGGTTGGCTAACCCGTTGCGCTGCTGAGTACCCAGCGCACGATTAGCACCAGCGTTCCCACAAATAGCGCCGTAAAGATCAGGCCGGCCACGATGAAGGGGCCGGCTGATCCATGCTTAAAGTCCCGTTCCTTGTTCGCCTTGGACTGGACGCCGATGGCCGCTGCGAGCGTGCTCATCACGATGTTCATAAAGGTGAGGGAACCGCCTCCCGCGTTCTCGGCATCCCCCCCTTCCTCCGCGTTGCCGTTCTGCACCGTCATCCGCTCCTTCCCCCTAGGCTGCGCTTACCCGAGGATCGTAGCCTAAATTCGGCCCGAGCCACTGCTCGGCCTCTTGAAGTGTCAGGCCTTTCCGAGCCGCATAATCCGCCACCTGATCCCGCTGAATCTTGCCGATGCCGAAATAACGGGCCTCGGGGTGGGCGAAGTACCAGCCGGACACGCTAGCGGCCGGGGCCATGGCAAAGCTTTCCGTCAGGCTCAGGCCTTGGGCCGTGGCATTGAGGAGCTCGAAGAGCGTGGCCTTTTCCGTATGATCCGGGCAGGCCGGATAGCCCGGCGCCGGGCGAATGCCTCGATAGCGCTCGGCAAGCAGCGCCTCTGCTTCGAGGCGCTCGTCCGGCGCATAGCCCCAGAACGTGGTCCGGACCCGCTCGTGCAGCCGCTCCGCCAGGGCTTCCGCGAGGCGGTCCATCAGCGCCTTGAAGAGAATGCTTTGGTAATCGTCGTGATCGGCCTCGAAGGCGGCCAGCCGAGGCTCCGCCCCGAGCCCCGCGGTAACGGCAAAGCCGCCAACCCAGTCGGCCTCCGGCGCGACGTAATCGGCCAGGCTAAGGTTTGCGCTGCCATCGGGTTTGATCGTCTGCTGACGAAGGAAATGGAGGGTCGCGAGGGTTGTGGATCGCTCTTCGTCCGTGAAGAGTTGTACGTCGTCGCGCCCCTTTCGAGCCGCGGGCCAGAATCCGAAGACCGCCCGCGCTTCCACCCAGCGTTCCGTGACGATGCGCTCTAGCATGGCCTGCGCATCGGCGAAGAGCGCGGTGGCGGCCTCGCCAACCACTTCGTCGGTGAGAATCGCGGGAAATTTCCCCGCCAGCTCCCAGGTCATAAAGAAGGGCGTCCAATCGATGTAGGGCACCAGATCGTCGAGGGGGTAGGGCGCGAGCACGTGCACCCCTGGCTGCTTGGGGACCGGCGCAGGCGCGGCGGTCAGGGGAGGCGGCAGAGCCCTTAAGGCTTCGTAGTTATGCCAGCGCTGATTCGGCCGCCGGCCCGCTTGCCGAGCCCGAACCTGCGCATATTCCTCCTTCAGGGCCTCCAAGAACGGGGGACGCTGAGCGTCGCTGACGAGCGCACTGGCAACGCCGACGCTCCGGGACGCATCGGTTACGTAGACCACCGGCCCTTCGTAGGCCGGGGCGATTTTCACCGCCGTATGGGCCTTGGACGTGGTGGCGCCCCCAATCAGCAGGGGGGTCGTAAAGCCGAGGCGGGTCATTTCCGAGGCCACATGGACCATTTCATCCAGGGAAGGGGTGATCAACCCCGAGAGGCCGATGAGGTCCGCATTGACTTCCCGCGCTTTCTCCAAAATTTTCGCCGCGGGCACCATGACCCCGAGGTCGATCACCTCGAAGTTGTTGCACTGCAACACGACGCCGACAATGTTTTTACCGATGTCGTGGACGTCTCCCTTCACCGTGGCCAGCACCATGGTGCCTTTGCTTTCCTTCTTGCCGTCCTGGGCGGCCTCGATAAAGGGGATCAAATGGGCCACGGCCTGCTTCATCACCCGGGCGCTTTTAACGACCTGGGGCAGGAACATTTTCCCCTCTCCGAAGAGATCGCCGACCACATTCATGCCATCCATGAGCGGGCCTTCGATGACCGAAAGGGGGTGGTCGACGGTGAGTCGAGCCTCTTCCGTATCGTCCACAATGTACTGGTTCAGGCCCTTCACCAAGGCATGACGTAGGCGCTCCGCCACCGGCGCTTCGCGCCAGCTGAGGTCTTCCTCTCGGGTTTTGCCCTGGCCAGAAAACTGATTCGCGACCTCCAGCAGCCGTTCCGTCGCGTCGGCGCGGCGATTGAGCACGAGATCCTCCGCCCGCTCCCGCAGTTCCGCAGGAATGTCCTCATAGATGGCAAGCTGTCCGGCGTTCACGATGCCCATGCGCAGCCCTGCGGCGACGGCGTGATAGAGGAAGACCGCATGAATGGCTTCCCGAACGGGATCGTTGCCCCGAAAGGAGAAGGACACGTTGGAGACGCCCCCAGAGGTCAGGGCGTGGGGCAGTTGGTCCCGAATCCAGCGGCAGGCATCAATGAAGTCCACCGCATAGTTATTGTGCTCCTCGATGCCCGTGCCGATGGCAAAAATGTTCGGGTCGAAGATGATGTCTTCCGCGGGGAAGGCCGCTTCTTGCGTCAGAATTTGATAGGAGCGCGCGCAGATCTCTTGCTTCCGGGCGAGGGTGTCCGCTTGCCCCTGCTCATCGAAGGCCATGACCACCACCGCGGCGCCGTAGCGCCGAGCGAGGCCAGCTTGGGCAAGGAACGGCTCGGGTCCTTCCTTCAGGCTGATGGAGTTCACGATGGCCTTGCCTTGGGTACATTTCAGGCCGGCTTCCAGCACGCTCCATTTAGAGGAATCGAGCATCAACGGGACCCGGGCAATGTCCGGCTCCGCGGCCAGCAGGTTAAGGAAGCGGACCATGGCCGCTTCGGAATCGAGCATGCCCTCGTCCATGTTGATGTCGATGATCTGGGCGCCGTTTTCCACCTGCTGGCGGGCCACGGCGAGGGCCTCGTCGTAGCGTTCCTCGCGGATCAGACGAGCGAAGCGCCGAGATCCGGTGACATTGGTGCGCTCCCCCACGTTCACGAAGAGGGATTCGTCCGTGACCGTATAGGGCTCGAGGCCGGCCAGGCGAAGGGCCTTCGGGCGCTCGGGAATGACCCGAGGCGGTAGGCCTCGAACGGCCTCCGCGATGGCTTTGATGTGGTCAGGGGTCGTACCGCAGCACCCCCCTAGAAGGTTCACAAGGCCGCTCTGGGCGAACTCCGCCACCACCTTGGCCATGGCTTCCGGACTTTGATCGTACTCGCCGAATTCGTTGGGCAGGCCCGCGTTGGGGTAGGCGCTGACGGCGACATCGGCGATCTGGCTCAGGGTGGCCACGTACTGGCGGAGCTCCTCGGCGCCGAGAGCGCAGTTCAGCCCAATGGCCAGGGGCTTGGCATGGCGGAGGGCCGCCCAGAAGGCTTCCGTGGTCTGACCCGAGAGGGTCCGCCCGGAAGCATCGGTGATCGTGCCGGAAAGGATAAGGGGCAGGGTGACGCCCGCTTTCTCGAAGGCATTCTCCACGGCGAAGACCGCCGCCTTGGCATTGAGGGTGTCAAAAATGGTTTCGATGAGGATGAGATCGACGCCGCCCTCGATGAGCGCCAGGGTCGCCTCTTCATAGGCGACCACCAGTTGGTCGAAATTCACGTTTCGGAAACCCGGGTCATTCACGTCGGGGGAGAGGCTAGCGGTTCGGTTGGTGGGCCCAAGGGCCCCGGCCACCCAGCAGGGTCGGCCCGCGGCATCGGCCGCTTCTCGGGCAATGCGAGCCGCTTCGCGATTGAGCCGCGGCACCTGATCTTCGAGGCCGTAATCGGCTTGCGCAATGCGGGTGGCGCCGAAGGTGTTGGTCTCAATGATGTCAGCGCCGGCGCGCAGGAACGCGTCGTGAACAGCGCGAACGATGTGTGGCTGGGTGAGGGTGAGGAGCTCGTTATCGCCCCCTAAATCCTGGCCGTGCTGGGCGAATTCCGCCCCTCGATAATCCGCTTCCTTGAGCTCGTAGCGCTGATACATGGTCCCGGTGGCGCCGTCGAGGATAAGAATGCGCTCGGCGAGGGCTTGATGAAGGGCGCTGAGGCGGTCCGCACGGGTCATGGCGATCTCTCTTGTTTGCGAGGGCGCGATGGTAGCAGTGCCCTGCCTTGGACGTTTGAGGCCTACTCCCTCCCACTTGAAAGGGGCTCATATTTCGCAAGCGGGCTCGCCTGAGCGCAAGGGAGGGCGTAGAATACCCGAGTCGAACGATTGGATATTTAGGGGCACAGCGATGATCGAGATCTCTGAGGGCGCGCAGGCCTACTTGCGCACGCTTCTTGAGAAACAAGAAGCGGAAGGGACAGGCATTCGGGTATTCGTCGCGAATCCGGGCACCCCCTCGGCGGAAACGTGCATCGCCTACTGCCGCCCCGGCGAAGCCCAAGAGGATGACATCCCCGTGGCCTTTACGGGCTTCACCGCCTGGTTTGAAAAACGCAGCGAACCCTTCTTAGCGGACGCAGTGGTGGATTTTCAGGAGGACAAGCTCGGGGGGCAGCTCACGATCAAGGCGCCCAATGCCCGCGTGCCCAAGGTCGATGAAAACAGTCCTCTGGAAGACCGGGTCAACTACATTCTTTACAACGAAATCAATCCTTCTCTGGCGGCTCACGGGGGCATGGTGAGCCTCGTTGAAATCGTCGATGGCCACGCCATTCTTCAGTTTGGGGGCGGCTGTCAGGGCTGCGCCGCCGTCGATATGACGCTCAAGCAGGGGGTGGAGAAAACCCTTCTTTCCCAAGTGCCAGAGCTGAAGGGCGTACGCGATTCCACCGATCACAGCGTGAAGGAAAACGCTTACTATTAGGCCCCCCGCGTTCCGCGGTCGCTTTAAATAGGAGTTGGGGCCATGGGTGGTTTAGGCGCAGCACAGGTCGGTGGCGGCCGCGTAGGCATGGTCAGTTTGGGCTGCCCGAAGGCGCTAGTCGATTCCGAGCGGATCCTGACCCAGCTCCGAACGGAAGGCTACGACCTCGTCGGCGGCTACCATGAGGCTGACTTGGTTATCGTCAATACCTGTGGCTTTATCGACGCCGCCGTGGAGGAGTCCCTCGAGGCCATTGGCGAGGCCCTCGCGGAGCAAGGGCGCGTGATTGTGACGGGGTGCCTCGGCAGTGATGCTGCGTCCATTCAAACACGCTTCCCCGAGGTGCTGGCCGTCACCGGGGCGCACGCTTACGAGGCGGTGGTGGAGGCGGTGCATACCCATTTGCCGCCGCCGAGCCACAACCCTCATCTGTCGCTGGTGCCGCCCCAAGGCATTCGTCTGACGCCGCGCCACTACGCCTATCTGAAGATTTCCGAGGGCTGTAACCATCGCTGCACGTTCTGCATCATTCCCTCCATGCGCGGGGATCTCGTGTCTCGGCCCGCCGGGGAGGTGCTTCAGGAAGCCGAGCGGCTGGTGGCCGCGGGGGTGCAAGAGCTCCTGGTAATCTCCCAAGATACAAGCGCTTACGGCGTTGATCTAAAATATAAGACCAGTTTCTGGGGCGGCCGTCCGGTCGCGAGCCGGCTGAACCCCTTGTGCGAAGCGTTAGGCAGCTTAGGCGTGTGGGTGCGGCTCCATTACGTTTATCCCTACCCGCACGTGGATCAGCTGATCCCGCTGATGGCTGAGGGGCGCTTGCTGCCGTACCTCGACATGCCCCTGCAGCACGCTGCCCCGGGCATCTTGAAGGCCATGCGGCGTCCTGCGGCCGCGGAGCGGCAGCTCGAGCGCATTATGAAGTGGCGTGCCCAGGTTCCGGACCTCACGCTCCGAAGCACTTTCATCGTGGGCTTCCCGGGGGAGACGGAGGCCGACTTCGAGACCTTGCTGACTTTCCTTAGGGAGGCGCAGCTCGATCGGGTGGGATGCTTCACCTATTCCCCTGTGGAGGGCGCCGTGGCCAATGCCCTGCCTGGTGCGATCTCCGAGGCGGAGAAGGCCGACCGTCTAGAGGCCTTTATGGCGGTTCAAGCGGAAATCAGTGCCGATCGCTTAGCGGCTAAGGTTGGGACCACCCTCGAGGTGCTGGTCGATGAGATCGGCGAGGACGGGGTCATCGCGCGAGGGCCGGGGGATGCGCCGGAAATTGATGGCGTGGTTTATTTGCCGGGGGTGGCGGCGAAGCCCGGAGACAAGCTGATGGTTGAGATCGTCGCCAGTGATGAACACGATCTCGAGGGGCGCCTTTTAGCCTCCGCCTAGGGGTGTGCGCCTTTCCGAGGCCCTGCTATAGTCTGCCCCGCGGCGCAGGCAGGGTGCCGCGGCAGCCCAAGCAAGGAGAACCCCATGCGTCTTTTTTGGTCCCTCGTGGAAGATTTTTTTGAGCAAAACCTGGTGATGAAGGCGTTCATCGCCTGGGGTTGGCTCTCCGTGGTCATCATGGCCGCCGGCATTGTGGTGACGGACTGGGCGGCGCTGGCCTCCTAAGGGCCCCGTAGCCGTGGTAAAAAGGCCGCTGAAGCGGCCTTTTTTATGCCTGCTACTTTTCCGCCCAGGGCATGGGTAAGCAGAATAGGGGGAGCACGATGACGCAGCGCGCGATTCGTTTCTATGAAACGGGCGGCCCGGAAGTTCTTCAGGTCGAGACGGTTTCTGTGGGGGAGCCGGGCCCCGGCGAGGTTCGGGTCACTCACCGCGCCATCGGCCTCAATTTCATTGATACCTACCACCGCTCAGGGCTCTATCCCGTGCCCTTGCCCAGCGGGCTTGGGCTGGAGGCCAGTGGGGTGGTGGAAGCCGTCGGCCCCGGGGTAACGCGCTTCGCCGTGGGCGATCGGGTCGCTTTTGGGTCCGGGGCGCTTGGCGCCTACGCCACGGCTTCCCTGCGCTCAGAGGCGCAACTGCTACCCATTCCCGACGGGGTTGACGACGAAACAGCCGCCGCCATCATGTTGAAGGGCATGACGGCGGCCTACCTGCTGACGCAAACCCGCGTGCTCACTGCCCAGGACACGATTCTTCTGCATGCGGCGGCGGGGGGCACCGGGCTGTTGATGCTGCAATGGGCGAAAGACGTCGGCGCCCGGGTGATCGGGGTGGTGGGCAGCGAAGAAAAGGCCGAACTCGTCGCCCGCCATGGGTGCGATCACATCCTTCTCCGGGGGCGCGATGACATTCCCGAGCAGGTGCGGGCCCTCACGGATGGGCGCGGCGTACCCGTGGTCTATGACTCCGTTGGTCGGGCGACCTTTGAGGCGTCCCTCAACAGCCTGGCGCCCCGGGGCCTCTTCGTGAGCTTTGGTAATGCGTCGGGCCCCGCACCGGATGTTACCCCGGCGGTTTTGGCGGCGAAGGGGTCGCTCTTCTTTACCCGGCCCACCCTGGCGAGCTATGCGCAAACGCGGGAAGAGTTGGAAGGCCTTGCCAGTGCCGTGTTCGAGCGGGTTGCTCGGGGCGCGCTCACCGTCGAGATTCATCAGCGCTATGCCCTAGAAGCGGCAGCTGAGGCCCACCGGCACCTCGAATCCGGTACAACCCAGGGGGCGACGATTCTCAAGCCCTAGGGTGTAAGAAGCCGATCCTTGGCCGCATTGAGGAGAGCGGCCAAGGCGTCACTTCCGCCGTGGTCGGGGTGGACCCGCTGCATAAGCCGCCGATGAGCCTGGCGCACCGTGGCTGGGTCCGCATCCTCCTCTACGCCGAGGAGCGCCGCGGCGTCCCGGCGGCTTAGGGGCGGGGCACTGCCTGACGGGACTTCCGTTTGCTTGAAAGGCGGTTGCTGGGCCCAAGTGGGGCCAAAGCGCTGAATGAGGTACAGCTGCAGGAGATGCTGAGCCAGAGGGTCCTTGCGAAAGCCCTCCACGCATTGCGCTAAGGCGTCCCGGTCTAGGGCGCTGAGGCGTTGCCCCGCAAAAGGGCCCTCCTTGAGTTCGGCATCGAAACGCCCGTCCGCGGGGTCGAAGAGCGGGACGAGACCCAGGGGCACGCTACGCCGAAAGCCTTGGCGAAGGCTCTGGGCACCCCGGATGAGGCGCAGCAGCCAAGGTAGACGTCGAAGGATCGGTAGGAGGGCCGCGCCGGCGGTGATCAGCCACGGCACGCGGCCTGCCACGGTTGCGCCCAGGAGCCCGAGGAAGAGCACTCCGAATAGGCTCCCGAGAAGCCAGCGTCGCCCCGCCGGCGTCAGGCGCAGCCACAGGAGGCGGCTGAGCGCCGTGGCCAAGGTGAGGGCCAGCAGGCCCAGCAGAAGACGAACGAGCATAACGCCCTGCCTCCGAACTCCGGTAAACGGATGCCCTCGCGGGGCACTTCGGGTACGCTGCGACCCTCGCCGAGGCCGAGGGCGTGGCGCGCCCAGGACATGCATCCATGACACAGGATCAAGTTTTGCAATGGCTCGATGAGCTTCGCACGGAGCATCGCGACCTAGACGACCTGATCATTATGTTGCAGACCCATCGTCACAGCGATCTCATGCAGATTCAACGGCTTAAAAAGCGAAAGTTGAGCTTGAAGGATATGATGGCTCGCCTGGAGAGTAAGCTCATCCCCGATCTGGACGCCTAGGGAGGCGCTATGACGGAACCCGCCTCGCCGGCCAAAGCCCCGCTTGTTGTTGCGCTGTCATCGCGCACCCTTTTTGACCTCGATGAAAGCAACCGGGTCTTCGAGGAGGAGGGGGTAGAAGCCTATCGGCAATACCAGATAGCGCGGGAAGACGAGCCCCTCGAGCCCGGGGTAGCCTTCCCCCTGGTGCAGAAGCTCTCGCGCTTGAACGCGCAGCTCCCGGGACGCATCGAAGTCATTTTGCTATCACGCAATGCCGCCGATACGGGGCTTCGGGTGTTCAACTCCATCCAGCATCATGGTTTGGCCATCGAGCGGGCCGCCTTTTGCGGCGGCGAAAGTCCCTATCGCTATATGGAAGCCTTCCACTGCGATTTGTTCCTGTCTACCGTGGCCGAGGACGTCCGGCAGGCACTTGCTGCAGGGGTTGCCGCGGCCACCTTACTGCCCTCCAAGGCCCAGCGCGCGGGGGACGATGTGCTTCGCTTGGCCTTTGATGGCGATGCGGTCCTCTTTTCCGACGAGGCGGAGCAGGTCTTCAAGCGGGAGGGGCTCGAGGCCTTTCGCTCCTCGGAGCGCGATGCAGCAAAACGGCCGCTCCAGGGCGGGCCGTTCAAGGCCTTCCTAGCCGCTATGCACGCCATTCAGCAGGAGTTTCCCCCAGAAGCCTGCCCCATTCGGACTGCCTTGGTGACCGCGCGTTCGGCCCCAGCCCATGAGCGGGTGATTCGAACCCTCCGCGCCTGGGATATCCGGCTCGATGAAAGTCTTTTTCTTGGTGGATGGTCGAAGGGCGCCTTTCTGAAGGCCTTCGAGGCGGATATTTTCTTCGATGATCAGGCCCTGCATTGCGAGGCTGCCCGGGATCTGGTGGCCGCGGGGCACGTGCCCCATGGTATTGCGAACGAGGCCCCCTAGAGCGTCTGGTCCTTGCGTCACAGCAAGGCGCTTGGTTATATAAACCTCGAAATATAAGCCAAAGTGCTCTATGCCGGGGCGGGGTAGCCATGAAACTTCAGCAGCTGCGCTACATCTGGGAAGTTGCTCATCACGATTTAAACGTCTCCGCCACCGCGCAGGCGCTCTTCACCTCTCAGCCCGGAATCAGCAAGCAGATCCGCCTCCTAGAGGATGAGCTGGGTGTTGAGGTGTTTGCTCGCAGCGGCAAGCACCTCACCCACGTCACCCCCGCGGGCAAGGTGATTCTTGAAATGGCGGGGGAGATCCTCCGTCGCGCCGATGGGATCAAGCGCGTGGCCCAGGAGTTCAGCAACGAGGCGAAGGGGGCGCTGACCATTGCCACCACCCATACCCAGGCGCGCTATGCGCTGCCGGGGGTGATCTCCCGCTTTCGCGAGCGCTACCCCGATGTGGCCTTGCATATGAATCAGGGCAGTCCCACGCAGATTGCGGCCATGGCCGCCGAGGGCACGGTGGATTTTGCCATCGCAACGGAGGCCTTAAGCGCGGTCAACGAGCTTGTGGTGATGCCCTGCTATCGCTGGAATCGCACTATAATCGTACCCGTAGGCCACCCCCTGGCGGCCATGGCGCGTCCGACTCTTGAGGCGGTGGCCAGCTATCCCATTGTCACCTATGTGCAGGGCTACACGGGCCGCAAGCGCCTTGATGACGCTTTCGCTGACGCGGGCCTGGCGCCCCGCATCGTGCTCACGGCCACGGATGCCGACGTGATCAAAACCTACGTTCGGCTGGGTCTTGGTATTGGTATTTTGGCGGAAATGGCCTACGACGAAGTCCTGGACCGGGATCTCGTGGCCTTGCCCGGTCGGCAACTCTTTGAGCCCTCCACGACCTACATCGCTTTTCGCCGAGGCACCTTTTTGCGCCGGTTCATGTATGAATTTCTGGAGCTCTTCGCGCCCCAGCTCACGGCGGAGCAGGTCGACGCGGCCGTTGCCGCGCCGGATCGGTCCAGTCGCGAAGCGCTCTTTGAGGATGTGCGCCTGCCAGAACGCTAGCCCCGGGGGGCGCCCGCTGCTGTCATAGAAAGGGTGGGGCGGCCGGTCTACACTAGCGCCTCGCCGACGCTGAGGAGCCCCCGCCCATGAAGATGTTGTGCCTCGACCTTGAAGGTGTGCTGATCCCCGAAATTTGGCTGGGGGTGGCCGATCGTACGGGGATTGAAGCGCTGCGCCTCACGACCCGAGATATTGCCGACTACGACGAGCTCATGACCGGGCGCCTTGCCGTGCTGGAGGCCCACGGCCTAACCATGCGCGATGTGCAGGCCGTGATCCAGGAAATGGACCCCCTGCCCGGCGCGGTGGAATTTATGAAGTGGGCTCGCCAGACCTTTCAAGTGGCCATTTTGTCCGACACCTTTTACGAGTTCGCGATGCCGCTTATGGCTAAGCTCGATAATCCCTTCCTGCTTTGCCATCGCCTTGAAGTGGCCGAGGACGGACGCATTACCGGCTATTGCCTTCGCCAACCCGATCCTAAGCGGGCCGCTGTGAAAGCCTTCCACGACCTGCGCTATACGGTGCTGGCGGCAGGGGACTCCTTCAACGATACGGCCATGCTCGAGGAGGCCGACGCGGGCTTCTTTTTCTCGGCCCCGGAGAATGTGCGCGCGGCCTTCCCCCAATTTGACGCAGCGGACACCTACGACGAGCTGCGCACGCGATTGGAAGAGGCTGCCTTTCGTCTCGGGTAGCTCCCGTATTGTTGACAGCTTTTCCGGAAAGAGGGCGGCTGGGGCAGCTTAAAACTCTAGAAATAATCTTCAATTGTCCTTTAAGTAATTGTTTATCATATATTTAAAATTCCTATTTGACAGCGTTGGCATGTCAGCCTAGGGTCGCCGCTCAGGAAAGTGTTGACGGATTGCGGCATTGAGTACGGTAGAGCTGGGAGAACTCGGGGACGAGGCCACCACGGGCACGCTGGCGGAACAGGTTTTCTTCCGTCTTAGGGAGGCGATCGTGGCGGGAGAGCTCCAACCGGGGGAGCGCATTTCGGAGCCCGCGCTGGCCGGGCGCTTTGGCGTTTCTCGCGGCCCCCTCAGGGAAGCTCTGGCCCGTCTTGCCGAGCGCCACCTGCTGGAGCGAACAACCCACCTAGGGGCCCGCGTTGTCTCCCTATCTTTCCCAAAGCTGATTGACCTTTACCACGCGCGGGAGGCCCTCGAAGGCATGGCGTGCCGGCTCGCTGCCGAGCGGGCAACACCCGAGACCCTCGCGGCCCTGGAAGGGCTTTTAGACAACCACGAACGGAGGGCGCCGCTTCACGAGGGGGCGGCCTATGTGCAGGACCAGGGCGATTTGGATTTTCACTTTCGCATTGCCCAGGCCAGTGAAAACCCCGCCCTGATTCCCATTCTGTGCGACCAGCTTTATCACCTCATGCGGCTATACCGCCGCACCTTCGTCGCTCAGGGTGTGCGTTCGAAAACGGCCCTTCGGGAGCATCGGGCCATTGTGGACGCCATGAAGGAAAGGGACGGGCCCTTCGCGGAGCAGTTGATGCGTCGCCATATCGCGAAGGCGCGAAAAAGCATTGAAGATCTTTACGCTGCCCAGCTGCGGGCAGGGGATGTCAAAGAGGAGTAGGAGAGAGCTCATGAGCGGAATGTTATCGGCCGGGGCCCGCTTTCGCGCGGCCCTAAAAGAAGAGAGCCCCCTGCAGGTCATGGGGACGATTAACGCCTACGCGGCCATGATGGCCGAGCGGGTAGGCTATCGCGCCATTTATCTATCCGGGGGCGGGGTGGCCAATGCCTCCTACGGGCTGCCCGACTTGGGCATTACGTCCATGAACGACGTCCTGGAGGACGTGCGTCGTATTACGGCCGCGACGGATCTGCCCCTGTTGGTGGACATCGATACGGGCTGGGGCGGGGCGTTCAACATTTCGCGCACGGTTAAGGAAATGATCCGGGCCGGCGCCGGTGCTGTGCACCTGGAGGATCAGGTGGCGCAGAAGCGGTGTGGTCATCGGCCCAATAAGGCGATCGTCAGCACGGAGGAAATGTGTGATCGCCTGAAGGCGGCGGCCGACGCCAAGAGCGACCCGGACTTTATCCTCATGGCCCGGACGGACGCCCTGGCGGTGGAGGGCTTCTCTGCGGTGATCGAGCGGGCTCAGGCCTTTGTGGAAGCGGGCGCCGATGCCATCTTTGCCGAGGCCATGACCGATCTTTCCATGTATAAGGAAGTCGTCGACGCCGTGGATGTGCCCGTGCTGGCGAACATCACGGAATTTGGCCAAACGCCGCTTTACAGCTGCGAGGAACTCGGCTCCGTGGGGATCGCCATGGCGCTCTATCCCCTCTCCGCCTTCCGGGCCATGAACCAGGCGGCTTTGAATGTTTATCGCGCCATTCGCGAGAAGGGCCATCAGAAAGATGTGGTGGAAACCATGCAAACGCGCATGGATCTCTATGATTTCTTGGGCTATCACGCTTACGAAGAGAAGCTCGATGCCCTGTTCGGTGAAAACAGTAAGGAGTCGAAATAATGGCTGAAGGAAAAAAACTCACTGGCGCCGGCCTGCGGGGCCAGGTCGCAGGGGAAACGGCCCTCTGCACCGTCGGCAAAACCGGTACGGGGCTCACCTATCGGGGCTATGACATCACCGATCTGGCCGAGAACACCTGCTTTGAAGAGGTCGCCCACCTCATTCTTAAGGGGGCGCTGCCGACCCAGGCCGAGCTCGACGCCTATCGCCTTAAGCTGAAGTCCCTGCGGGCACTGCCGCAGGCCCTGAAAGAAGTGCTCGAGCGCATTCCCGCCACCGCCCATCCCATGGATGTGATGCGGACCGGTTGCTCCATGCTGGGCAACCTCGAAACGGAGCAGGATTTCTCCGAGCAAAGTGACGTGGCCGATCGGCTCCTGGCCGTTTTCCCGTCCATCATCAACTACTGGTATCGCTTCTCCCACGACGGCGTGCGGATTGACGAGGCCACGGACGATGACTCCATTGCCGGCCATTTCCTCCACACCCTGCTTGGGGAAGCGCCGAGCGCGCTCCACGAGCAAGTGATGAACGTCTCGCTCATCCTCTACGCGGAGCATGAGTTCAACGCGTCCACCTTCACGGCGCGGGTTTGCGCCTCCACCTTGTCCGATATGCACTCCTGCATCACCGGGGCCATTGGCTCGCTCCGGGGCCCACTCCACGGCGGTGCGAACGAGGCGGCCATGGAGCTTATCGAGAAGTTTGCTTCCGTGGGCGAGGCGATCGAAGGGCTGAAGGGTATGCTGGAGCGTAAGGAAAAGATCATGGGCTTCGGCCACGCGATCTACAGCACCTCTGATCCGCGCAACGGCATCATCAAGAAGTGGTCGGAGAAGCTGGCCGAGTCCGTGGGCGACACGGTCCTCTATCCCGTGTCTTGCGCCGTGGAAACGCTCATGTGGGATGAGAAGAAGCTATTCCCCAACGCGGACTTCTTCCACGCGTCGGCCTACCACTTCATGGGAATCCCCACGAAGCTGTTCACGCCGATCTTCGTCTGCTCTCGCCTTACGGGGTGGGCTGCGCACGTGATGGAGCAACGCGGGAACAACCGCATTATCCGTCCGAGCGCGGGCTATATCGGTCCCGAGCCGCGCCCCGTAACGGCGATCGCCGACCGCGGCTAAGGCCATGGCCTGGGGAGTCCCCGGGGCTTCGGCCGATGGCTTTCTGCCCATGGCCCGGGCCCAGGCCCTCCGCGATGGGGATCGGATCACCCGGACCCATCGCGGCCGTCGCTGGTTGCTTATTCAGGAGGAGGGGCGGACCTTCGGGCTCGAAGACCGCTGCCCCCATCTGGAGGCAGCCCTGGCTAAGGGCGATTGCGATGGGCACCGGCTTTGGTGCCCGAAGCATGGTTTCTGCTTTGATCTGAGTTCTGGCGCCCGCCTCAGCCCCACGCCGTCCACGACTTCGGGCGATAGCCTTGCGGTGCGCCCCGTTACTTTCCGCGATTTATGGGTCGGGCTTCGCCTGCGCCCGGGAGAAGACACGCCATGACCCTTATTTTGCCGGACCTCTGCGACGCTTTTGGGGAAGAGATCACCGTCCTGGCGCCGATCTTTAGAAATTTCGGCGCCCGCCGGGCCTTCGGTGGCCCGATCAGTACCATCAAGTGCCATGAGGACAATTCTCTGGTTGCCGCGGCGGTGGAAGAGCCCGGCGCGGGGCGGGTATTGGTCGTTGATGGCGGCGGCTCAGACCGCTGCGCGCTGCTTGGGGATAACCTCGCCCGGAAGGCCGCAGCGCAGGGCTGGGCTGGGATCGTTGTCTATGGCGCCGTGCGGGACGTGCAGGACTTCCCAGAGATCGACCTCGGTATCCAGGCGCTCTTTGCCCATCCTCGGAAAAGCGTCAAGAAAGGTATTGGGGAGCGGGAGGTCGCGGTGACCTTTGCCGGGGCAACCTTGGCACCGGGTGCATACCTTTACGCAGATGATAATGGCATGATCATCACTCCGAGAGCGCTGCTCTAGCGAGTCGTCCATGCCGGAAAAAAGCAAGAAAGTCACCAAGGCCCTCGCCAAAGCGCTTGAGCTGGATGGCTCGGCGACCCAAGGTTCGGCGGAAGAAAAGCTCGATAAGCATGGGCGTGCGGAGCGCGCTGTGGCCCAGTGGCCTCCCACGGCCCGCGATCTCCGCGCTTGGATGGACGTGCTCGGCATTTCCAATAAGGATGTGGCGAAGGCCTTGCGTCTTTCCGATGGGCGAGTTGTGCGCTTTTGGACCGCTAAAAAGGACCCTCGTCGTATTCCCTACCCCAGCTGGTACACCCTCAAGCATAAGTTTCGTTCCGGTCGTTTGATCGACGAAGACTAATTTTCTGCCTGAAAAGCAAGAGATATCGCCGAAAAAACGACCGTTTGTCGGCTTTTATCCCCTTAAATGACGGTTATATGACAGGTGCGAGCCTGTCAGTTAGCGTCTAATTTTCGTAGTAAATCCTTTAAAAACAGATTGATACGGATTTTT
Source organism: Pseudomonadales bacterium (assembly GCA_016779325.1). Taxonomy (GTDB): domain Bacteria; phylum Pseudomonadota; class Gammaproteobacteria; order Pseudomonadales; family Azotimanducaceae; genus Salivita. Next base: position 23,951 of record JADHNU010000034.1, read on the forward strand.
CTGAAAAATCCCTGGGCAATTCAGGGCCTTGTTAGATGACATTAAAATGTCATAAAGCTATGAACCGGACCCTTGCGGATCATTTTTCCTAGGACTATTGTTCCACCCATAGGTTCGCTGTTCCTAGCGACGGGAAGGGGAAAGGAGTAAGAAAATGAAAAACATGACGATTCGGTTGGGGGCCTTGGCCTTGGCATCAACGCTCTTCGCGGGTTGCGCCACGTCAACGCCGACGACGACTTCCCAGCTCACCCACGAGTGGGTCGCCGAAAGTCGCGCCGCGGCACTGAACTTTCAGGGCAATAATCAAGCCTGCGTAGAAAAGTCTCAGAGCCTTGCCGGTTACGAGCAATGCATGCAGGCGCGGGGTTACGCACTGGCGCAGCAGGACGCGGAGATTCGCTTCTTCCCGACGGCGCTGCCGCCCCTGTAAGTACGCACAAGCGGCCCCTGGGCCGCTTAGAAAGAAGCCCCCGAGGTTCGCGCCTCGGGGGCTTTTTTATTCGTCAGGAAAAAGCCAAAGCCCGCTTTCGTAGCAGCGCCAGGCGAAGTGTCGCTGGGCAGAGGTGATGAGGTCCGTCTCCCGAAGCGGGGCAAGACGGCTAAAGGGGGGCCGTTCCGCGGCACTGAGGGGGCAGGGCAGAAGGGTCGTATCGCTCACCAAAAGGCTGCCCTTGTCACCGGGGAGCAATTGCCAACGGCGTCCCGGGGCCGGCCACAGGCCGCCAAAGTGAGCAAGGGCTGCAAGGAAGGCGGGCTCGTTCCGCTCCGGCGCCAACGCCGGCGCCTCGCGTGGTGGACGAGTTAAGGCCTGGGCCACGCGACGCTGCTGCGTTGACGCCCCGGTGCCGAGGAGCGCCTCTAGCAGGGGGGAGCCCAAGGCACCAGCAAGGGCTGCCCTAGGCGAAGCATCGCCGAGCCCCAAGCCCTCGAACGTGGGATACAAAGGGAGGGGGGCGTCGTTCTTCGCGCCCTGGGCTGTTTGTTCGAGCAGGGAATCGATGAGCTCAGCGGCCGTCGGGGTACGAATACCCAAAGACAGGGTGAGGCAAGGGGTTTCAGCAACGCCGTGATGCCCCCAGCCAGGCGGTAGGTACAGCACATCGCCGGGCTCAGCCCGATGGGCTTCCGTTGGGGTAAAGGGGCCCAGCAACGCAAGGCCTCCGCTGTCATATTGGTTCTCTGGCGCCGCAGGCCCTCGCGCTAGGTGCCAAAGGCGCGTGCCCTCTAACTGGATGAGGAACACATGGTAGCGATCCTCATGGGGCCCGACGGACCCCCCGGGGGAGGCAAAGCTGACCATAAGGTCGTCAATGGCCCAGGGGGGAAGAAAGGGTACGGTTTCGAAGACGCTTGCCAGTTCCGGAAGCCAGTGCTCCACGGCGTTAACAAGCAGGGTCCAGGGGGCGTCGGGGCGTAGGTGCTCAAGATCGGCGTCGGCGAAGGGGCCATGGCGAAGGCTAAAGGTTGGCGCGGAGCCTTCGATGAGCCGGGCTTCCACGGCGTCCTCGCAGGCGAGCGCAGCGAGTTCGTTCCGATCTAGGGGCACGGCCGGATCGAAGGCGGCGGGCAAAAAGGCAGGCTGCTTGCCCCAGTAGGCATCAAAAAAGATCCGTTCCTTGCCCGCAAGATCGGTGGCAGGACTCCCCGG
>JADHNU010000074.1 GCA_016779325.1 Pseudomonadales bacterium
CGGCGTGGTGCTGCTGGTCTGGCGCATGAAGCTCGCGGATATGGTGCTGGAAGCGGCAGCGCCCATCGGGGCCTCCTTCACGGCCCTGGCGCTCGTGACCGGCGCCGTGTGGGGCAAACCCACCTGGGGCACCTGGTGGGCCTGGGATGCCCGGGTCACCTCTATGCTCATTCTGCTGTTTCTTTATCTGGGCATTATCGGTCTTCGCCAGGCCTTGGCGCGCCCCGAAGCGGCGGGGCGGGCCTGCGCCATACTCGCCATCGTGGGGCTCGTGAACATTCCCATCATCAAGTATTCCGTGGATTGGTGGCTCACCCTGCACCAGCCCTCCACCTTCAAGCTGACGGAAAAGCCCGCCATGCCCCCGAGCATGTGGATTCCCCTCCTGCTTTCCGTGCTGGGCTTCTACGCCCTCTTTATCTGGAGCGTGCTGCAGAGCACCCGGGTGGTGGTGCTCGAGCGGGAGCGGCGGACGGCCTGGGTGCAGAACTTTGTGGCCGAGCAGGGGTCTAAGGCATGAACTTCGAGAGCTTCAGCGCCTTTCTGGCCATGGGCGGGCACGGCCCTTACGTGTGGAGCTGCTACGGCTTAACGCTTGCGGTGCTGCTTTTCAACGGCCTCGCTCCAGGACGGCGGAAGCGCCGCTTTCTCCGGGAGCAGGGGGCCCGGCAGCGGCGCCAAGAGCAGCACCCGGCGCATCCCGAAGCCCAACCCTAAGCGGACAGGGCCCGGGCAGGCGCGCTATCATGCTTGAAATCGGACCGGAGCCTCAGCCATGCACCCAAAGCGCAAGCAACGCCTGACGCTGGTGGCCTTTTTATTCGCCGGGGTCGCCGTGGCCGTGGGCCTCGCGCTCTTCGCCCTGAACGAAAACATCAATCTCTTTTACCCGCCGGACCAAATCGCCCGGGGCGAAGCCCCCGTGGATCAGCGCATCCGCGCCGGCGGCATGGTGCTTGAGGGCAGCGTGCAGCGCGATCCCGGTTCCCTGGCGGTCCGCTTTACCCTGTCTGACATGGCGGGGCACGACGTCCCCGTGGTGTACGAGGGCATCCTCCCGGATCTCTTCGGGGAAGGGCAGGGCATCGTGGCCACAGGGCGCCTTCGCGCCAATGGCACCTTCGAGGCCAGCGAAGTGCTGGCTAAGCACGATGAAAACTACATGCCGCCGGAGCTCGCGGAGCTGGCCGGGCGCAAGGCGCCGGAGGGGCAGCGGGCCGGCATGGCCACCCTCGACGCCGGGGGCTAGGGCCTAAATCACTGTTGGGGGACGCATGATTCCAGAGCTGGGACACTTCGCGCTCATTCTTGCGCTCATGCTCGCCGTACTTCTGGCGGTGGTGCCCATGGCGGGAGTGGTCCGACGGGACCTCACGCTACAGCACAGCGCCGGGGCCCTGTCCGCGGGGCTATTCGTATTCCTGCTGCTGTCCTACGCCTGCCTCACGCAGGCGTTCCTGCAGGACGACTTCTCCGTGGCCTACGTGGCCAATAATTCCAATGCGCTCCTGCCCTGGTACTACAAGGTGAGCGCCGTGTGGGGGGCGCACGAGGGCTCCTTCCTGCTCTGGACCCTCATCATGGGGGGCTGGACCCTCGCCGTGGCCCTGCGCTCGGAAGCCCTGCCCACGGCCATGCTGGCCCGGGTGCTGTCCGTCATGGGCGCCCTCACCGTGGGCTTCATTCTGTTTTTGCTCATGACCTCGAACCCCTTCGAGCGCGTGCTCCCCGTGGCCGCCGCGGAAGGTGCGGACTTAAATCCCCAGCTCCAGGACTTCGGCCTGATTGTCCATCCGCCCATGCTCTACACGGGCTACGTGGGCTTTTCCGTGGCCTTCGCCTTTGCCATCGCGGCGCTGCTTTCCGGGCGCCTGGATGCGGCCTGGGCCCGCTGGTCCCGGCCCTGGACGAACCTCGCCTGGGCCTTCCTGTCCGTGGGCATTGCCCTCGGCAGCTGGTGGGCCTATTACGAACTCGGCTGGGGGGGCTGGTGGTTCTGGGATGCGGTGGAGAACGCCTCCTTCATGCCCTGGCTCGTGGGGACGGCGCTCATTCATTCCCTCGCGGTCACGGAAAAGCGTGGGGTGTTCAAGAGCTGGACCGTGCTGCTCGCCATCGCGGCCTTCTCCCTGTCCCTCCTCGGCGCCTTTATCGTGCGCTCCGGGGTCCTCACCTCCGTCCATGCCTTTGCCGTGGACCCGGAGCGGGGCATGTTCATCCTCGTCTTCCTGCTCCTGGTGGTGGGCAGTGCGCTGGCCCTCTACGCCCTCCGCGCCCCGGTGATGCGCGCCGAGGCGCGCTACGAAGGCCTCTCCCGGGAGGTCATGCTGCTGGCCAACAATATCGTGCTGGTGGTGTCCACCGCCGCGGTGCTCCTGGGCACGCTCTATCCCCTGGTTTATGAATCCCTCACCGGGGGCGGCAAGATCTCCGTGGGGCCGCCCTATTTCAATGCGGTCTTCGTGCCCCTCATGGTGCTGCTCCTTCTGATTATGGCGCCGGCGCCCCTGGCACGATGGAAGCGCACCGGCGCAGCTCAGCTCATGCGCAGCTTAAGCAAGGTGGCCCTGGCGAGCGTCGCCCTTGGCCTGGTCCTGCCCTTGGCGGTGACCGGCGCCCTGGAGCTTTGGCCCGTGCTGTCGGTCATGCTCGGGGCCTGGATCACCCTGGCCCTGCTCGTCGATGCCCTCGAGCGGGTGCGGAACAAGCAGGGCCTCCCGGCGAAGCTACGAGGCCTGAAGACGCTAGGGGCGGGCTATGGCGGCATGGTGCTGGCCCATCTCGGGGTGGCGGTGACCGCCCTTGGCATTGCCCTTACCACCACCTACTCCACGGAGCGGGACGTACGCCTGGCCCCGGGGGACAGCGTCACCCTCGGCCCCCGTACCTACCTGTTTGAAGGGGTCGCGCCCCTCGAAGGGCCGAACTACGTGGCGGATCAGGGCACGGTGCGGGTATTTCAGAACGGCCAGCCCATTGCCGTGCTACACCCGGAGAAGCGCCGCTACCTGGCCCGGCAAATGGTGATGACGGAGGCCGATATCGACCCCGGGTTTTTCCGCGATCTCTATGTTGCCCTCGGGGAACCGCTGGGGGAGGGGGCCTGGGCCCTGCGCGTGCACGATAAGCCCTTCGTGCGCTGGGTGTGGTTTGGGGGCGTGCTCATGATGTTCGGCGGGCTCATGGCCGCCTTCGATCGGCGCTACCGGCGGCTGAAGCTTCGGGACCAGGCCGCTCTAGCGGGAGCGCTGGCCTCGTGAGCCGCACCAGCCTGTTCTTGCCCCTGGGGCTCTTTCTGCTCATGGCCTTCATGCTCTGGCGGGGCTTTGCCCTAAACGATCCCCATGAGCTGCCTTCGGCGCTGCTGAATCAGCCCCTGCCCGATTTCCAGAAAACGCGCCTGGCTGACGGTGCCCCCGTGGCCCGGCAGGACCTCCTCGGCACGCCCTTTCTTCTCAACGTTTGGGCCACCTGGTGCCCCACCTGTAAGGCCGAGCACGCGGAGCTGAACCGCATCGCTGCGCGCTACGCCGTGCCCCTGGTGGGGGTGAACTATAAGGACGACGGCCCCGCGGCCCGAGCCTGGCTGGCCCGCTACGGCGATCCCTACCGCCTGTCCGTGGTGGACGAGGACGGCAGCCTGGGCATTGAGTTGGGGGTTTACGGCGCCCCGGAAACCTTCATCGTCGACGGCGACGGCATTATTCGCTACAAGCGCGTGGGGGCCGTGGATCGGCGCGTCTGGGAAGAGGAAATTCGCCCCGTGCTCCAGAATCTTGGCCTGCCCCTCGAGGAGCCCCGGGCATGAATCCCAACCTCCTGAAGGCCTTGCTGGGGGCCGTGCTGCTGGCCTTCAGCGCCGCAAGCTTCGCCGCCATCGATACCTACGCCTTTGAAACGGCCGCAGAGGAAGCGCGCTACAAGGCGCTGATTGATGAGCTGCGCTGCCCGAAGTGCCTGAATACCAATCTTTCCGGTTCCGACTCCCCCATCTCCGCGGACCTTCGACGCACCGTGGCGACCATGGTGCAGGCCGGGAAGGGGGACGAGGAGATTCGTGGGTACCTCCTCGCGCGCTACGGGGACTTCATCCTCTATCGGCCCCGAGTGATGCCCGCCACCTATGTGCTTTGGTTTGGCCCCGCGCTGCTCTTTTTGCTGGCCCTGGCCTTCGTGGCCCGCCTCGTGCTGCGCCAGCGCCAGGCGGAGGCCCCCGCGCCCCTGTCGCCGGAGGAGCAGGCGGCCCTTGCGCGGCTGTCTCAGGCCGTTGGGGAGAACTCGAAGGCATGACCCTCTGGCTTTCCCTTTTGGCCCTGGCCCTTGGGGCCATGGGTTTTGTGCTGTACCCCCTACGGCCGCGCCGCCTCGATGATGGCGATGCGCTGCGCCTCAGCTCCAACCTCGCCACCTTTGAGGAGCGCCGGGCCGAGCTGGCCGAGGACCTCGCCGAGGGGCGCCTCGATGCCGCGAGCCATCGCGCGCTTTTAGCAGAGCTCGACCGGGCCCTCCTGGCGGACGTGGGCATGGTGACGCCCACGGGGGTCAAGCTGGCTGTCCGCCCGGCCGGCCGCGTGCTCTGGGCCAGTGCGCTGCTCGTACCCCTGGTGGCGCTGCTGTTCTATGCGCCCTGGGGCCTGTCCTTTGGGGCGGCGGAGGATTTGGCTTTTAAGGCAGAGCTCGAGGTGTTCGACGCGGCCCAGGCGGCCCTCGGCGAGGATCCCACGGCGGCGGAGATCGCCGGCCTGCGCCTGCGTCTCGAGGGCCTCGAAGCGCGACTCCGCCGCCTGGAGGCAAAGGAGCCCGATGGCTGGTTCCTGGTCGGGCAGCGGGCCATGGATTTAGGTGCCTTCGCTCAGGCCGCGGCGGCCTTTGAGGAGGTGGAAAAGCTCACCGGGGGCGCCCTCGTGGCCCTGGTCTACCGCGCTCAGGCGCTCTATCTCGCGAACGATCGACGCCTTGACCGCACCGGCCGTGCCCTGGTCGATCGCGTGCTGGCTACCGTGCCGGACCAGCCGGTCATGCTGGAGCTCCTGGCCATGGACGCCTTCTCTCAGCAGCGCTACCAGGAAGCGGCGGAAACCTTTCGCCGCGTGCTGGCGGCGGGGATTGCCAATCCCGCTCGGCGCCAATTTTTAGAAGATGCTCAGCGCCGCGCGGCGGAGCTGGGGGGGCTGGATCTCGCGGCCCTTAGCGCTGCGGCGCCCGCGGGGCCGGGCATTGCCGTGGATCTCACCGTGGCGCGAGCCTGGCTAGAGA
>JADHNU010000035.1 GCA_016779325.1 Pseudomonadales bacterium
CTTGACTTTAGTGCCTTTCCAACCGTTCTCCTGCTGGCAACGCTGCTTCGCTTGGCGCTGAATATCGCATCGACTCGGGTCGTCCTTTTAGAGGGTCATGCAGGCGGAGCCTCTGCGGGAAAGGTCATTGAAGCCTTTGGCGAATTTGTTATCGGGGGGAATTACGCTGTTGGGCTCATCGTTTTCGTAATTCTTATCATCATTAACTTCGTGGTGGTGACAAAAGGAGCGGGAAGGGTTTCGGAAGTCACTGCCCGCTTTACGCTAGACGCGATGCCTGGCAAGCAAATGGCAATAGACGCCGACCTGAACGCCGGCCTTCTTTCCCACGAAGATGCTCGAGCCCGCAGGGAGGACGTGGCCAGGGAATCAGATTTTTACGGCGCTATGGATGGTGCTTCGAAATTCGTCCGCGGAGACGCTGTTGCCGGCCTTTTAATCACAGGCATTAATATTCTCGGGGGCCTAATAGTCGGCATGAGCCAGCACGGCCTTGGGGTCTCCGAAGCGGCTCAGCAATACACTCTCCTTGCAATTGGCGACGGCCTTGCCGCTCAGATTCCGTCCCTGCTGCTCTCCACCGCGACAGCCATCATTGTCACGAGGGTTTCCTCAAGCGAGGACATGGGCGAGCAAATGACGGGGCAGCTGCTGAAAAGTCCCCGTACGCTTGGCGTAACAGCGGGCGTTATGGGAGGGCTTGGTCTCGTGCCAGGCATGCCAAATCTCGTATTTCTTTCCCTTGCGGGCCTGCTGGCTTACGGCGCTTGGAAGCGATCTAACCAGGTAGATGTCGAATTAGTACCGGAGTTAAACGGCGCGATACTAAAGGGACGCAGTACCCCGAGTGGCCGGCCAGCGCCTGCGCTCGCAAACGACAGTGGGGAGCAAAATGAGAGCACTGAACTCGATTGGCATGAGCTTGAGGCCGTCGATGTACTCAGCCTAGAGGTGGGGTACCGCCTGATACCTTTGGTTGAGCGTAGTCAGGGCGGTCAGCTTGCATCACAGATTAAGGGGGTGAGGAAGAAGCTTTCGTCCGAGCTCGGCTTCTTGGTTCACCCGGTCCATATTCGCGACAATCTAGAGCTCCCGCCGACGTCCTATCGTGTACTCATCAATGGCGTACCGATGGCGATGGCAGAAATCTATCCAGAAAGAGAGCTGGCAATTAATCCTGGAAAAGTCTTCGGCGAACTAGAAGGTATCTCGACCAAGGATCCTTCTTTTGGTCTTCAAGCGGTGTGGATTGAGCAAGAACAGCGCGAGGAGGCCCAAGGACTTGGGTATACCGTAGTTGATTCAGGCACAGTCATTTCGACCCACCTTGCGACCATCGTTCACAAATATGCGCATGAGATCTTCGCTTTTGAAGACGCGCAAGCCCTCATGGATCAACTAAAGCGCAACGCCCCCAAGTTGGTTGAAGAGCTGAGTCCGAAAGTCCTGCCGTTAGCAGTGATCACCCGAGTGCTCCAAAACCTCCTCGCTGAGGGTGTCCCCCTGCGAGATTTACGTACGATTGCGAGTACCCTTCTTGAGGCGGGAGGTTCAACGCAGGACGCCGACATGTTGACTGCTGCGGTGCGAGCCGCGCTGGCAAGGCAGCTGGGGCATGCGATCTGCGGGGACGCCGAGAACCTCCCTCTCATTACCCTTTCGCCCTCCCTTGAACAAATGCTTCAGCCGGCAATCGCGCAAGGAGGGGGTGGAATGCCCATCGAGCCCACCTTGGCCGAAGCGGTCCAGGCGGAGCTCGCAGAGGAAGCGCGCCGACTAGAGTCCCAGGACCGCCCGGTTGTTCTGGTTGTTCAGCCCGCCCTAAGAAACTGGGTTTCGCGTTGGCTACGGCCGGCCATCGAGCGGCTCCACGTGCTTTCCTATAACGAAATTCCTGACAACAAACAGCTCGAAATTGTTGCAACCCTCGGTTCGCAAGCAGCAGCGTCATAGTCAAAGGAGTGACTAGCGATGAAAGTAAAACGAATCTCAGCGCAAGATATGCGCCAGGCAATTCGCAAGGTTCGCGAAGAATTCGGTCCTGAGGCCGTTATTCTCTCAACGAAACCCCTCGATGAGGGGGTTGAAGTCCTCGTCGCAACTGACGCTAATGCGGAAACGTTGAAGTTCCAAAATACCGCTCGGACTATTCAGGCCCAGCCGCGCCCACAGCGGTCCGTGGGCAAAACGGACTCCGACGACGGCATCGAAAAGGGGTTCGAGCGGCTCGTTAAGCGGATCGGCGCAAGCAGCGACGCGGCGGCGGAAAGGCAAACAGGGCTTAGAGGGATGGGGTCGGCGCCTACAGCTAGTGCGACTAAAAACCCCCGCGCTTATCGATCGCCATCCTCTTCGGCGAAACAAAATGTCACCTTAGAGTCCTTAGCGGATGAAATGGCAGATCTAAAAGCGCTGCTGACCCGAGAGCTTGGGGTGCTAAATCGGAAGGAGTACGCAAGAGAGGCTCCAGAGCGAGCCGCACTGATTGAGCGCCTAGAGCGGATGGCTATAGACCCTCCTCTTGCCCGACGGCTTGTCGAAAAGCTTCCAGATAACTTGAAGGGAGCCGAGGCGCTTGACGCCATATATGGGCAGCTCGCCGCACGAATTCCAGTCGTTGAGCGGAACATCCTCTCCCAGGGCGGGACACTAGCGCTTATGGGGCCTACGGGGGTCGGGAAGACAAGCACCGCGTTAAAGATTGCCGCAGCGTTCAGCGCCCAGCACGGACGAACCTCCGTTGCGCTGATTGGCGCTGATCGTGACCGAATGAGCATGGAGCGCGAACTTCTTGATCGCGCAGCTCATCTAGGGGTCTACACCCTGGCGGTTAGTGGCAAGGAGGGACTCCGTTCCGCGTTGGTTGACGTAAGTGACCGGCGGCTCGTCATAGTCGATACGGCTGGGCTCGGCCATAGAGATCCGCGCCTTTCAGACCAAGCCCGGTTTCTATCGGAGTTTCAGGAGCTAATCCCTCTTTTGGTCCTAGCTGCGCCTGCCCAAAGAAGCACCTTGGAGGCGACGATTCGCCGCTATGGGGTACTTCGCCCTCAGGGCTGCGTGCTGACAAAGCTCGACGAAGCCGCTTCCCTTGGAGAGGCGCTGGCGTCTGTAACGGCCTGTGGCCTACCTCTGGCGTTCTGCACCGACGGCCCGGGGTCCGATCCGGATGCTCTACACCTTCCGCGGCCCCAGGCACTCGTTGCACGAATGAATGCGCTCGATCAAGAAAGTTGTGATCCGAAAAGAGAGGTCGCCGAATCAGAAAACCAGCGGATATCTGCCTTGAACTTCCGGCCGCTGGGGGCGACCTATGCGTGAACACGTATTGCCTACCATGACGGATATTCATCCCGTTCGAACCATCGCAGTTTGTAGTGGAAAGGGGGGAGTTGGAAAGACAAGTGTTTCGATAAATCTTTCCGTAGCCCTTGCTCGAGCAGGCCAAAAAGTCATGCTTTTGGACGCCGACCTTGCCATGGCAAATGCAGATATCTTGCTCGGCGTAACACCGACTGGGAACCTCTCCCATGTATTGTCCGGAGAGAAATCGCTAGCAGAGATTATCTGCCCAGCGCCCGCGGGCGTTCAGCTTGTTCCTGCTTCATCAGGGGTTTCTAGACTTGCAAATCTGTCCCCTGCTGAGAACGCGGGGCTTATCCACGCCTTCAGTGAGCTTGAAAACCCACTAGATGTTCTGATCATCGACGTTGCAGCGGGTATTGCGGAATCCGTTGTAATGTTCACCAGGGCCGCTCAGGAGGTGCTGGTCGTCATATGTGATGAGCCGGCGTCGCTTACCGATGCCTACGCGCTGATTAAGGTCCTTTCAAAGGAGCAGCGCGTCGAACAGTTTAGCGTTCTTTGCAACCAAGTTCCCAACGGCGCCCGGGGCGAAGCCCTGTTCGCTAAGCTCAGGGGAGTTTGCGAACGTTTTCTGGACGTCAGGCTGACTCACCTCGGCGACGTCCCCCGCGATGACTACCTTCGCCGTTCAGTTCAAATGCAGAGGCCGGTCCTTGAGGCATTTCCGGCGTCTCGGTCCGCCCGTGCTTTCCGAGACATAGCAAAAAAATTGCTAAGGCAGCGTCAGATAGATCTCCCCTGGGGCGGCGTAGAGTTCTTCCTAGAACGTCTTGTAGCGGGAGGCTAGAAAAATGGTCAAGCCAATGGATCGCTATCAGGCAAGCGTGCGGGGGGATCGCAGGGAGCTGGAAACTCGCTTGGTGCGGGAGTACGCACCCTTCGTAAAGCGCATCGCTTTGCACCTTATCCAACGACTCCCCGCAACCGTTGAGCTAGCAGACCTTCTCCAAGCCGGGACGATCGGCCTCCTTGAAGCGGCGCGAAAGTATAGTCCGGATCATGGCGCGTCATTCGAGACCTTCGCAGGGATCAGAATACGCGGCGCAATGATTGACGAAGTGCGTCCCATGGATTGGACGCCACGTTCCGTAAATAGAAAAGGGCGAAACCTCGCCGAAACCGTAAGAAGCCTTGAGAATCGACTTGGTCGCGCCCCGCGGGACCGGGAAGTGATGGCGGAACTTGGGCTGGACGATGAAAGTTATCACGCCGCCCTAAGGGATGTTGCGGCGACCAAGCTGGTGAGTTACGAAGCGATTTGCCCCCCTGGAGAGGCGCCGGCTGCCACTGCTTCGGATAAAGATTCGCCTGATGCGACGCTTCTGCGAGACGCATTCAAAGCGGCTCTGGCGCAAAAAATCTCACAGCTCCCTGACCGTGAACAAAAGATCCTCTCAATGTACTACGAAGACCAACTTACCTTCCGTGAGATCGGCGAAGTCTTTTCCATTTCTGAGGCGCGAGTGTGTCAGGTCCACGCGAAAACCATGCTTTCCTTGCGACACGCTCTTCAAGCCTGGTCGGAGCGAGCGATCTGACCGGTTGTAAGGCAACGAAAAGGGAAATTAATGAAGGCGAATAAGGATTTACGGGTTCTTGTGGTGGATGACTTTGCCACGATGCGCCGAGTCATAAGGAACCTCTTGGTGGAACTGGGCTTCACCCCAAAGCTGATGCGTGAGGCTGAAAATGGCAAGGACGCCATGGATGTTTTGGACGACACGTCGATAGATCTTGTAATTCTCGACTGGAACATGCCCGAGACGCCAGGAATCGAAACATTACGATGGGTGCGGGCTCACGAGACCCTCGCTAAAGTCCCAGTGCTTATGGTGACCGCGGAGGCGACCCGCGAGCAAATCATGGAAGCCGCCGAGATTGGCGTGGACGGATACATTCTTAAGCCGTTTACGGCTGACACTTTAAAGAGAAAGCTCAATGTTATTTTTAAGGCGCGCGAAAGTTGAAGCGGCGAGGAGAGGTGGATTGTGACAGGTCATCAGATTCAGCTTGCTTATGCTACCGACACCCTTGCCGCCTGCGACCAGCTTGAGGCGCTGCTCCTTGAGGCGGTAGAGACCCATGGCGCCCTCGAGAAAAAAAGGTTTGAGCAAGTACTGCATGGCATTAAGGGGGTCGCCGCAGCGATTGGAGTTTCGGATGCCGATGCTCTTTGTCACGCCGTCGAAAGCCTGCTTAGACATGCGCTATCACGCAACAAGGAGGCCCTGCTTTTCGCGATATTGGACCGCTCCGTCAGGGAGTTGTCAGATCAGGCCAGGGCACTCGTCGCAGGGGCAGAGCCTCGTTACACGTCGGACTATTTGCGCGCGCTTTTATTTTTTGCAGTTGATGAGCCCTTTGTTAGCGAGGGGCCCCGTTGGCCTTTAAGTTTGGGTCGCCGCCTAGATGACGATGAGTTGGATTCGTTGTTCCAGCAAGGCCTCAAGAAGCGGCAGGCGAAGGCTCATGTTGAAGAGGTTGCTTGGGAAAGCCTTATGAGTCTTGGTCCCTTCATCCATGACCAGTCTAAAAGGCTCGCGGATTCGCTGGGGCGTGATTTAGTCACTAAGGTGGATATCGCCGATTGTGTTGTGCAGGCCTCGTTACTTTCACTTCTTCGAACACAAGTTGGGCACCTGTTGAGGAACGCAATCGACCATGGGATAGAAACTCGTGAAGAGCGAGAGTCTGAAGGTAAACGTTGTCCGGCCGAACTGTCTTTTTGGGCCGCTAAGGATAAGGACAGTTTAGAACTGATCCTTAGGGATGACGGTCGGGGGATTGACGTTGAGTCGCTTAAGATCGCTCACGGGCAAGCTGGTGGTCTTGAGGAAACGGATGACCTGGTTGAGTTGCTTGCGACGGGTGGAGTTACGACTCGATCTAGCGTCGGTAAATATTCCGGCCGCGGCTTAGGCGTTGGGGCCGTGAAGAACGCAATTGAAGGTATAGGGGGGTGGGTCCGAATGGACTCTCTGGTTGGCTGTGGAACTACGGTGACACTCCACATTCCTCTTCTTTCTTGAACACCATCATGGACTATAGAATTTTTGGAGGGGTTCTTCTTGGCCTCCTAGCGCTCCTTGGGAGCGCCTATCTAGAGGGCATGTCGTTAGGGATCCTTCTTTCTGGACCAACGGCCCTGCTGGTTATCGGTGGCACTATGGCTGCGTGCTTGGTTCATTCTCCACCAGGGCTTTGGAGGCCAGTGCTTCGCGCGACGGGCCACGCTTTTCTCCGTTCCCCAGATCGCTTAGACCGTCGGCGTGATTTTGTGCGGTGGGCCGGGCTTGCGAGGCGCGATGGCGTTCTCGCCTTAGAGGGCGTAGCCGAGAAAGAAAGTGACGAGCTGTTACAACTTGGACTTAAAAACTTGGTTGACAGTGCGTCTGATGGGGGGCTGCGGGAGCTGTTGACGGACGTTGTGGAGCGTAGATTGCGACCCACAGAACAAGCGGCAGAGCTATTTGAAGCGGCAGGGGGTTATGCTCCGACGATGGGGGTGCTTGGGGCGGTTCTTGGTTTGATCGGCGCACTTCAGCAGCTCGAAGACCCTTCGGCTATCGGCGCTGGAGTTGCCTCGGCATTCGTTGCGACATTCTATGGTCTTGCGCTTGCTAATCTGGTCCTTCTTCCATTGTCTGGCAGACTCCGGGCGTTGGCCGAACATCAGAGAATCGTTGAGGGAGAGTTTTTAGAAAGTATTCTCGCAATAGGCAGGTTAGAGCATCCTCAGAAGTTAGCAGAGCGCTTTGGCATTGCTGTGGAGAAATCTAAGAAGTGACTCACCGCCCGCGGAGAAGCTACTCTGCGGAGGGCTCTCAAAGGCAGCGTTGGTTACTCTCCTTCGCTGATCTTATGACGCTGCTTTTTGCGTTTTTTCTTGTTCTTTATGCCTCATCGGGTCTTGGGTCGAGCGATCCTAACGCTGTTCGAGAATCCCTTCGCGAAAACTTTGGCGGTCGCGCCCCGACGCCCTCGGAGCTTGATGAGCTGGTAGAGCGTATGAGGCCCCTTCTCGCTAGGCTAATCGCCCTGGAGGTGCTTGACCTTACAAGGGATCAGCGGTCCCTACGAATCGTGATTAGAAGTCAGATGTTGTTTCAATCCGGGGAAGATCAGTTGAACCCGAGATATGACGAGCTGTTCCGCTTCCTATGCAGTCAACTTCAAGGCCGACCATTGAGCGTAGTCGTTGAGGGACATACCGACCAAGTTCAACCTATGGCGGGTACCCACGCGACGAATCTTTCCCTCTCCTCCGCCCGTGCGGCCGTAGTAGCCGATCGGCTTCGCTTCTTTGGCCTAGGTGGAGATCAGCTTTCTACGGCAGGATTTGGAGGTGAGAGGCCCATATCCGATAACCTTACTGCCGAGGGTCGCCGCAAGAACCGTCGTATCGTTCTGCGGATTGAGCCCCGCCTCGATTCTGAACATTGGTGAATCTTCAAGGTGGGGAAGGCCGCATGGGCTTGTACCTTTAGCTGCGCGCCGGTGAATGAAGTTAGGAGACTGGGGACTTTTTATGGGCCGAGAATCTCGTGATGGAAGTCTGTTGATTGGGGACGCGGGGGGCGTGCGCACCCTCACCCTGAATCGCCCAGACCGGAAGAATGCGCTCACCCCCGCGCTGGGCTGGGGCCTCGTGGCGGCGGCGGAGGCCGCAGCGAAGGACGATGGGGTACGCGTGCTCGTGGTCACCGGGGGCGCGCCGGGGCAGGCCTTTTGTTCCGGCGCCGATCTGGCGCGCCCGGAGGAGGCGGAGGATCCCAATCCCCAATCCCCCCAGGATCAGCATCTCGATGACATCGACTGGATCGGCCAGTTCTTGCTCGCCTTCCGCCTGCGCTGCGATAAGCCTGTGCTGGCGGCGGTGAATGGGGTGGCCGTGGGGGCGGGGGTGGCGCTGGCGCTGTGCGCCGATCTGCGCATGGCCGCGGCGAGCGCCGCGCTCCATCCGGGCTATATCCGCGCCGGCACTTCGCCCGATGGGGGCTTGTCTTGGACCCTGCCGACGCTGCTTGGGCACGAGGCGGCCCTGCGCTTTCTGTGGGATCCGCGCATGGTGCCAGCGGAGGAAGCCTGCGCCCGCGGGCTCGTGGGGGAGGTGGTGGCGGATGAGGCCTTCGCCGACGCCGTGGCGGCGCGGGCCGCCGCGCTCGCCGAGCTTGCTCCCATTGGGGTCCGGCAAACCAAGCGCTTGGTGGTGCGGGCGACCCTCGGCGCCGAGCTGGAAAGCCATCTGCGCGATGAGCTTGCCTACGTGCGTCGCGGGCTCGCCAGCGAAGACGGCCAGGAGGCGGTGCGGGCAATTTTCGGCAAGCGCACCCCGGACTTTAAGGGCCGCTAGCCGGCGCGCACCCCGGCGCCCGCGCTATACTCGCGACCTTTTAAGTTCACGGCAAGGAATTGGCATGAGCGAAGGCGGCGCAAAACTTTGGGGCGGACGCTTTACGGAAGCCACCGATGCCTTCGTGGAGCGCTTCACCGCCTCCATTGGCTTCGATCAGCGCTTGGCCCGGCACGACATCGCGGGTTCCCGCGCTCACGCCACCATGCTTGCGGAGCAGGGCGTACTGACGGCGGAGGAGCGCGACGCAATTCTCGCGGGCCTTGGGGAAATTGAAGCGGCCATCGAAGCCGGGTCCTTCCCCTGGTCCGTCGAACTCGAAGACGTCCACATGAACATCGAAGCCCGGCTGACGGAGCGCATCGGCGCCGCCGGGAAGAAGTTGCATACGGGGCGCTCCCGGAATGATCAGGTGGCGACGGATATTCGCCTCTGGCTGCGCGACGCCATCGGTGCCCTCGACGCTGAACTAGTGCGCCTCTGCGAGGGGCTGCTCGCCCAAGCCGAGGCCAACGCCGATACCATCATGCCGGGCTTCACCCATTTGCAGACGGCTCAGCCCGTCACCCTTGGCCATCATTTTCTAGCCTGGTTCGAGATGCTCCTGCGCGACCGGTCTCGCCTTCAGGATTGCCGCAAGCGGCTCAATGCGAGCCCCCTTGGCGCCGCGGCCCTGGCGGGCACCACCTTTCCCATCAACCGGGCCCGCACGGCCGCCCTCCTGGGCTTTGATCGGGTGGCGGAGAATTCCCTCGACGCCGTGAGTGATCGGGACTTCGCCCTTGAGTTCAGTGCCTGGGCCAGCATCACCATGGTCCATCTTTCCCGATTCTCTGAGGAGTTAATCCTGTGGGCCTCGGCCCAGTTTGGCTTTGTCGATCTGCCGGACCGCTTCTGCACCGGCTCCTCCATCATGCCGCAGAAGAAGAATCCCGATGTGCCCGAGCTGGTGCGGGGTAAGAGTGGCCGGGTGGTGGGTCACTTAACGGCGCTGCTCCTGCTCATGAAGGGCCAGCCCCTGGCCTACAACAAGGATAATCAGGAGGATAAGGAGCCGCTCTTCGACACCGTCGACACGCTGTCGGACTGCCTGCGCGCCTTCGCCGATATGATCCCGGCTCTCGTGCCGCGCCAGGAGGCACTCCGGAAAGCGGCCATTTCCGGATTCGCTACGGCAACGGACCTTGCCGATTACCTGGTGCGGGCGGGGCTGCCCTTCCGCGATGCCCACGAGGTGGTCGGGCGGGCCGTGGCCCACGCCGTGGCGGCCCAGTGCGACCTCGCGGAGCTGTCCCTGGAAACGCTCCAGAGCTTTTCCGAACGCATCAAGGCGGACGTTTTCGACGTGCTCACGGTGGAAGGGTCCGTGGCCGCCCGAGACCACTTTGGGGGTACGGCGCCAGCCCAGGTCCGCGCGGCCGTGCTGCGCGGCCGGGAACGGCTCGCGGGCGGACTGCTATGATCGCGCTTTGCACCTCCGCTAAGGATTGATGCCCTATGTTGCGCCTCTTTGTGTTTGCCGCTTTGCTCTCCGGCGCCGTGGCCAGCTGTGGAATTAAGGGCCCGCTGACGCCCCCGGGCGATACGTCTTCGGTGGTGAGCGCCCCCTGATGCCTGGGCCCTTTGCCTACCGGGATGGCGCCTTGTGCGCTGGCTCCGTGCCCCTCGCGCCCCTTGCGGAGCGCTACGGTACGCCCCTGTACGTTTACGATTTCGACGGCATCGCCGCCCGCTATCACGCCTTCAGCCAAGCCCTGGGCGACCAGCCCCACCGCATCTGCTATGCCGTGAAGGCGAACAGCTCCCTGGCGCTGCTGGCCCGGCTGGCGCGCCTCGGCGCGGGCTTCGATATCGTTTCCGGGGGCGAGCTGGCCCGGGTGCTGGCGGCGGGGGGGGATCCGGCCAAGGTCGTGTTCTCCGGCGTGGGGAAAAGCGCGCAGGAGCTGAAGGACGCCCTCGCAGCGGGTATTGGCTGCTTCAACGTGGAGTCGGAGCCGGAGCTTTGGCGCCTCGGTGAGCTCGCGGCCGCCGCAGGCGTCGTCGCGCCCGTGTCTTTGCGGGTGAATCCCGATGTGGACCCGGAAACCCACCCCTATATTTCTACGGGCTTGAAGGACAACAAGTTCGGCCTGGCCGTGGAGCGGGCCGCGGCGCTTTATCCGCGCCTGGCTGAGCACCCCCACCTCGATCCCGTGGGCATCGATTTCCATATCGGTTCCCAGCTCACGAGCTTGTCACCCTTTATCGACGCCCTGCGCCGCGTGCTGGCCCTGGTGGATCAGCTTGAGGAAGGGGGGCTGACCCTGAAGCACATCGACGTGGGCGGGGGCCTTGGGGTGCGCTATGACGATGAGGCGCCGCCCTCCGCCGCGGCCTATGGCGCGGGCCTGAAGGGCGCCCTGCAGGGCCGGCCCCAAACGCTAGTGCTCGAGCCCGGGCGCTGGCTGGTAGCCGAAGCTGGGGCGCTGCTGACCACCGTGGAATACGAAAAGCATCACGAAGGCCGTCGCTTCTTGATCGTTGACGCCGCCATGACCGAACTGCTGCGCCCAGCGCTCTACAACGCCTGGCATCCCATCGTGCCCTTGGTGGAGCCCGCCGCGGGCGCGGCCGCGCCCCAGGCCGCGGACATTGTGGGGCCCGTTTGCGAATCCTCCGATGTGCTCGGCCGCGATCGGGCCATCACCGCGGCCGCCGGGGACCGGCTCGCGATTCTGGCCGCCGGCGCCTATGGCTTTGGCATGGCGTCAAACTACAACACCCGCAATCGCCCCGCGGAGGTCCTGCTGGAGCAGGGCGAGGCCTACCTCGTGCGGCGCCGAGAGCGCTACGAAGACCAGCTGGCCCTGGAAACCCTGGCCCTGGGCGAGTCGGCGTGAAGCTGGCTTTCACAAAAATGCACGGCCTCGGTAATGATTTCGCCGTGGTCGATTTGATCACCCAGCGCGCGAAGCTGACCAAAGCGCGCATTGCGGAGCTGGCCGATCGCCATCGCGGCATTGGCTTCGACCAGCTTCTGACCGTGGAGCCGCCGGAGCGCCCCGAAGCGGATTTTCGCTATCGCATCTTCAACACCGATGGCTCGGAAGCGGAGCAGTGCGGGAACGGAGCGCGCTGCTTCGCGCGCTTTGTGGCGGCCCGGGGCCTCACGAAAAAGCAGCGCCTTGTGCTTGAGGTGACGAGTGGGCTGATTACGGCCACCCGCCTCGACGATGGCTGGATTGAAGTGGATATGGGCCCCCCGAACTTCGACCCAGCTTGCTTTCCCGTACGCCCAGGCCCTCGGGCGCGGCAGGCGGGCCGGGGGTTTCGGATTACCACGGAGCAGGGCGAAGCAGAGGTCACGCTTGTGTCCATGGGCAATCCCCACGGGGTGCTTTTCGTGCCCTCCGTGGCCGAGGCCCCCGTGGCGGCGTTGGGCGCGGCCCTCCAGCACCACGAAGCCTTTCCCCAGAGCCTGAATGTGGGTTTTTGCGAGGTGGTCGATCGGCAGCGCCTGCGCCTTCGGGTATTCGAGCGCGCCGTGGGGGAAACGCAAGCCTGTGGCTCGGGCGCCTGTGCAGCTCTAGCCGCCGCCCATGAGCGCGGGTTGGTGGGCGATGAGGTCGCCGTTGCCCTGCCTGGAGGCGAGCTTCGCCTCAGCTGGAAGGGCCCGGAACACCCTCTTATGATGGCGGGGCCTACGGCCATTGCTTACGAAGGACAGGTGCTTTTATGAAGGACGCAGCAGCGAAAAAGGTCGAAGCCACGGATGCGCTCACGGCGGAGCAGGTTGCGGCCTATCTCGACGCAAACCCCGATTTCTTCCAGGATCGGGGCGCGCTGCTTGATCGCCTGGCTCTCCCCCACGAGGTGCCCGGGGCGACGTCCCTGGTAACCCGCCAGCTCGGCGTGCTTCGGGAGCGGAATCAGGCGCTGCGGGCGCGGCTCGGCGACGTGCTGGAAAGCGCGGAGAGCAACCATGCGCTCTTTGAGGCCACGCTCAAGGCCACGCAAGCGCTCCTGGCCTTGTCCCGCAGCGTGCGGGGGGCGGAAGCGCTGGCCATTTTGGAGGCGCACTTTGCTGCCGACGCCATTGCCCTGAAGGTGGTGGTGGCTGAAGGGCAGCCGGCGCCCGTCGCCGCGTTGCCGCGCCTGCAGGCCGAGGTCCTCGAGGCCACCCTGGGCGCCCTTCTGCAGGCGGGCCCGGTTTGCGGCGCGCTTCGCCCGGAGGAGCAAACTCTGTTGTTTGACGAGCCGGACTATCCCTCGGCCATCTTCGCGCGCTTTCCCTTAAGCCAGGGCGCGCTCGTGCTCGCCTTCGGGAGCCGCGATGGGGCCCATTTCACCGCGGCCATGGGGACGCTCTTTTTCGAGTTCCTCGGCCAGACCCTGGCGGCGCTGCTTGATCCCGCGCCGTCGAGGGGCGGTCGGGGCTAGCTTCCGTGGCGCCCGTGGAACAGTTCCTCGAGCGCCTGGAGCGGGAAGCTCACCTCTCGCCCCGCACCGTCGAGGGCTACCGGCGAGATCTTTCTCGGTTCCATGATTGGTGGGCCACGCGGCGCGTGGGGCCGGTCGCCTATGAGCGGCTTTCCGCCCATGATCTCCGCGCCTTTGTGGCCGCAGAACACCAGCGCGGCTTGGGTAGCCGAAGCATTGGCCGCGCGCTCGCGGCCCTACGCACCTTCTTTCGCTATTTGATCCAAGAGGCTGGGCTGGAAAAGAATCCCGCGGAGGGGGTGCGGCCACCCCGGGGCGCTCGGCGCTTGCCCCGCACCCTCGACGTCGACACCATGACCCAGCTGCTCACGCCCGAAGGTGAGGGAGAACCGTGGCTGCTCGCTCGAGACCAGGCCATCTTTGAGCTCTTCTATTCCAGCGGCCTTCGCTTGTCTGAGCTGGTGTCCCTCGATGTGGAAGACTGCGATCTTGTCGACGGCCTTGTGCAGGTGACGGGGAAGGGGCAAAAGGCCCGGCGCGTGCCCCTCGGGCGCGTCGCACGAGCGGCGCTGTGGGCTTGGCGCAAGCAGCGCCAGGTGCGTTTCCCCAAGATGCCTCTGGAACGGGGGCCGCTCTTTCTCTCCACCCGGGGCCAACGCCTATCCCCTCGGAGCGTGCAGGCGCGGCTGAAGGCGCGGGGCGCGCAAAAGGCCCCGGGGCAGCGGGTGCATCCCCATGCCCTGCGCCATTCCTTTGCGAGCCATATGCTCGAGGCCAGCGGCGATCTCCGCGCGGTGCAGGAACTGTTGGGGCACGCGGATATCTCGACCACGCAAATTTACACCCACCTCGATTTTTCCCACTTAAGCGGCGTCTACGATCAGGCCCATCCCCGGGCTCGCCGCGCACGCCGCGATGAGGAGTTGCCCTAAATGATCGCTCCCCGGGCCTTTCGCTTACTGACCTTCGATTTAGACGACACGCTATGGCCCGTTCGCCCCGTCATCATTCGTGCGGAGCACCGGCTGCGTAATCACTTGGATGCCGTGGCCCCCCGGGTGTATGCGGAACTTTCGAGCGATGAGTTTACGGCGATCCGGGAAGCGCGGCTCGCAGCGGAACCGAGCCTGCGCCATCGCCTATCGGACCTCCGGCGCCGCGTGCTGGAGGATGCGCTGCGCGCCGTGGGCTATGGCGATGCGCCGGCGCTCGCGGCGCGGGCGTTCGAGGTGTTTCTCGACGCGCGGCACGACGTGGCCTATTTCGAGGGGACGCTGGTGGCGCTGCAGGCCCTCGCGCGGCGCTACACTTTGGCAGCCCTGTCGAATGGCAATGCGGATATTCGCCGCCTTGGGCTCGAGGATATCTTTGCCTTTCACTTAAACGCCGAAGGGGTGGGGGCGCCTAAGCCCCAACCGGCTATGTTTGAGCAGGCGCTACAGCGCGCGGGCCTGGGCCCGGAGCAGGCCGTACACATTGGCGATCATGCGGTGGACGATGTGGCGGGCGCGGCCGGCGTGGGGATGAAGACCGTTTGGGTGAACGAAGGCGGCGGTCCCTGGCCCGGGGGTGACGTCACCCCCGATTGGACTGTCCCGAATGTTCCGGCGCTGCTCGATTTGTTCTAGCGCCCCCTAGCCTTAGCTTCTTCCGTGGGCCTCGATAAAGGCTTTGACGGCGGCTTCCGACGCCGGGAGCGCCGTCGAGCGCTTTGGCAAACCCGCCAAGCCGGCTACCCGAGGGTGGGTGGCAACGGTTTGGCCCACGGCGCCATCCACGGCGTCGGGGAACTTCGCGGGGTGGGCCGTGGCCAGGCACACCAGAGGCTCGTCACCCCGCCGGAGCGCTCGACCCGCGGCCACGCCGACGGCGGTGTGCGGATCGAGCAAATAGCCCTCTTCCTCATACACGGTGCTGATCGTGGCGAGGGTCTCGGCCTTGCCCACGGCCTGGGCGTAGATAAGCTCGTCGATGGGGGCGCCGTCATTGAGATGGAACGCGCCCTCCGCGCTAAAGGTTTCCATGGCCGTCCGAAGCGCTTCGGCGTTCTCCCCCAGTCGGTAGTACAGGAAGCGTTCGAAGTTGCTTGCCACTTGAATGTCCATGGAGGGGCTGATGGTGAATTTCACGTCCCCCCGGGCGTAACGACCGCTATTGAAGAACACGGAGAGGATGTCGTTCTCGTTGGTGGCGAGCACCAGCTGGGTAATGGGCAGGCCCATCTTGGCCGCCAGCCAGCCGGCGAAGATATCCCCAAAGTTCCCCGTGGGCACGGAGAAGGCGAGGGGCTTCTGGCCCACGGCGTAATAGGCGTGGAAGTAGTACACCACCTGCGCGAGCACCCGGGCCCAGTTCACGGAGTTCACGGCGCCTAGGTGCCAGCGGGCCTTAAAGGGCAGATCCCGGAAGATGCTTTTGAGAATGGCTTGGCAGTCATCGAAGGTGCCATCAATGGCCAGGGCGTGGACATTGGCGTCGGCCACCGTGGTCATCTGCAGTTCCTGGATGGGCGAAGTTTTGCCCTCGGGGAACATGATGAAGATATCGATATTGCTCCGGCCCCGGGCCCCGGCGATGGCCGCGCTGCCCGTGTCGCCGCTGGTGGCCCCGAGAATGTTTAAGTGCTCACCCCGAGCTTCGAGGATGTATTCGAAAAGTTGGCCGAGGAGCTGTAAGGCCACGTCCTTAAAGGCGAGGGTTGGCCCGTGCCAGAGCTCCTGCACGTAGGCGTCCTTCAGCGGATGGAGCGGGACCACGGCGTCGCAATCGAAGGTGGCGTAGGCGGCGTCCATGAGCCGACGGAGGTCCACTTCAGGAATATCGCCCACAAAGGGCGCGAGCACCTCAAAGGCCAGCTCTGGGAAGGCTAGGCCGGCCCAGCCGGCGAGCCGGTCTCCCACCTGGGGAATCGATTCCGGCACCAAAAGCCCGCCGTCGGAGGCGAGGCCCATCAAGACCGCATCCTGAAAGGAGACGGGTTCGGTTTGGCCGCGGGTGCTGATGTAGCGCATCGGTCCACTCTCTTAGGAAAACGGGCGCAGTGTACCCAAGGCGCGCCGACCTGTCCGCGCTAGAAGGCCTTGAGCACTTCCCGGAGGTGATCCCAGCGGTCGAAGCCCTGCCGGCCCCAATCTAGACCGCGGCGAACGATCACCAGATCCTTCTCCGGCAGGATGATGACGTACTGGCCCCGATTCCCCGATGTGGCGAACGCCGTCGCCGGAACGTCCGTGCGCGTAGAGGGGACCAGCCAGAAATGGCCGCCGTAGGCGTGATCGATAGCGGCGGACGCCGGTGCCGCGGTGCAGGATGAGCAGCGCCGTGGTGTTTTGCTCCGCCAGGGGGCGGTCGAAGGCCCAGGCGCTCGCCGCAGCCAAGGCAGCGGTGTCGACCTCCGGTCCTGGCGCCGCAAGGGCGCCGAGGTCGCCTCGGGGCCAGGGCGTTTGGTCGTTGGCTTCGGCCGCCGGGGCCTCCGGCAAGGTGGGTAGGGCTGCAAGGTCTTCCGCGCTGTGATCGGGCGGCAGTACCACGCAGCCGATACCAGGCTGATAGCGAGCGCTAACTGACCCCGCGCCTGCCTGGCCAATGCGCACCAGCCTCTCCGCCTCATCGACCATGACCAGGCCGCTGGGGTCTTCGGGGCCGGTGACCGTTTCCGGGGTGCCCAGCGGCACCTTGAGATAGGCAAGCTCCTCCGCATAGACGGCGCCGAGGGGACGCTCCGAGGTAAACAGCCCGTTGCAAAGCAGCACCGCTTGGACGCCCCGCTGAATAAGCGCGCGAGGACCGTCGAGGTAGGGCAGCTGGGTTACCGCCGCTGTCGCCGGTAGCACGGCGAGGGCCAGCAGGCCGGCCAAGGCGGGGCGCCGGAAGGCGCCCCAGGGCCCCCTAGGAGTTGAGATCGTAGGCCCGTTCCCCGTGGGCTGCATAGTCGAGCCCTTCAACTTCATCCTCCGTGCTCACCCTAAGCGGCGTAAGGAGGGCGCAGAGCTTGGCCAGTACCCAAGTCACCACGATCGTGAACACGCCGACGGCCAGCAGCGCGGTGGCCTGCGCGCTTAAGCTGCCATGACCCAGCACGCCGATCATGATGGTGCCAAAGATACCCCCAACGCCGTGGACCGCGAAGACGTCTAGGGTGTCGTCGATCTTCAGCTGTTCCTTGATTGCGCGAACCGCCCACTGGCATAGCACGCCGGCGATCGCGCCAATCAGGAGGGCTTCCCCGGGGCTGACATAGCCCGAGGCTGGAGTAATGGAGGCGAGGCCCGCAATCGTGCCCGTCACCAAGCCCACCAGGGACGCTTTGCCAAGCTTGATGCGCTCCCAGGCGGCCCAGGTGAGGGACGCTGCGGCTGCGGAGATGTGGGTGACCGTAAGGGCCATGGCGGCGCCGCCATCGGCGGCGAGCTGCGAGCCCCCGTTGAAACCGAACCAGCCGACCCAGAGAAGCCCGGCCCCGAGCATCACGTAACCGGGATTGTGCGGCGGCTTCTGTTCCCGCCGCGGCCCCAACATCAGGGCGAGGACGAGGGCAGCCAGGCCAGCGGTTTCGTGTACCACGATGCCCCCGGCGAAGTCCTTCACGTCCAGCTCCGCAAGCCAGCCGCCACCCCAAATCCAGTGGGCCACGGGGGCGTAGCAAAGCAGCATCCACAGGCTGGAAAAGAGCAGCACAAAGCCGTAACCGATGCGTTCCACGTAGGCGCCGACGATGAGCGCGGGGGTGATGATGGCAAAGGTCATTTGGAAAGCAAAAAAGAGGACTTCCGGAATGGTTCCACTGACGCTTGTGGCATCGACGCCCGCCAGCAGGGCCTTACCCAGACCACCCCAGTAGGGGCCATCGCCGCCGAAGGCAATGGAGTAGCCCGCAAGCAGCCAGAGGACGCTCATCAGTGCAGCCAGGGACATACACTGCATAAAGACGGACAGGACGTTCCGGGACCGCACAAGGCCGCCGTAGAACAGGGCCAGGCCCGGTAAGGTCATCAGCAGCACAAGGGCCGTGGCGACAATCATCCAGGCGGTATCACCGGCGTTAATCATGCGAAATACTCCCCTTAGGCAGTGCGGTGCGCTTCCCTAGGCGCGCAAAAAAACGCCGCCTTCTTTGAGGCGGTCAGCGGGAGCCCTAGGCCCCCGGCTTGCGCAAGGAAACGACGATGCGAGCTTAGACGGCGTCCGGTCCGCTCTCTCCGGTGCGGATCCGAACCACTTCTTCTAGGGGCGAGACAAAAATTTTGCCGTCCCCCACCTTGCCGGTATTCGCGGCTTTGGTGATGGCGTCCACCACGCCCTCCAACTGAGTGCCATCAATGGCGACCTCAATCTTTACCTTGGGCAGGAAGTCCACGACGTATTCGGCGCCGCGGTAGAGTTCCGTGTGCCCCTTTTGCCGGCCAAAGCCTTTCACTTCCGTCACTGTCATGCCTTGAACGCCCATTTCAGAGAGCGCTTCGCGGACGTCGTCGAGTTTGAAAGGCTTAATGATTGCCGTGACCAGTTTCATGATTCGTCTCCTGCCCGCCCGGGCTTTCTAGTGCCGGGTCAGAGCCGTTAGCTGACACCCCTCGGGCTACGCGGTGTTCGGCGCTCGAGGACGCAAAAAGCGTTCGCGCCTTTACTGTGCAGGTTCTATGCCCAAACTGAGCCATGCCCAAGAACAGCGCAAGCGCGGGAAAATTCAGGAATTTTTCCGAAAAACCGGGCGAGCATACGCCTTTTTTCGGTGCGCGCTCTAGCCGCTAGTGATCGTTTTTGGTGCGTATCGGCGTGGGCGTCTATGCCCAATGATGTCGCACGGCGCGCGCGGCGATTCGCCCTCGCATTTCCCGTCCCCGGGCCCTAGGCTCTCGGTCTTCTGTCTTCGTCCGTGGAGAAAGCAATGGTCAGCACCGATCCCCTTCGCGATTTGGTCGAGCGCATAACGGCACTTCTCCCCGCCCGTGGCTTGGCTATCCCTCAGGCCTATGGAGAGGAGCTCCGCCTGCTCCTGCAAGGGGTTTTGGCCCGGGGAGAGTGGGTCACGCGGGACGAGTTCGATGCGCAAGTGGCGGTGCTGCATCGGGCCGAGGCTCGCCTGCGGGCCCTGGAAGGGAAGCTGGCGGCGCTTGAAGCGGAGGGCGCGAGCTCAACCGACGCGCCGGTCTAAGGGCATGGCCTATGGGGTTGTGCACAGCCGCGCTGCCCTGGGCGTGGACGCCCCGGCCGTCCGGGTGGAGGTGCGCTTAGCAGGGGGGCTGCCGACCTTTCAGGTCACGGGGGCGCAGGAAGGCGCCCTTCGAGACCTGCGCGACCGGGTTCAAAGCGCGCTGTCGGCCCAGGGTCTGCCCTTTCCCCAGGGGCGCATCACGGTGAATCTGGCCCCTGCCGATCTGCCCAAGCGGGGCGCGCGCTTCGATCTGCCCGTGGCGCTGGCGCTGCTGCGGGCCCAGGGGCAGCTTGCGGCCGAGCCCCTAGGGGAAAGCGAATTTCTCGGAGAGCTGTATCTTGATGGCACCCTGGGGCCCCTCCCGGGGGCGTTGGCGGCGGTGGCGGCCAGCGCTCGAGCCCAGCGCACCCTCGTTTTGCCTTTAGGAAATGCCGTGGAAGCCAGCCTCTTCCCGGCAGCCCACGTGCGGCTCGCACCCTCCCTCGGCGCGGTGCTTGCCTGGCTGCAAAGGGGGCAGGCGCTCCACCGCCCCCCGCCGACGCCGCCGGCCCCCGCCACCGATGCCCCCGATCTCAGTCGGATTCGGGGGCAGGCTCAGGCCAAGGGTGCCTTGCTGCTGGCCGCCGTGGGGGGGCACAACATGCTCCTCGTGGGCCCCCCGGGCGCGGGGAAAACGCTGCTCGCGCAGTGTCTGCCTGGCCTCCTGCCGCCCCTTTCGGAAAGCACGGCGCGCGCCGTAGCGGCGGTCCACAGCCTGGCTGAGCCGGCGCCCCTAAAGCATCGTCCACGCCGACCCTTTCGGGCGCCCCATCATTCCCTTTCCCAGGCTGCGCTCATCGGCGGCGGGCCCCTTGCGGCCCCCGGGGAGGTGTCCCTTGCCCATGGTGGGGTGCTGTTTTTGGACGAGCTCCCCGAGTTCTCCCGGGCAGCCCTCGAAGCCCTGCGCGAGCCCCTGGAGGCGGGGGAAGTGTTCGTTGCCCGCGCGCGCCGCCGGGCTCGCTATCCCGCCCGCTTCCAGCTCCTGGCGGCCATGAACCCCTGTCCCGCGGGGCGCGATTGCCACGGGGGCCCGTCTTGTCAGTGTCCCCCCGGGGCCGCGGCACGCTACCGAGCTCGTCTATCGGGGCCTCTTCTCGACCGCATTGATCTTTTTGTGCCCGTGGCGCCTGTGCCCTTGGCGT
Organism: Pseudomonadales bacterium; assembly: GCA_016779325.1. GTDB lineage: Bacteria > Pseudomonadota > Gammaproteobacteria > Pseudomonadales > Azotimanducaceae > Salivita. The sequence goes on from JADHNU010000035.1 coordinate 20,474, forward strand.
TGCTGCGGTCGCCACCGGAGCCCGGGGAGGGAAGCGCCGCCGCCCGGGTGCGAGTGCAAGCCGCGCAGGATCGGGCCCTTCGACGGCAGGGGTGCTTAAACGGGGCGCTGGCTCCGGAGCACACCCTCGCGGCGTGCGCGCCCACGGAGGCGGCCCTCGATGCGCTCACGGAGGCGGGCACGCACCTTGGCCTATCGGCTCGAGCCTTCCACCGCACCCTGCGGCTCGCCCGGAGCGCCGCGGATTTGGCCGGCGAGGCGCAGGTCGAGGTTTCCGCCATTCATGAGGCGTTAGCGTTCCGTCCGCGCTTTCCCGAGGCCACGCCCTGCTAAACTCCCGCGCCCTGCCTTGGAGGCCCCCGTGCAACTCAATCCCGCTCAAGCTCGCGCCGTGTCCTACCTCGATGGTCCCTTATTGGTTTTGGCGGGCGCAGGCAGCGGTAAAACCCGGGTGATCATTCGGAAGATCCGCCATTTGCTGCGCCAGGGCTTGGCGGCGGAAACGATCTTCGCTGTCACCTTTACCAACCGGGCGGCCCGGGAAATGCGCGATCGGCTCCGCGAGGAAGCAGGGGATAGCGCGCAGGCGGTTTCCATCTCCACTTTCCATCGCCTGGGCCTGCGCATTCTCCGGGAGAACCCAAGGGGGTGCGGTCGCAAAAGCGGTTTCTCAATTCTCGATGGCAGCGATGTCGACAGTCTGCTGCGGGCGCTCCTTCGCCAGCAGCTGGGGGATGCGGCGGAGCCGGCCTTGCTAAAGGAAGAGTCGCGCCTGGCCGCCAGCCTCATTTCCCGCTGGAAGAACGAAGGGCTGACGCCGGCGGAGGCCTTGAGCCAGGCGCGCTCCAGCGGCGAGCGGGGCAGCGCGGCGCTTTATGAGGCCTATGAAGCGCGCTTGATTGCGAGTAATGCCGTGGACTTCGACGATTTAATCGTTCTGCCTGCGCGCTTGCTGCACAGCGATGGCACCTGGCGCGCCACCTGGCAGGCGCGGGTGCGCTATCTCTTGGTGGACGAGTATCAGGACACCAACGGCGCCCAGTACCAGTTGCTGCGGGCCCTCGTGGGCCAGCGTGGCGCTTTCACCGTGGTGGGCGACGATGACCAATCCATCTACGCCTGGCGCGGCGCGCGCCCGGAGAATCTGCGCGACCTTGCCCAGGACTACCCCACCCTCGAGGTGGTGAAGCTTGAGGAGAACTACCGGTCCCGCCAGTCCATCCTGCGGGCGGCCAATGCCTTAATCGCCCACAATGATCACCTCTTTGAAAAGCGCCTATGGAGTCAGCGCGGTGCGGGGGAGCCCCTGCGCGTGGTATCGGTGGAGGACGAAGAGGCCGAAGCAGAGCGGATTGCCGCGGAGCTCGCCGCCGACCGCGTCGCCCGGAAAAGTGCGTGGGGCGATTACGCCGTCATTTATCGCTCAAACCATCAGGTTCGGCGCTTGGAGCTTTGCCTACAGGGGCTTCGCATTCCCTACCGGATTTCCGGCGGCGGTTCCTTTTTTGACCGAAGCGAAGTGCGCGATGCCCTCGCCTATCTGCGGGTGCTCCTGAATCTTTCCGACGACATGGCGTTCCTTCGCATTGTGAACGTGCCCCGACGGCAGCTGGGGGCCACGGCGCTGGCGGCCCTTACCCGAGCGGCCGCTACCACGGGCTCGGCCCTGTTTCCGGTCATCGGTTCTCCGCACGCCGAAGTGCTCGGTGCGGCGTTACCGCGCTTCGAGCGATTCAAGGCGCACATCACGAGCGCGCGAGACGCCCTTCGGCGAGAGCCGCCGGCGGCTGTGCTTCGGTCGCTGTTGGAAACGGTTGATTACGAAGGGTATCTGCGAAGCCAGGAAAAGGACGACCGCAGCCGTGCTGCGGCGCGGTGGCAAAACGTCGAGCTGCTTCTTGCCGCCATTGATCGGCGCACGGGGGAAGGGGACGCCCCGGAGGACGTGCTTCGCAGCCTCATGCTTGACGACGGTAACGACAAGGAGCCGAGCGATACGGAAGTCCAGCTGCTCACGCTTCACGCGTCTAAGGGGTTGGAGTTTCCCCATGTGTGGCTTATGGGCATGGAAGAGGGGCTTCTGCCCCATCGCAACAGCCTGGAAGACCGCGCCGTGGCAGAGGAGCGGCGCCTAGCGTACGTGGGGCTGACCCGCGCGGGGGACTCGCTCGCGATGACCGTAGCCCGAAAGCGCCGTCAGCGGGGAACCCTGCTTGAGAGCGCGCCCAGCCGGTTCTTGGAGGAAATTCCGGCGGAGCTGCTGAAGTGGGAAGGATTGGAGCCGCCCACGGCGGAGCAGCAGGCGGCGCAGGCAGAGCGCGGCGTGAGTGCCCTCCGCGCCTTACTTGATGGCTAGGAGGGCACGGCTTAGCGCGGCTTACTCGGCGGCGGCAACCATGTAGTCGACGGTGGCTTGGAGCTCTTCATCGCTGCAGTCCATGCACGTCCCACGCGCCGGCATTACACCATTCAGGCCGTTATAGGTGCTGGCATAGAGCGCATCCTTGCCCTTGGCAATGCGCGGTGCCCAAGCAGTGGCGTCGCCATACTTCGGTGCGCCAGCCGCGCCGGACATGTGGCAGGCCACGCAGTAGGTGCTGTAGACCGCCTCGCCGGAGCGGGGCGCTGCCGGGGCCGCGGGCGCAGCGGCCACCATTTCCATCGCGCTGCTATCGACGCCGCCTACGGGGGCGATGCGCTCGGCGATCTCCGACCGGGTACCTTCCGGCGCGGGAGCGCAGGCAGCAAGGAGGGCCGCTGCAACGGCAACTAGCGTCAGGCGGGCAGAGCTCAATACGGTCATGGGGACTCCCTAGGCAAGTGGGGCAAGTGGGCGGCAGGCCTCGGAGGGCCAAGCGCCTCGGGCGCGGCGGATTATAGACGGTTATGCTGTCTCGGCCCAAGGGGCCTTGGGCTAGGGAATCAGAAGCTCTCGGCCCATGAGCATGCGCCGGATTTCGTTGGTGCCCGCTCCAATCTCGTAGAGCTTGGCGTCGCGAAGCAACCGCCCCGCGGGGTAATCGTTTGTATAGCCATTGCCCCCCAGCGCTTGGATGGTTTCCAGGGCCACCCGGGTGGCGGCTTCCGACGCATACAAAATGCAGCCCGCGGCATCGAAACGGGTGGTTTTGCCCTGGTCCGCAGCCCGCGCCACGGCGTAGACATAGCTTCGGGCCGAGTTCAGGGCCACGTAGCAGTCGGCCAACTTGCCCTGCATAAGCTGGAATTGCCCAATGGGCTGCCCGAACTGTTCCCGAGTTTGGAGGTAGGGAACCATGCAGTCGAGGGCAGCCGCCATGAGCCCCAGGGGCCCTCCAGCCAGCACGATGCGCTCGTAATCTAGGCCGCTCATGAGAACGCCGGCGCCACCGCCAAGGGGGCCCAGGACGCGATCCTTGGGAATCCAGCAGTCCTCAAACACCAGCTCTCCGGTCTCGCTACCGCGCATCCCCAGCTTGTCGAGCTTTTGGGCGCAGGAAAAGCCCGCATCGCCTCGCTCAACGATAAAGGCCGTTACCCCCTTGGTGCCGAGGGCAGGATCGAGCGTGGCATAAACGATCAGCACATCGGCGCCGGGGCCGTTGGTGATCCAGAACTTACGCCCCTGGAGGCGGTAGCCATCGCCGTCTTCCCGGGCCCGAAGCTTCAGGCTCATTACGTCGGAGCCGGCGTTGGGCTCGCTCATGGCCAGGGCGCCGAGGGCTTCGCCGCTGAGGAGCCCTGGAAGATAGCGGGCCTTCTGCGCGTCCGTGCCCCAACGCCGGAGTTGATTCACGCACAAGTTGGCGTGGGCGCCGTAGGACAGGCCCACGCTGCCCGAGCCGCGGCTGATTTCCTCCATGACCACGCAGTGGGCCAAGTAGCCCAGGCCCGCGCCGCCCCATTCCGGTTCAACGGTCAGCCCAAGAAGGCCGAGGTCCCCGAGCTTTGGCCAAAGGTCTCGGGGGAACGTGTCCTCCCGGTCGATCTTCTCCGCCCGCGGGGCAAGCTCTTTGCGCACGAAGGCTTGGGTGAGGTCGCGGAGCGCGTCGATATCGGCGCCGAGGTCAAAATCAAAAGGGGGTAGGGCGTTCATTGCTTAGGGGGCGTCCTTTTCGTCGAGCGGTTCAAGCATCACCAGGGTGGTCCCTTCCGTCACCTGATCGCCGACGGCGCAATTCAGCTGCGCCACCCGGGCGGGGAAGGGCGCTCGAAGGGTGTGTTCCATCTTCATGGCTTCAAGGATGAGTAGCACCGCACCGGCTTCCACCGCTTGGCCGACGTCGAGGGGGCAGGCCGTGACCAGGCCGGGCATGGGCGCCGTCAGCATCCCATCCCCGCCGGCCTTCTGCGCTGGGGTGGCCTGGGCCTCGCTGAGGTCCTCAAAGCGCCAGGTTTGCCCACCGTGAACCACGCTGAGCAGGGTCGGTCCGTGCCAATGCACGATGCGGTGTGCTGTCGCCCGTTCCGGGAGTGCCACCCTGCGCTGATGGATTGCGTCCTCGCCGCCCAAAGTAACCGTTAGGCTCCGCCCTGCGCCCAGGCGAAAGCCCGTCAAGCGTCCAAAGGCATTCGGGGCGTCGGCGAGGGCGTTTGCGCGCCGTTCCGCGACGGCGAGGGCCGCCGCCTGAAGGCTGAGGTCATCGGGGGGCTGGGGCGCCAGGGCCTCGAGACCCGGGCCCTCAAGCCAGCGCGTGGAAACGGGGCCCGCCTGCAGTGCGGGGCTCGCCACGAGGCGCCGTAGCAAGGCCAGATTGCTTTTTACGCCCTCGAGGGCGCAGGTGGCGAGGGCCTGCTGAAGGCGAAGGAAGGCTGCGGGCCGGTCCGGGCCCCAGGCAATGATTTTGGC
>JADHNU010000075.1 GCA_016779325.1 Pseudomonadales bacterium
GCGGGGCGGCGCTTCCTCGAGCACGTGGGCGCTGGAGGCAAGAATCATGGCCTCGATGGCCGTGGGTCGCTGGGCGGCCATCTCCAGAAGCGTCATGCCCCCGGCGGAGTAGCCCACGGCGCGGATCTTGGGCAGCTTTAGGGTATCCAGGAGCTGCCACAGGGCTTGGGCCGAGGCCGTCACCTCAAAGTTTTTCCCGGTGATCGAGGAGGTGCCGTGGCCGAGGAGGTCCGGCGCGATGACCGTGTAGTGTCTACTGAAGGCCTCAAGGAATGGCTCCCACTGCCGGCCCTGGCCGAAGTAGCCGTGAAGCAGGAGCAAGGGCGGGCCGGCGCCGGCGATGCGGTAGCCCACTTCTCCCCAGGGGGTCCGGTGTATGCCTTCCGTATGCCAGGGGCTGGCTGCGAGGCTACTGCTTCCCGCGGCGAGAAGAAAAAGTAAAAGCAATAGCGCCTTTGCATCCACGCGGTAATCTCCCGCAGCTGATAAACGGTGATTTTTCACCCTTTTCCTAGCGCTAAAGTACCGAAGGTACCGGGGGCCAGCACAGCACTTTGCGTGTTGCAGGGCCAGCGGCTAAGGGGGAGAAATGGAATTTCTACAGCCGAGTTGCACGAAAACGTTGCAAGAGGGACTGGATGAACTTTATCGCGAAGCCCCTGAGGTCGCCGAGGTGTCTCGGCGCAAGGGAAAGGGGTTTCGCGACCACGACCTTACGCACGTGATCTTCGGTTGCGATACGTCGATTCGGGGGGAGCTACTTCTTAATCCCTGGATTCTGCTAGGAACGACTATTTCGCGCCAAGAGCTAAGGGACTATGGCGCCGACCCTGAGGTAAAACGACTTAACAGGGAAGGTTATGACCTTCTGGGTGGGCGCCTGAAGGCCGTGCTGCTCATCATCTTCTATTACCTTCCCCTTTACGCCTGGCTTTGGGTGACGCACATCAGACCGATGTCGAGGAAATGGCCTCATTCCCAGGTAACGGACGTCATGCTCGATACACCCCTTGATGTGCTTCGGCAGGAGTACGGCATTCGCATTTATAGCCCCCCCAGGCTCTGACGGCAGGCTTGGCAAAACCTTGATGGAAGGGGCCTGTAATGGGCCACCTTTTGGCCTAAGCTGTCCGAGGGAAAGTTGGGGGAGAAAGACGCATGGTAGCGGCTGCTAAAGGTTTCATTTTAGCCCTGGGGGTGTTCACGCTCGCTGAGGCGCAGGGCGCCGCCGTGGCAGCGCCCGCGAAGGAACGGGCCATGGCGCTCTGGGCGCGCAGCTGCGCCCTTTGCCATATCGATGGCAACGCCGGCGCCCCGCGCGTTGGTCAGGCCGAGGAATGGGGGCCGCGTCTCGCCCAGGGCCGGGAAACACTGCTCAAGCACACCGTAGAAGGGCTGAACAACATGCCGCCCCTGGGCTATTGCATGGCCTGCGAGCGCGACGACTTCCTCGTCATGATCGATTTCATGACAGCCAATCTTGAGGCCGCGCCGGCAGGGAGCACGCCATGACCCCGCGCTGGTCCCGCCGTGATTTTCTCGCCAGTAGCGCGCTGGCGGCGCTCTTTGCCGCGTCCCATCCTCGCGCCGCCGCCCAAGCGCCGTCCTTGCCTTGGCGCAACTGGTCCGGCGCCTTAGTTTGCGAGCCCGCGGGGCGCTTCTCTCCAGGTTCGGAGGCAGAGCTGGCCGAATTCTTTTCAACCACCGCGGGGCCCGTACGCCCGGTCGGTGCAGGGCATTCCTTCTCGCCCTTGGTGCCGACGGAGGGGCACCTGCTCGTTCTCGATCGGCTCAGCGGCCTGCTCAGCCATGACCCCGCCAGCCTGCAGGCGACCTTCGGCGCGGGCACGCGCCTGGGCGATATGGGGGCGCCCCTGCGGGCCGTGGGGCAGGCCATGTTCAATTTGCCCGATATTGATCGCCAGACCCTAGCCGGGGCGACGGCGACGGCCACCCACGGGACGGGCCTTGGCTTTACCTGCTTGTCGGCCTACGTGCAGCAACTGCAGTTGGTAACGCCTCGGGGCGATGTGCTGGAGATCGGCCCGGGCCATGAACTTTTCGATGCGGCGCGGGTAAGCCTTGGGGCCCTGGGAGTGGTGACGCGCATGACGCTGCAGAACCGCACCCCCTATCGCCTAAAGGCTCGGAATTGGGTGGCGCCCATCGAAGAGGTGTTAGAGCACTTCGACGCGCAAGCGGCCGCACATCGGCATTTCGAAATGTTCCCTTTGACCCACTCGGATTACGCCTTGACCCTGGCCATCGATGAAACGGATGAGCCGGTGCATAACCCCCCGGCCTCGCCGGAGGAAGAGGCGGCGTTTGGGGAGGCCATGGCTTACTGGGCAAGCGTGCCGCCCCGGGAGCGGCAGCCTCTGGTCGACGGCCTCGCGCAGCAGATCGAACCCACCGAAGCCGTGGATACCTCATATAAGATCCTGAGCAATGTGCGCAACGGTCGCTTCAACGAGATGGAATACGCCGTTCCCCTGGATGCCGGGGCCGCGTGCCTGCGGGAAATCCTGCAGACCATCAAGGCGAAGGAAGTGGATGTGGTCTTCCCCCTGGAATATCGCTACGTGAAGCGGGACGACACGCTCCTGAGCATGAGTTCGGGGCACGAAGACCATGCGGCCATCTCTATCCACCGCATGGCCTCGGAAGATTACCGCCCCTACTTCGACCTCATTGAACCGATCTTTTGGAAATACGGGGGGCGCCCCCATTGGGGCAAGGTACATTCGCTGGGGGCGGCGGAGCTGGGCAAGCTCTATCCCCGCTTCAAGGACTTTCAGGCAATACGCGAAGCGCTGGACCCGGACGGGCGCATGCTGAACGCGCACCTGCGAAAGGTGTTTATGGGCTAGGGCAGGGGAGCTTGCGCTATGAATCGACGGTCTTTCCTTAGGGCATCGGCGCGCCTGGCGGCGGCGACGGCGGCAGCCGGGCCCGTCCTTTGGACCCCGGCGGCTCAGGCGAAGGCCGCGCCCACGGCCCACGATGCGTACTTTTCGAAGCTCAATGCGATGCTGAAGCGCGAGGGGCCGGGGCGCCCGGTCATGCTCATGGACACGGCGCGCATGCACCACAACATTGACCGCCTCACGGCGTCCGTCGGTGCTGGGAAACAGTACCGCATCGTGGTGAAGTCCTTGCCCTCCGTGCCACTTTTGGACGCGGTGCGCAGGCGCGCAAAAACCGAGGCCTTGATGGTCTTCCATCAGCCATTTTTGAACGCCGTGGCTGAGGCCTTTCCTAGGGCCGATGCCTTGCTGGGCAAGCCCATGCCCGTGGCCGCGGCGCGCACCTTCTATAACGCCCTCGGCCCGGGACGTTTCGATCCGGCCACGCAGGTGCAGTGGCTGATCGATTCCCCCGAGCGTCTCCTTCAATACCAAGCCTTGGCCCACGCCCTTGGGGTCAAAATGCGCCTGAATTTTGAGATCGACGTGGGCCTCCACCGCGGCGGTTTCGCTGAACCAGAAGCCCTGGGCGCAGCCCTGGCCACGGTGGCGGCGGATCCAGCCCATCTGAGCGTGAGCGGTTTGATGGGCTATGAGCCGCACCTGACGGGCCTGCAGGCGGATCTTAAGCATCCCGAGGTGCGCAAAGTGCTTGGGCGCTACGCTGGCTTCCTAGATCGCCTGCGCGCAGCTGGGCTTGATCCCGAGACGCTCACCTTGAACGGCGCCGGCAGCCATACGCTGAAGATTTACGAGAAGGACCGCACCTTCAATGATTTGTCTGCGGGCTCCGGGGTGGTGATGCCCACGGACTTCGACACTTACCACTTGGCGGATCATCAACCGGCCTTGTTTATTGCAGCGCCCATTTTAAAGCGCTACAGGCAGAATCCCTTTATGGCCGAAGCGCCGGCCTCCATGGCCCAGATTTACTATCTCTACGGCGGCTACTGGAAAGCGGAGATGGCGTCCCCCGCCGTTGTGGGTGAGCCCATCTACCAGAGCACGAACCAAACCCCGATCTCTGCTGCGGCGGACGTCGACCTCGACGTCGATGACTACATGTTCCTTCGGCCCACCCAAAGCGAAGCGGTCATGCTTCAGTTTGGCGATTTGCTCCCGGTAACGGATGGCGTGATTGCGGGCCGCTGGCCAGTGTTTCATCAGACCGGCTAGATCGGGCGCTGCGCACAAGGTGATAGTAGATAAGGGCGTAGAGACCGAGTACAGCCAGCCCCAGCCATTCGATTTCAAGGGGTGTATAGCGGTAAAGAAGCACTAGGCCGAAGATCAGCAGCCAATTCACCACTAGGTAGGCCGGCGCCCCCAGCTTTTCCGGGGACAGCGCAAGGTTTTGCGTGTAAAGCCGGGTGAGGGAGTCCGGCGAGTTCACCAGAAATAGAATCCCCACGGCGATCATAAGGACCGTAAAACTTGAGGGCAGGGCGGTGTCGGCCAGGTGGAATTGATAGAGCACGGCGAACCAGAGCCCCAGGGGTATGGACGGCACGATCAGCAGCAGCGCAAGGATCACCAGGATGCGTTGCCCTGCAAGGAAGCGGGCGATGAACTGGCCAATCATGAGGCTCCAGGTGAACCACCACCAAAGGTAAAACGCGTGGTAATCGCTCCGGGGCGAGAGAAAGCGGGGAAAGTGCTGAAAGTAGGCGCTGAGATCTTCGCTGCGGGCGATTTGCCCAAAGCTAATTGCCACGGAGAGGCGATGGGCCCGATCGAAGGCGCGCCCGGCCTGTGCATCACCGCTGAGCTGCTGATCCCGTAGGGCATTGATCTTCGGTACCAGCAAAAACAGCATGCCGCCTAGGGTGAGGAGGATAAGTGCGCCGCCTAACATGGCGTGGATCCTTTCGCTAACGAATTGGGTCATGGTTAAGGCGGCAACCTCCTGGGCGGTCGACCCATGACATCAAGCTTTCCTGTGCCTTGAAAGCCTTGCCTTGTCCCCTAGGATGGCGAGTTATGCTTTACGCTGAGCCACGGAACCATTTCATCCCGCAGCAGTCCAAGGCAGTGAGCAGAATTCCACCAAGGAGCATTCAGGCGATGGTTGTCACTGATTTACTCGGTTTTTTCTTTAATGTTTGGGTCCTGCTCTCCATTGTCGGTTTGGTGGTGCTCAAGCAGTCTGTGCGCTTTGTTCCACAGAACACGGCCCTGGTCGTGGAGCGCTTCGGCAAG
>JADHNU010000036.1 GCA_016779325.1 Pseudomonadales bacterium
CGCCTTGGCTCACCCGGAGGCGCCGGTGCAGTGGCACTGCCATGCGGCGCAGAGCGATTTATTGGCGGGTGACCCGGAAGCGGCTGCAACGCGCCTGGAAGCCGCGTTGCGTCGGGAGCCAGGCAATGGCTTCCTCCTCGCCTATTTAGGAGTTGCCTGGACCCAGCTTGGGGACCCCCGCGCCGAGCAACTCTTGGCCCCCAACCTGATTCAGGAGCGGGACCTTGGCGTACCCCCCGGCTTCTTCACCTACGAGGAATTTCAATACGCGCTGAAAGCCGAGCTGGCCCAAGAACATACGGCAAATCAGCACCCCTTCGAACAAACCCTTCGAGGCGGGACGCAAACCCAGGGCAATATCTTGCGCTTGAAAACGCCTGCGGTGCGGGCGCTTCGCCTCCAGCTCGAACGCGCCGTGGAACATAGCCTCGCCACTTTAAGGGCTCGGGAAGACCCTCCGCCCCACGGACAGTTCACCGTCCCCGGCCCCTGGCGCTTTTCCGGCGCCTGGTCTGTCATGCTGAAACCCGGTGGGTTCCACACCATGCATGTTCATCCCATGGGGTTCTACAGCGCGGTCTACTACGTTGAGGCGCCGCCCAAAGATCCTTCGGACCCCCACGCGGGCTGGCTTCAATTTGGGCCGCCGGATCTTGCCCTTCCCGCAGCTGTTCCCGTCCGCAAGCTCATTGAGCCCATCGCGGGCCGCATCGCGCTCTTCCCCAGCTATTTCTGGCATGGCACGCGGCCCTTCACCCTTGGAACCCACCGGACCACGGTCGCCTTCGACGTGGTGGGTCGGCCGGCCCCCGAAAGCTAGGGTGTCCAGAAGCCTAGTGCGCCTCCCCGTCAGCAGAAAAGGCAAAGGCCACTTCCTGGGCCTTGGCGAGCAGTTGGTCTAAACGCAGGCGGGCAATGGGCGTGAAACCCGCAAGGTTGGCAAGGGGGCCTGTGGGGCCCAGCTGCTCGATGAAAATCATGATGAGGTCTTCTTCCGTCCGCGCGCGCTCAAGGTTGTGGCGCACGTGAACAAACCACTCGGCGGAGCGGGGGTCGGCCTCCGCTTCAAGCTGAGCAATCAAGGCATCGGTGAGGGGTAAAAGCTGATCGCGAACGCTTTCAAGGGCCGCGGAAATGGCGTCGTCATTCATGGCGGGGCTCCAAAATCAATAAAACCGCCTGCCCCGTGCCGGGGCAGGCCTTGAGCCCGTTGGGGTAGAGGCCTTAGGCCCCGGGCAGAAGGTGGGCGACCGCACCCATTTCTTCCGCGAGCTCTTGCTCCGTGGCTTTCATGCGCTCCAGGGAAAACGCATTGGGATCGAAACCCTCGACGATCTTCCAATCGCCGCCTTCGCAGGTCACGGGGAAGCTATAGATCAAGCCCTTCTCGATGCCGTAGCTGCCATCGCTGTAAACGCCCATGGACAGCACGCCCGGTGCCCCAAGGGCCCAGTCACGCATGTGCTCGAGGGCGGCATTGGCGGCGGAGGCCGCACTGGAGGCGCCGCGCGCTTCGATGATGGCGGCCCCGCGCTGCTGCACCGCGGGAATGAAGGTATCGGCATACCAGGCTTGGTCCACGAGCTCGAGGGCCGGCGTCCCCTTCACCGTCGCGGAGTGGAGATCGGGATACTGCGTGGCCGAATGGTTGCCCCAAATACACAGGCCAGCCACTTCCGTCACGTGAGCACCCGTCTTCGCCGCCAGCTGCGCTGCCGCGCGGTTGTGGTCCAGGCGGGTCATGGCCGTGAACTGGCGGGGGTCGAGGTCCGGCGCGTTGCGCTGAGCAATGAGGCAGTTGGTGTTCGCAGGGTTACCGACGACCAAAACCTTCACGCCCCGCGCTGCGCCATCGTTCAGGGCCTTGCCTTGCACGGAGAAGATGGCGGCGTTTGCTTCGATCAAATCCTTACGCTCCATCCCCTTAGAACGAGGACGGGAGCCCACGAGCAGCGCGTAGTTCGCGTCCTTGAAGGCCACGTTGGGGTCGTCCGTCGGCACGATGCCCTGCACCAGCGGGAAAGCGCAGTCTTCAAGCTCCATCACCACGCCGCGGAGCGCATCTAGGGCCGGGGTGATTTCCAGAAGCTGGAGGATCACCGGCTGATCAGCCCCGAGCATTTGGCCAGAAGCAATCCGGAACAGCAGGGAGTAGCCGATTTGACCCGCGGCGCCAGTCACCGCAACGCGAACAGGAGCTTTCATCGCATTTTTCCTTCATCAGTAGGTTTGAGCGCGCCGAAGCGCGGGGGCCGCGCCCCTGGGCAGGCGCTAGTGTAGCAGGCCGGCGGCGCGCCGGGACCTAGGCCTGCGCCAGGGTGCGCAGGTCATCCGCGGCCCAGGGGAGCAGGGGGCGGGGCCAGAAGCGGAAGGGAAAGGCGGCGGCAAAGCGGGCCGCCTCGGGTGCCGGATGAAGCACAGGCAGCGCCGCTAAAGGCGCCACATAGAGCCAATTCACCCCAGGGCCCGTGCGGTCCCGAAAGGGTGCACGCCGGAGGAGCGTGAGGGTCGAGGGCGCAAGGCAAACGCCTAGCTCTTCCTGAAGCTCCCGGAGCGCGGCGGCCCGGGGCGACTCCCCAGCCTCTAGGTGTCCGCCGGGGGGCGCCCAGAAGCCCCCCGCCCGCAGTCCGGCTGCGCGTTCGAGCAGCACCACGCGCCCCGCGCTCACCAGATACACGTGTGCGACTTCCCGCATGCTCGTCTCTCCTAGCGCCTCGCCCCAACCTTGGGGAGAATAGCGCGCCGGCCCCCACCTTGAACGCTCCGGAGACCCACCATGGCCACTGCTGACGCAACCCCCCCCCTGCTGGCGGGCCTTAAGGTCCTGGAACTCGCCAACGTGCTTGCTGGTCCCGCCACAGGCATGTTCTGCGCGGAGCTGGGCGCCGAGGTGCTCAAGCTTGAGCACCCCGACGGGGGCGACCCCACCCGGGGCTGGACTGTGCCGGAGGAAAGCCCCTGGGGAGGAGTCAGTGCCTACTTTGCCTCCACCAACTGGGGTAAGAAATCTTTGACGGTGGACCTCTCTAAGCCAGAAGGACAAAGGCTCGCGCAAGCGCTGGGGGCCCAATCCGATGTGGTCATCGCGGCCTATAAACCCGGGGACGACGCACGCCTTGGGGTGGATGAGGCAACGCTCCGAGCCCGCAACCCAAGGTTGATCTATGCCCAGGTTAGCGCCTATGGCGCCGATGACCCCCGGCCTGGCTTCGATGCGGTGATCCAAGCCGAGGCGGGCTTCATGCATCTGAACGGCGACCCGGATGGGCCGCCCACGAAAATGCCCGTGGCCTTAATGGATCTGCTGGCCGCCCACCAGCTAAAGGAAGCGCTGCTGCTTGCGTTGCTCAAGCGGGAGCGCTTGGGCCTCGGGAGCACCATACAAATCGCGCTTTTCGACGCCGCCCTTGCCAGCCTGGCCAATCAAGCGACCAATCACCTGGTGGCCGGGCGTAACCCAGGGCGTATGGGCTCGGGCCATCCGAATGTGGTGCCCTACGGCACTCTGTATCAAGCGGGCGATGGCACCCATTTCGTTCTCGCCATCGGCACGGACCGTCAGTTCGTCGCCCTGGCCGAGGCTCTGGGTCAGCCCGAACTGGCCGCCGACCCGCGCTTTGCACGCAACGCGGACCGGGTACGGCACCGCAACGCCCTTGACGCCTACCTCCAGGCCGCCTTTGGCGCACAGGACAGCGCCGCCTTGAGCGCAGCGCTTGGGGCAGCCAAGGTCCCTTTTGGACCCGTCAACGATTTGACCGAGGCTTTTCGGCACCCTCGGGCCGCACAGACCGCGCTTCACGGGACGCTCGGAAATGGGCAGCCCCTTCGCGCCGTCAGCAGCCTGGCCTTTCAGGGCGACTTGCCGCGCCAGAGGCCCAAAGCGCCACCCGCCCTCGGGGCCCACACGGACGAAATTCTGGGGTCTCACCTGGGTCTTTCCGAAGCGGACATCGAGACACTCCGGCGCCAGGAGGTTATCGGCCAACGGCCGCCCACGGATTGACATTGCCGGTCCCAGTGCTACATTCGGCGGCCGCTTAGCGATCAGGGCCCCAACAACCGCCCTGAAGTCGGCGCTGAGCCAGCCCCGAAGCGAGACGGGCGCCTGGCCCTACTCAGCCGCCACAGCCCTGGGCGGGCGCCCAGCGCGGGTCCGCGCTGGATCGATTGGTCGGTTATTGCGCACTGCGCCTCCCGGGCGCGAGGGCGCCCCTTGCCGCCTTGGCAGGGCCGATTGAAATAGTCACGGGCAAAAAGCTGGAGAGCACTATGAAACGGCGCCTCGCAGATCAGCTGCGCCTTGGCCTCCCCGAGCGCCAGGGCCTCTACGACCCGAGCACGGAGCATGACAGCTGCGGCGTAGGCTTCGTTTGCGATATTAAAGGTCGCCCCAGCCGAAGCATCATTGAAGACGCCCAAAGCATGAACTGCTGCATGGATCACCGCGGCGGCCAGGGCTATGAAAAAAACACGGGAGACGGAGCGGGCATCCTCACGGGCCTGCCCCACGGTTTCCTCGCAGCGGTGGCCGAGGAAAGCCTCGGCGTCACCCTGCCCGAGCCCGGCGCCTATGGCGCAGGCCTGGTCTTCCTCCCTCGCGATGAAACCGCGGCGGCGAAGGCGCGGGCCACCCTAGACGCCAGCTTAGAAGCCGCAGGGCAACGCCCCTTAGGCTGGCGCGTGGTCCCCACCGACCCCGACAAGGCGGACCTCGGAAAGGCCGCGCGGGCCGCCATGCCCCGCATCGAGATGATTTTCGTTGCCGCCGCTGACGGCGTTCGCGGCGACGCCTTTGAGCGCGCCCTTTACCTTGGCCGAAAGCACGGGGCTCACCAGGTTCGCCAAGATCCCAGCCACGAAGAGAACCGTCTGTTCTACGTGTGCACCCTGTCGTCCAAGGTAATCGTCTATAAAGGAATGCTCACGCCGGCGCAGGTTTTCCCCTTCTACTTAGATCTCCAGGACGATCGCTACGCGTCACACCTGGCCATGGTCCACTCGCGCTTCTCCACGAACACCTTCCCGTCCTGGGATCGGGCCCAGCCCAATCGCTTCATGAGCCACAACGGCGAGATCAATACGCGCCGGGGCAACATTAACTGGATGAATGCCCGAGAGGGCGTGGTCGCAAGCGAGACCTTCGGCGACGACCTCCGCAAGCTCTTTCCTATTGTTGAGCCCGAAGGCTCCGATTCCGGCGCCTTCGACAACGTCCTTGAGTTCATGCTCATGGCGGGTCGCACGCTGCAGGAAGCGATTCTGATGATGATCCCGGAAGCCTGGCAGGGTCACCCCGCCATGCCCGCGGACAAGCGCGCGATGTATGAGTATTTCTCGTGCCTCATGGAGCCCTGGGATGGCCCAGCCTCCATCGCCTTCACCGACGGCCACTATATTGGCGCCGTGCTGGATCGAAATGGGCTGCGCCCCTCCCGCTTCTATATCACCGATGACGACAAGTGCATTATGGCCTCGGAAGTCGGCACGGTGTTCGTCGACCCCGCCCGCGTGGTGCGGAAAGGCCGGCTCCAGCCCGGGCGCATGTTCCTCATCGACTTCGAAGCCGGACGCATGATTCCCGACGAGGAAATCAAGCATCACTTCGCAGCCCAGGTCCCCTATGGGGACTGGCTTGCCGAGCAGCGCATTGATATCGCGGAGCTGGCGCCCAACGAAGAGCCCCACGGCTTCGACCCCGACACGTTGCTGCCGCGCATGCAGGCCTTCGGCTATACGGTCGAGACCATGAACTTCATGCTCCAGCCCCTCGTGAAGGAGCTACGCGACCCCCTCGGTTCCATGGGGAATGACTCGGCTCTTGCCGTGCTCTCCGACAAGCCCCGCATGCTCTACGATTATTTCAAGCAGCTCTTCGCCCAGGTTACGAACCCCGCAATCGATTCGATTCGGGAAGAGGTGATCATGGGGCTGCAGTGCTACATCGGTCCTGAGGGGAACCTCCTGGAAACCGGCGCGCAGCATGCCCATCGCCTCTGGGTCCCCCACCCGGTGTTGTCGAACGAAGAGCTCGCAGCGCTGCGCCATATTGACCATCGGGGTTGGTCCGCCCGCGTCATCGACATTACCTATCCCCGAGGCACGGGCGCCCAAGGGCTGCAAGATGCCCTCGATCGCATCTGCCAGGAAGCCATGGCCGCGATTGAAAGCGGAGCGAGCCTGGTGGTGCTGTCGGATCGCGCGGTCAGTGCCGAGCGCGTGCCGGTCAGCACCCTCATGGCTACCGGCGCGGTACACCACCACCTCATCCAGGCCCATGCGCGGACGCGCATCGGCCTCGTAGTGGAAACGGGGGAGGCGCGGGAGGTGCATCACCTGTGCCTACTCATCGGCTATGGCGCCGATGCCATCAATCCCTACCTGGCCTTCGAGGCCCTCTGGCAAGCCCGCCGTGATGGTCTGCTCGACGACGCACCGCACATCACGTCCGATGATGACGTCGTGGCCGCCTACCGGAAGGGTACGGCCAAAGGCATCTTAAAGGTCATGGCGAAAATGGGCATTTCGACGCTGCAGTCCTATAAGGGGGCGCAGATCTTCGAAGCCGTGGGCCTGGCCTCAAGGGTGGTCCAGCGCTGCTTCAACGGTACCACCAGCCGAATTGAGGGCGCCGACTTTGCCGTCCTCGCCGAGGAAGTCGCCCGCCGCCACGATTTGGCCTATCCCGAGCGAGAAAGCCAGCGCATTCCCGTGCTGTCGAATCCTGGGGAGTTCCACTGGCGTCGCGGCGGCGATCGCCACATGTGGGATCCCATCGCCATTGCCGATCTTCAGGTGGCTGTCCGAAGCCAAAGCGAAGAGGCCTATTGGCGTTTCTCGAAGTACACCAACGAAGTGGCCACGCGGGAAGCGACCCTCCGGGGCCTACTGGCCTTCAAGCCTGGCGTAGCGGGCCCGGCCCTCCCCCTCGAGGAGGTGGAAAGCGAGAAGGAAATCGTCAAGCGCTTCGCGACCGGCGCCATGAGCTATGGCTCCATTTCGGCAGAGGCCCACGAGACCCTCGCCGTGGCCATGAACCGCCTTGGCGGCAAATCCAATACGGGGGAAGGCGGCGAGGATCCGAAGCGCTGGACGCCGGAACCCAATGGCGACTCCAAGCGCTCCGCCATCAAGCAGGTGGCCTCGGGCCGTTTCGGGGTAACCATTCAGTACCTCACCAACGCCGACGAGCTCCAGATCAAAATCATTCAGGGCGCAAAGCCCGGCGAGGGCGGGGAACTACCCGGGGGCAAGGTCGACGAAGTCATTGCGGCCGTGCGCCACTCGACTCCCGGGGTGGGCCTCATCAGCCCGCCGCCGCATCACGATATCTACTCCATTGAGGACATGGCTCAGCTGATCCATGACCTGAAGAACTCCAACCCCTCCGCGCGCATCAGCGTGAAGCTAGGGGCCGAAATTGGCTGCGGCACGGTCGCCGCCGGCGTCACCAAAGCCAAGGCCGATCACATCGTGATTGCCGGACATGACGGCGGCACGGGCGCATCGCCCCTCACCTCGATCAAGCACGCGGGCCTCCCCTGGGAGCTCGGGGTGGTGGAAACGCACCACACGCTGGTCATGAACAATCTGCGCTCGCGCGTCGTGCTGCAAACCGATGGCCAGCTCAAGACGGGCCGCGACGTGGCCATTGCGGCGCTTCTTGGCGCGGAGGAGTTCGGCTTCGCGACGGGGCCGCTGGTGGCCCTCGGCTGCATCATGATGCGCAAATGCCACCTAAACACCTGCCCCGTGGGCATCGCAACCCAGGATCCGACCCTCCGGGAGAAATTCCGGGGCCAGCCCGAGCACGTGGTGAACTACTTCTTCATGATTGCCAAGGAACTGCGGCAAATCATGGCCGAGCTCGGCTTCCGCACCCTAACGGAAATGGTCGGGCGCTCGGATTGCCTCGACTTCGATCGCGCGCTCACGAAGTGGAAGGCTCAGGGTATCGATCTGGACGCCTTGCTCGCTCGCCCGGAGGAGCCGGAAGGGTTCCTCGGCCGCTACGCAAGCGACGCTCAGGATCACGAGCTGGAAAAGGCCTTAGACCAGAAGCTAATCGCTCTGGCCCAGCCCGCGCTGGACCAGCAAGTGCCGGTGACGATCAACCTCCCCGTGGTCAACACGAACCGGGTGGTGGGCACCATGCTGTCCCATGAAGTGGCCAAACGCTTCGGCGCTGACATGCTCGAGGAGGACACCATCAAGGTGTGCCTGACGGGAAGCGCGGGGCAAAGCCTAGGCGCCTTCCTAGCTCGGGGCATTACGCTGGAGGTGGAAGGCGACGCCAATGACTTTGTGGGCAAGGGCCTCTCCGGCGGAAAGATCATCGTCTACCCGCCGAAGGTGAGCCCCTTCAAAGCTGAAGAGAATATTCTTGTCGGCAACGTGTGCCTCTACGGCGCCACCAGCGGGGAAGCCTACTTCCGCGGCATCGCCGCCGAGCGCTTCTGCGTCCGAAATTCCGGCGCCACCGCTGTGGTGGAGGGCGTGGGCGATCATGGCCTCGAGTATATGACCGGCGGCCGTGCGGTCATTCTTGGCCCCACGGGTCGCAACTTTGCCGCAGGCATGTCCGGAGGGATTGCCTATATCTGGGATCCAAGCGGCGCTTTCCCAGGCAACTGCAATCAGGAAATGGTCGACCTCGATCCGCTCAGCGCCGAGGACGAAGCCGAGTTGCGCGCCCTTGTAGAGAAGCATCTGGGCTACACCGGTTCCGCCGTAGCCGAGGCGTTACTCAGCCGCTGGGAAGCGGCCCGCAGCGAATTTGTGAAGGTGATGCCTCGGGACTACAAGCGAGTTCTCGAGGCCCGGGCGAGCGCCGCCAGCGCCGCCTAGAACGCACTGGCTTAAAGGAGCATAGCCATGGGTAAGCCCACCGGCTTTCAAGAGTTTTCGCGACAAGCGGCGCCCTACCGCCCGGCGGAAGTGCGACTCCTCGATTACGAGGAGATTTTCACGCCGCGGGACGAAGATCGGTTGACCCAGCAAGGCGCCCGGTGCATGGATTGCGGGGTACCCTTCTGCCAGTCCGAGCCCCACGGCTGCCCAATCTACAACCTCATTCCCGAATGGAATGATCTGGTCTACCAAGGCCGATGGCGCGACGCCCTTGATCGGCTCTTGAAAACCAATAACTTCCCGGAGTTCACGGGCCGCGTGTGCCCTGCGCCCTGCGAGGGGGCTTGCGTGCTGGGGATCACCGACCCCGCGGTCACGATCAAAAACATCGAACACGCCATCATCGAACGAGGTTTTGATGAGGGCTGGATGGTGCCCCAGGTTCCCAGCCAGCGGACCGGTAAGCGCATCGCTGTGGTCGGCTCCGGGCCGGCGGGGCTGGCTGCCGCTGCTCAGCTCAATAGCGTCGGTCACCAAGTGGTGGTCTATGAGCGCGCAGACCGGATTGGAGGCTTGCTCACCTACGGCATTCCCAACATGAAGCTCGGGAAGGACGTGGTGCAGCGCCGGGTCGACCTGATGGCGGCGGAGGGCATCGAATTTATTACGGGGGTCACCATCGGCAGTGGGGAGCAGGGCTCCACCGATGCTCAGGAGCTTCTGGACGCCTTTGACGCCGTACTGCTGACGACCGGCGCCACCCGGCCTCGCGATCTGCCCATCGCAGGTCGGGAGCTTGAAGGCGTCCATTTCGCCATGGAGTTCCTCACGGCCAACACAAAGAGCTTGCTCGATTCGAAGCATGACGACGGCGCCTTTATCTCCGCCAAGGATAAGCACGTTATTGTCATCGGCGGCGGCGACACGGGCACGGACTGCATCGGCACCTCCCTTCGCCACGGCTGTGCATCGCTCGTGAACTTTGAAATCATGCCCCAGCCGCCGGAAGGCCGGAGCGATGGCAACCCTTGGCCGGAATGGCCCCGCATTTTCCGCGTCGACTACGGGCACGAGGAAGCGGCCCAGCGCTTCGGCGAGGACCCCCGGGTCTATGCCATCTCCGGTAAGCGCTTCATCGACAACGGCAACGGCCACGTATCGGCCCTCGAAACTATTGAAGTGCAATGGGTGAATGGTCGCCCGGAAGAAATCCCCGGCACGGAAAAGCTCTGGCCTGCGGACCTCGTGCTGCTGTCCATGGGCTTTCTTGGCCCCGAGGCCCAGGTAGGGCAGACCCTTGGGGTGGAGTTCGACGCCCGCTCAAACTTCGCGGCCGAATACGGCCAGTACCGCACCGCTCAAGAGAAGGTGTTCGCCGCAGGCGATTGCCGTCGAGGGCAAAGCCTCGTCGTGCGCGCGATCAATGAGGGTCGAGAAGCCGCCCGAGAAATCGACCGTTTCCTCATCGGCGCCACGACCCTGCCCTAAGGCAGTGAGGCCCTAAGCACCTTTCGGGTCCGCGAGTTCCGCCAGCACGGCGCGAACGCGCCGGACCCAGGGCTTTCCTAACCCCGCCTCCGTAATCTGCGCTGCCGCCGCCTGAGCCTCGGCCAGGGAGGCGTAGTCCCCCAGGAAGATGACCACATCGCCTTTCTTCCGCGCCTGCCACGCGAAACGGGCGGGGTCGTTCTGACGTTCGATCCAGGCTTGAGCCCGGGCCCCCGTGCTCAGCACGTGTAGCTGGAGCAAAAAGTGATCAGGGTTCCGGCTCGCTAGGGGCCGAACGCCAACGGATTCGGGCTCAAGCGCGGGCTCAGGCTCAGGCTCAGGCTCAGGCTCAGGCTCAGGCGCGGGCTCAGGCTCAGGCGCGGGCTCCATCTCCGGCGCCGAGGAGATTGCCGCTAGAGGTGCCTGCGTCGGCGGATCGGGAATCCACAGGGTTACGAAGAACCCCAACAACAGGGCCAGCCCCGCTAGGGGAAGGAGGAAGCGCAAAGGCGATGGGGCGGGGAAAAGCACGTCGCGGGCGACTTCGTTAATCGTACCCGGCGCCCCGCCAGAAAGGAGATGGATGCGGGCAAGCTGGGCCGTGGTGCCCAAGCCTTTTTTAGGCGCTTTCCCAGGCAGCACGGCAGCTTTGAGTCGCTGATCCACGTAGGCGGACGTCCCCGGCTCGTCCAAGGGCGCGAGGTTCATCAGCTCGAGGGGAAGGGCAAGGTCATGGTCACGAAGCAGCGCATCGAAGGTCTCTTCGAAGGCTGGGGGCGCGGTCAAGAGGATTCGAAGCGCCTCCCCCTGCAACGGCTGCAAATGGCTTAGGAGCGCCGCAAGGGCGTCCTCTCCGAGCTGGTCCGCGTCATCTACGGCGAGGAGGAGCCGGGACCCAATTTGCTGGCGCGCCCCGAGCTCATCCTCCAGCTCTCGCCAACGCACGGCGGTGGGACGTTCCGAATCGAGGTCGAGGCCAAGCGCGCCCGCTAGGGCGATCAGCAGTTCGCTCTCCGAACCCAAACCCTGGGTGCGCAGCAGAAGCGCCGTCCAGGGGCTGGGCAAACGCGCTGCCGCCGCCTCAAGGAGGGTGGTTTTGCCCAGCCCCCGCACGCCGAGGAGAAGCAGCAAGGGCGCTCCGTACTCCTCTGGAGTTCCAAGTAGCCGGAGCATGCGCGCCCGGACCGCATCAAGATAGCCCTGCCCTTCGGGCCAAAGTCCGGGCTGCAAAAAAGGATCGAAAGCGAGCCCAGCTGAGCGCAGGGCCCGGGGCGCTGCCCCTAGCGGGGGCTCTGACATAGGGACGCCCCTCGCGCCAGGGTTTCCTGGAGGGAGGCAAGGGGCACGCCCTCCTTAATCACGCCCTGCCCAAGGGCCGTGAGTAATATGAGCCTGAGCCGGCCATCAAGGACTTTCTTATCGAGGGCCATGAGCTCGAGGAAACGATCGGGGGTCATCTCCGAGGGCGGGGCCACGGGCAAGCCCGCCGCAGCAACTAAGGCCTTAAGCCGAGCAGCGGCCTCCCAGGACAGCATTCCAAGCCGAGCCGAAAGATCAGCCGCCAGCACCATGCCGGCCCCCACGGCCTCGCCGTGCAGCCAAGGGCCATAGCCCGTATGGGTTTCTATGGCGTGACCGAAGGTATGGCCAAAATTCAGTAGCGCGCGAGCACCGCCCTCCCGCTCGTCCGCGGCCACCACGCGCGCCTTGGCCTGACAGGACTGGGCTATCGCCTCCCCCAGCGCCTCGGGATCGCGAGCACGCAGCGCGCCCATGTGCGCCTCAAG
Source organism: Pseudomonadales bacterium (assembly GCA_016779325.1). Taxonomy (GTDB): domain Bacteria; phylum Pseudomonadota; class Gammaproteobacteria; order Pseudomonadales; family Azotimanducaceae; genus Salivita. Next base: position 12,126 of record JADHNU010000036.1, read on the forward strand.
CCAGGCGAAGAACGCGCCATCGTCCATGGCGCCATACTTCACCACCTCCGCCAGCCCCGCGCTGAGCTCGCGTTCCGGCAGGCTTTGTAAGCAATCCGTATCGATCAAAACGGATCGAGGCTGGTGAAAGGCGCCAATCATGTTCTTGCCCAGGGGGTGATTCACGGCAGTTTTCCCGCCAATGGAGGAATCCACCTGCGCCAGCAGAGTCGTGGGCACTTGCACAAAGGCCACCCCACGCTGATAGATGGCGGCAGCAAACCCCGTGAGATCACCCACGACCCCTCCGCCGACGGCGACCAAGGTCGTCGCTCGGGAGTGGCGAGCCCGAAGAAGGGTTTCCAGAAGCGCGGAAAGCGTTTCGAAGTTCTTAAATCGCTCCCCATCTTCCATGACGAATTCCGTCACGCGAGCCTCTCCGGGCAGGAGCGCGCGAAGGCGGGGCAAATAGACGGGGGCAAGGGTTTGGTTTGTGACCAGGCAGACCTCTCGGCCCACGAGCCAAGGGCGCAGGCAGCTGGGGTCGTCGAGGAGCCCCGCGCCGATGCAAATGTCGTAGCTCCGGTCGCCCAGGGAAACGGGCACAAGGCGGCGGGGCGCAGTCATCGGCTAACTGCTTTGCAATTCGAGGGCGCGGGCGATTTCCTGAGCCAAAGCTTTCGCAGAGCGGCGGTCCGCTGTGAAGGTGAAGTCAGCAACTTCCGCATAGAGCGGTCCCCGATCGGCTTGCAGGGCCGCGAGCACGTCTCCGGGCTCACCATCCCGAAGTAAGGGACGAGTTCGGTCTCGACTCGTTCGCTCAATTTGCTGCTCCAAGGGGGCGTTGAGATAAATCACCGTACCCCGACTGACCAAGCGTTTCCGGTTCTCTTCGAAAAGCACCGCGCCGCCTCCCGTGGCGACAAGTACGCCCGTGCGCGCGGTCAACTCTTCAATCATGGCCGCTTCCCGCTTACGGAAGCCGGCTTCTCCCTCGACGTCAAAGATCCAGCCGATATCCGCACCGGTGCGCGCCTCGATCTCTTTGTCCGAGTCGAGGAACTCCAGCCCGAGCTCATCGGCCAACAACTTCCCAACGGTCGTCTTGCCGGCCCCCATGGGGCCCACAATAAAAACGTTACGCGGCTTTTCCATAGGCTAACTTCAATCCCCCAAAGGCTACGGCGCTCGCCCGTGGCGGCCGTTACCAATTTTTTCACCGAACACCCCCCCGGGTGTCACCGCAGTGTAGCGAGGGCAGGCGCTGCTGTCCCGCCCTAACCGCCTTACTGCGCGCTCTCAGATGCCGCGTCAATAATACGAGGCGTGATGAAAATGAGCAGCTCCTGCTTACGATCGGCGCTTTGCCGACGCTGAAAGAGGCGGCCCAAAAGCGGCACGTCACCAAGAACCGGGGTCTGATCTTCCGCGCGGGACCGGGTGGTCTGAAAGATTCCCCCCAGGACCAGCGTTTCGCCATCATTAACCAGCACCTGGGTCTCAATCTGATTGGTGTTGATACTCGGAATGCCGTTAAACACCTCGCCCACCGTATCCTGGTTCACCTGCAGCGCCATGATGATGCGGTCATCGGGCGTGATCTGCGGAGTCACACTCAGAGACAGCGCGGCTTCCTTGAATTGCACGGCCGTCGCCCCGCTGGACGCGGCCTGCTGATAAGGCACCTCAACCCCCGAAGCGACGGTGGCCTTCTGCTTGTCGGCGGTGAGCACCTTAGGCCGCGCCACCACCTCGGCCTCCCCTTCCGACGCCAGGGCGGCCAATTCAAGGTCGAGCAGATCATTGTTACCGGAAAAGCCCAGGGTAAAGGCGGTCGATGGGGTATTTAGGGGCAAGCTGACCGCGGTGTTCGCGCCGCTGGCGGAGCCATCAATACGCAGAACCTTTCCGTCACGCTCTCGAGCAAAGGATCCGCCCCAGCGAATGCCCAGCTCCTTGGTGAAATTGGTATTGGCGGTGACGATACGGGCCTCAATCAGAACCTGGCGCACAGGAATATCCAGTTGATCGAGCAAGGTTTTTAGGCGCGTCAGGCGCGGGGCCGTATCCGCAACGATGATGGCGTTGGTGCGCTCGTCAACCAGCACGGAGCCTCGCTCAGACAGGAGGCGGGCGCCATCTCCCCCCCCGGCCCCCGCCTGGAAGAGCGCGACCAAATCCGCGGCCTTGGCATAGCGAACCTGGAGAAACGCCGTTTCTAAAGGTGCCAAGCCCTCCTGCCGGCTTCGAGCCTCGAGGGCGGCTTCCTCCTGAGCGGCGAGGGCCGCCGCCGGCGCCACCAGGAGCACATTCCCCTCTAGGCGCTTGCCAAGGCCCTGGGTGCGTAGAACTAACTCCAGGGCCTGATCCCAGGGCACATCCTTTAGATTGAGGGTAAGGGTGCCTCCGACCGCATCACTCGCCAGGAGGTTTAACCCCGCGAAATCGGCCAGGAGCTGCAGCACGGCCCGCACTTCCACTGCCTGAAAATTAAGGGACAGGCGTTGCCCCGCGTAGCGCGGCGCCTCCCCTTCCCCATCCTTGCGCAGCCTAAGGGTGAGGGCCGATCCCTCTTTGCTCAGCGCATAGGAAAAGGCCTCCCGCGCCATGACCTCGAGCACCGCATCCGGGCCCTCCGCAAGGAGGGCATAGCGACCCACGGGCGTCCCGGGAGGGACTTCCACGCGCCCAAGGGTCGCCTGACCGATCCTGACGCCAGGAAGCCGTAAGCGGACCCCATCGCCGCGCTCCTCAAGGCGCGGCACCACTGCGGCGTCCGAAAGCAGCAGCCGCAGCTCACCATCGCCCTCGGGCGTGGCGGAAAAGTTGAGCGACGCCAACGTCACCGTTTCCTGGGGCTTCGAGGCTGGGGCCCCATCGGAAGAGGCAGCTTGCCCCCCCAAGCGAAGGACCAGGGCATCGCTTCGACGCTCAAGGGCCAGCGCTGCCGGATTGGTCAGGGTGAGCACGAGGCGCGTGCGAAGCCCATCTTCCGCCCCCAGCACGGCGCGCAGCAAACCCTCCGGACCGGGATAGGCCAGGCCCGACGCGAGGCGCGTGCCGGGCAAATCGATCACGTAGCGCGGAGGGTCTTCGAGGGCAAAGTAGCGAGCCTCGGGCAGACCGTCGCTAAGGGCCAGTTCCAGGGAGAGCGCCTGATCCGAGACCTGAAGGACGCGGAGGGCGTCAAGACGGCTCGCCCAGGCAGCGGGCACAAGCGCCCATACGCCCAGAAGCCCTAGGGTCGCCAGCGCGCTGATTTTCATTCGCGATCTCCCGTGGAGAGGGCCAGGGTGGCCTCCCGATATTGCCAACCCCCAAGGCCATTGGGGATGAGCTCGCGGAGCGTGAGGCGCCGAGGCGCTACGACCATGAGCCGACCGTGATCGGGCCCGAGGAATGCGCCGGGGGCAACGCGGTGCACCCGACCCATCCCATCCCGCACCAGCGCGTAGCGCTGCCCCGCCCCCTCAAGATGACCGACATAGGTCAAAGCTGCCAGGGAAAAGCGTTCAAGGTAAGCCCGAGGGCGGTTTGGATTAGGGGGTGCCAAGGGCTGGGCCATGGCGGCACCGGCCTCGCCGCCCGGGCGGGCCCGAAAGGGGGAACGTAAGGGCGCTGCGCTGTAGCGATAGGGCTCGTGGGCCACGGCTTCCGGCACCGGGGGCAAGGCTGGCGGGGCGGTCGCGCGCAGTTCAAGAAGGAAGGCCGCGAGCTCATCAGCGGGGGCCTTGGCGGTGGTGCAGGCGCCAAGGCCTAGAACTACCGCAAAGCAGAGCGCCTTCGCCCTCATGGCGTCCCCTCGCCCCGGTAGCGGTAGGTTCGGGCCTCAAGCTTCAACAGCAAACGCTCATCCTCATCCTTCGGGATCAGAGAGAAGTCATGTAGCGTCACAATGCGCGACAGCGCGGCCAGGCCGCTCATGAAGCGCCCAAGATCGTGGTAAGCCCCCTCCACCTCAATGGCGATGGGCAGGGTGTAGTAATAGGCGTCGAGCTGCTCTGGCTGAAGCGCGATGGCGCGGAACTTCAGGCCGCTTTCCATGCCCACCCGCGAAATGTCATCGAGGAGGGCCGGGACCTCCGTTTCCGTCGGGAGCTGGCCCAGCAAGGCTTCAAAGCGTTCGACAAGCAGGGCCTGCTGGTCCTGCAGCGCCGGCACCGCCGCGGCATAGGGCGCCTGGGTGCGAAGCTCGTCCCGAAGCCTCTGCTCCTCTTGAGCTGCCCGGCCTAGGGCGTCAAAGGCAGGGCTCAAAAGCATGCTATAGCCGAGCAGGAAGGTAAGGGCAGCAACCAGGACGAGGACCGTGCGCCGAGCCGCAAGGGGCCAGGTGGCCACTTCGGAGAGTTCCAGATCGGCGATATCAATCTCCTTGAGCGCCGCAAGCTGTTCCCGGAAGCCCATCAGGCACCCTCCTGCCCGGACGCTTGCAGGGCAAGGCCCGCTTCAGGCCCGGGCCAGGGATGGGCCGGGAGCAGATGATCAAAGGACAGCTCGAAGCGGGACGCTCGGGGGCCAAACTCCGGCGCTTCGACTAGGCCGCGAAGCGTGGTCGCCGAGAACCAGGGCGAGGCCTTCAACCGTCGCATGAGCGCAGAGATATCCTCATTGTTCTCCGCAATCCCCTTAACCGTGAGATGGCTGCCCGCATAGGTCAGCGCTTGGAAGTGCGCGCCGGGAACCTGCACTCGAGCAAGCGCATCGAGCATGAGGGCGGTTTTCGGCCGGTCTTGCTGCAGGCTCTCAATGACCTCTAAGCGCTCGAGAAGGCGCTTGCGCTCATCACGCAGCGACGATGAGGCCCCAAGGGCTGCTTGTAAGCGCGCCCGTTCCGCCTCAAGCACGGCGAGGCGATCTTCCTGCCCATCGATTCTGGCCATGAGGCCAACCCGGAAGACCAGTACCAGCGCCAGCGCCGCCCCAACGACGCCCAAAAGATGGCGGAAGAAGCGGCGCTTTTCTTCCGCGCGCGCCACCGCCCGCCAAGGTAAAAGGTTAATGCTGTGCATTAGGGAAGGCCTCGCTGCGCAAGGCCACAGGCCACCAGGTAGGCCGGCGCCTGCTCTGCCAGCTGCGCGCCCTCGATACCAGGACCGAGGGTCATGCGCAGGAACGGATCGGCGACCCAACAGGCCCGCCCTAGGTGGGCCTCGAGGCGTGGCAAAAGCCCCCGGACCAACGCACCGGGACCGGCAACGGCGATGTCATCAAGGACCGTGGTGGGGTGGGCCGCATGGAGGTGAGCGAGGGCACGCTCCGCCTGAGCCGGCGCCACCTCGAGGTAAAGTTCCGGGACGGCCTCAGCGCCCACGGCAAGGGGGTCCTGACGCCAGTACAACGGCCGGTTACCTTGGTAGACAAGGAGCTGAAGGGCCACGGCGCTGAAAAACAACAGCGCCGAAACCGCAGCGTCGGGCCCAGGGCTAGGCCGAGCTAAGCGAAGGGCACGCCCGAGGGCATAGCCCTCTACGTCCACTAGGGCCGTCTCAAGGCCTGCGGCCTCGGCAATCCGCTGCCGCAGGGCCACATCCTCCTGGCGACAAGCCACCAGTAAAACATCCTCCCGCCCATCCCGGCGCAGACCCAAGCGCTCAAAATCCAGGGCGGCGGTTTGCAGGGAAACAGAAAGGTGATGCTCGGCCTCGAGGGTGACGCGCAACGCCAGGGTGTCGTCGTCGAGCCCTGCCTCAAAGGGCACAATTGCCGTGAGGACGGAGGCCGTCGGCACGGCCAGCGCGGCTCGGCGCGCGCGCGTGCCGGCTTCCTGGCAGCAAAGACGGAGCGCCTCGCCTTGCGCCCCTAGGCGTTCTTCCGCACTCAAGGCGCCAAAATCAGGCAGCGTCGCGGAGGCCAAGGCAACCACCTGGGGCGCATCAAGGCCTCGCGGAGCAAGCTCTAAAATACGCACCGCGTTTCCGCTCAGATCCACCCCAAGCACGGCCGCTTGTCGGCCTTTTCCCGTCCCCATGCCTAAGATGACCGCACCCCTCACCTCACTCGTTAACCCTAGAAGTCGACTTGGGGCCATGCGTCTTGGGCGAGCCCACCGTATGATGGTCGCCAAGAGGCTCGGCCTCCCCTGGTTCACACTACGGCAGGATGCGTCATGGCCCTAGGGTCCCTTTCCCGACACCTCGTGCGCTGGCTCGCACTGCTCACTGCGGGGGCGGCCATGGGGCTGGCGGCCACCTATCTTTACCTCGACCCTCAGGTCCCGCGGGCCGAAAGCTACCGCACCCTACGCCTCCAAACCCCCTTGCGGATCTTCAGCGCCGACGGGGCGTTCCTGGGGGAATTTGGCGAACGCCGGCGAATCCCCCTACCCCGCGAGGCTTTCCCCGAGTTATTCGTCAAGGCCGTTCTTGATACGGAAGACAAACGCTTCTACCGCCATCACGGCATCGATTGGATCACCCTGGGCAAAGCCATCGTGCTTTTGGTGGCGAATCCCGGCGAGATTGGCCCCGGGGGTAGCACCATCACCATGCAGTTGGCACGAAATATCTCCTTCACCCTTGAGCAGACCTTCATTCGAAAATTCAAGGAGATGCTCCTCGCCCTGAAGCTCGAACAAGCCCTCAGCAAGGATGAAATTCTCGCCCTCTACCTCAATGTGATCCCCTTCGGGAAACGGGCCTATGGGGCGGAAGCGGCAGCCCTAACCTACTACGGCAAGCCCCTCGCCGAACTCACCCTGGCCCAGTGGGCGATGCTCGCGGGCATCCCCCAGGCCCCCAGCATCGGCAATCCCATCAATGGTCCGGAACGGGCACTTCGCCGCCGAAACGTGGTGCTAGCCAACATGCTGAGGCAGGGCAGCATCGATCGAACCACCTACGAGGCTGCGCGCAACGCACCGCTCACGGCCTCCCTTCACGACCGGGTCATTGAACTCGATGCCCCCTGGGCTGCGGAAATGGCGCGGCGGGAGATCCTTGCCCAGTACGGTCGCAGTGCCTACGAAGACGGCCTAGAGGTCTACACCACCCTACGCAGCGCGGAGCAAGCGGCGGCTCAGCGTGCCCTTCGCCTGGGACTTCGCGCCTACGATGAGCGCCACGGATACCGGGGCCCGGAACGGATCCTGACCCCTCCCGAGCCCGAGGCTCGCGAGACCGGAAGCCACCTTCCTCGCTGGCAAGCCACCGTGGCCGAGCGCCCCGTGCTCGGCGAGCTGGTACCCGCCATCGTGATCGATCTTACGGCCACCCATTTCGTCGCGCTTCTGGGCACAGGCGAGCAGGTATCCGTCACCCTGGACGCCATGCAGTGGGCCCGTCCCTACCTATCGGAGAATGCCCGCGGACGCCGACCGAACGCCCCAGGGGACGTGGTCAGCGTCGGCCACATTGTTCGCCTCGCCTTCGAACAGGGGCGCTGGAAGCTGGCTCAGCTGCCCCAAGTCCAGGGCGCTGTGGTGGCCATCGATCCCGACGACGGCGCCCTCCGGGCGCTTGCCGGCGGCTTTGATTTCGCAGCCAACCAGTTCAATCACGCCACCCAAGCGGCTCGCCAACCGGGCTCAAACTTCAAACCATTCCTTTACGCCGCGGCCCTCGACGCAGGCCGAACTCCCGCCAGTATCTATCTTGATGCCCCGCTCGTTTTCGAAGACCGCAATCTTGAAGGCCTATACCGGCCTCGGAACGACAGCGGCGAGTTCAGCGGCCCACTCCGTCTGCGCGAGGCCCTCACCCGCTCCGTGAACTTGGTGTCCATGCGGCTCTTGCTAGATATCGGGGTTGATCAGGCCATCGGCTACGCCGACCGGCTCGGTTTCAACACAGCGGCCTTCCCCCGAAGCCTCCAGCTCGCCATCGGCGGCGGGACCATGGCCCTGACCCCCTTAGACGTGGTTAAGGGCTTCGCCCTCTTTGCCAACGGCGGCTATGCCGTAGAGCCGTACTTGATTGACCGAGTCACCCTACAGGGTGGGGAAACGCTCTTTGAAGCGGCGCCCCTGGCCGCTTGCCCCGAACCCTGCCCCGGGCGCCCTGAGGCCCTCAAAGCCCCCGCAGTGATGGAGCCTCGAGTGGCCTATCAAATGCACTCGCTCCTGGGAGACGTGATCCGCTACGGCACGGGACGGCGCGCCCTGAGCCTGAAGCGCAGTGATCTTGGGGGCAAAACCGGCACCACCAATGCCGCCGATACTTGGTTTTCTGGCTACCAGCGCAGCCTCGCAGCCACCGTCTGGGTGGGTTTTCCCGATAACAGCCCCTTAGGCAACGGCGAGTTTGGCTCCAACACGGCCCTGCCAATCTGGATCGACTTTATGGAAACGGCCCTAAAGGGCGTGCCCGAGTACCGTCCGATCCAGCCCCCAGGCCTTATCCAGGTGCGGATTGATCCGACCACCGGAGAGGCGACCGCGCCAGGCTCGCGGGAGGGTATTTTTGAGGTTTTCCGGGAGGAATACGCCCCCGCACCGGCAGCATCCAAAGCAGATGCCGCTCGGCCGGAGGAGATTTTCTAGTTCGCCCCGTCGTAATGCGCGGGCAAGGGACGGGTGGCGACCCCACTGGCATGCGCCGCTTTCGCCACGGCCCGGGCCACGGTCGAACGCAGCCGGGAATCCATGGGCTTCGGCAAAATATAATCCGGCCCAAAACTTAAGCTTGCCACCCCTTCGTAGGCCGCAAGCACCTCCGCAGGCACGGGCTCGCGCGCCAGCGCCGCAATGGCCTCCACGGCCGCAATTTTCATGGATTCATTGATGTCCGTCGCCCGCACATCCAGGGCGCCCCGGAAAATGAAGGGGAAGCACAACACGTTATTCACCTGGTTCGGGAAATCGGAGCGCCCCGTGGCGACGATAACGTCATCGCGCACCGCCCGAGCCTGCTCCGGACGGATTTCCGGGTCGGGGTTGGCGAGGGCGAAGATCACCGGCCGCGGCGCCATGGAGGCCAGGAGGTCAGCGCTGAGAAGATTCGCCCCCGAGACCCCGATAAAAACATCGGCGCCCTCTAGCGCATCGGCGAGGGTCCGCGCTGCCGTCCTATTCGCAAACTCCGCCTTATAGGGCGGCAAGGGCCCGCGATCGGCGTGGATGACCCCCTGCCGATCCACCACGGTGATATGCGCCTTCGGCATCCCCATAGCCCGAAGCAAACGGAGGCAGGCCGTGCCGGCAGCGCCGCCCCCAAGGCACACCAGCTTCACCTCTTCGAGGCGCTTTTCCTGAAGCGCCAGGGCATTCACCAGCCCCGCTGCCACGCAAATGGCCGTGCCGTGCTGGTCGTCATGAAAGACGGGGATGCTGCAGCGCGCCTTGAGCGCCGCCTCAATCTCGAAGCAGGCCGGGGCCCCGACGTCTTCAATGTTGATGCCCCCGAAGCTGTCCGCAATCCGCGCAACCGTGTCGATAAAGGCCTCCGGCGTATCCGCGTCCACCTCAATGTCGAAGCAGTCGATGTCGGCGAAGCGCTTAAAGAGCAAGGCCTTTCCTTCCATAACGGGCTTACTGGCCAGCGGCCCTAAATTTCCCAGCCCCAAGATGGCCGACCCGTTGGTGACGATGCCCACGAGATTGCCTTTGTTTGTGTAGTCATAGGCCCGCGCCGGATCTTCGGCGATTGCGCGTACCGGCTCCGCCACCCCAGGGCTATAGGCAAGGGACAAATCCCGGCTGGAATCGGAAGGCTTATACACCTCGATGCCGATTTTTCCTGGGCGGGGCTCCGCATGGTAAGCCAGCGCTGCGCGGCGCAGTTCTTCGTCCGACATGATCTAACCTTAAAGCTGAGGAAGCAGGGCCGTGACTATGAGCCCTCCCGAGGTGAGAGGAAAGCCCGGCGGCCCGCTGGCCGCGTTAGCGCAGCACCTTGAGCCAATCCCCAGGCCGAGGCTGGCCGCGCGGATAGTCACCGTTGAGTAAGCGAAGGCGATCGGCACCCCGGGGGCCTAGGCGCAGGGTTGCCGCCAAACTTTCGTAGCTGTCTTCCGGGGTCGCCTGGTGCAGGGCCAAACGCACGGTCGTCGCCTCGGCCAGATCTGCCTGACGCATGCGCCGAAAGGACAAGACCGTGGCCGAGAAGGCACGGAGAAAGGCATCCTCATAGCCTTCCTGAGTATTTTCCCCCTTAAAGACGAAATAGCGATTGCCCTTTTGGACGACGGCGATGAGGCGCCGCGCGGCCCCCTCGTGCTGAACCACACCAAGAAAGGCCGGGAGCTCATCCACGGCAAAGGGTCGGCCACCCTCGAGGGGGGTTTCCAAGGTTTCCGTCACCATAGCTTCCGGGCTGGGGAGGTCCTTACCCTTCTTCTGCTCCTCTTCCCTAAGCTCTAGGGTGATGAGGGAGGACGCCCCATGGGGGGCGGTCGCACTGAGCGCGGACGGACTGTCCTTCACCCGCCAGGCCTCGGGGAAGGTCACTACAAACCCCAGCCCGCTATGAAAATAGCGCTGATCCACGAGCACCCCATCGGACGCGGCCGCGCCCCAGGGTAGGCCTTCGATGAGCGCCAAGAACTCCCCTTCCGTTGCCCCCGCGGGCGGTGCAACCCCTTCCGCCGCGCCTGCCTGAATCACCTCATAAAGGCGGCGGTCATTCCGGGGATGGGAGGCGAACAGGCCGTGATAGCTGACGCTGCGCCCTTCTACTTCCCGGGCGAACTCTTCCTGGTCGGCCAGCACGCGAATGACCTCGAGCATGGCGATGGGATCGTAGCCGGCCTCCTGCAGATAGCGCGCCCCCAGCCCATCGGCCTCGAGTTCCTGGTCGCGCCCATAACCGCTTAGGGCGGCTTCACTGTAGGCCCGGGCGGTCTGATAAAGCGCGCCGCTACGCGTTAAAAAACCCAGGAGGGTGGAGCCAATGCGCGCGCTTCGGCTCCCGAGTTTGCGCTCCTGGGGATGGCGGGCCACGAGATGGCCGATCTCATGGCCAAGCACCGCCGCAAGCTGATCCTCATTTTCGAGATAGGCCAGAAGCCCCCGGGCCACAAAGATATAGCCCCCGTCCACGGCGAAGGCGTTAATGGAGGGGTCGTCGAGGACAGTGAAGGTGTAGCGCTCGGGATCCTGCTGGGCGGCGCGAAGCATCCGGTCGCCCACGCGCTGCACATACTCAACGAGGGGCCCCGCATAAACGGCGCCCTTTTCCTCAAATTCGGCGAGCGCCTTTTCCCCATCGGAGCGCGCCTGAGCGCCGAGGGGGCCCATCAGCACTGCAAGAACGAGAAGGACGGAGGGAAGGCGGGGTCTCATAACGGCTTATCCGCGGTGGAAACCACCCAAGCCTCGTCGAAGGCCCTGAATAGGGACTGAACTGGGAACGCCGGAATTGGCTAGAGGGTGCGGACGCCTCGGAAGAGGCGCCCGCCCTGAGCATGCTGGCTTAGCGCGCCGACCGTGCGCCAAAACGCTTGCGGAACTTCTCGACCCGCCCGCCCTTATCGACCATCTTCTGCTTGCCCGTATAAAAGGGGTGGCAGGCAGCGCAGACGTCGACCTGAAAATCTTGGCAAAGGGTTGACCGCGTTGCGTATTCCGTACCGCAGCTGCACTTCATGGTCATCGCTTCGTATTTGGGATGGATGTCCGCCTTCATGATGTATCCTGCCTCGCCGGAGCGTTGGCCCAGCGCTTGGCGCGCCGGGAGAGCCAAGGACCGTGGTCCCGAAAAAAGGTGGCGAAGTGTATCAAAGGCCCAAGGGAGCGCAAGGGGGAAAAGGCCATCGCTGAACCCCTTGCCATCGCCGTTGCCGTCCCTGGCCCGTTTCGCGGGCCCCTAAGCTATGGCCCGGGCGACGATGGCCTACCGGAAGCCGGAATGCGCGTGCGCGTTCCGCTGGGCAGCCGCAGCGTGGTGGGTATTGCGCTCGCCGTCGAGCCCGCGCCGCCCGAGCGCACCCTTCGGTCCATCAGTACCATCCTCGACGACGCGCCCCTTCTCGATGCGCACCAGCTGGCCCTCGGCCGTTGGCTCGCCCAGTACTACCATGCTCCCCTCGGGGAAGCGCTCCGCCTGTTCCTGCCCCCCGAGGCCCGCAAGCAAGCCCTCAGCA
>JADHNU010000037.1 GCA_016779325.1 Pseudomonadales bacterium
CCCGGCGTGGAGCGCATCGGCGATGCGGAGGCCGCCATGCTGGCCCTCACCTGCCAGCGGGCGGGGCTTGAGGATGGCATGCGGATTCTAGAGCTCGGCTGTGGCTGGGGATCGCTGACGCTGTGGATGGCGCGCCACTTCCCGGAGGCGGAAATCGTTGCGCTCTCCAATTCTGCCAGCCAGCGCGCGCATATCGAGGCGCGCGCCGAGGCCGCGGGGCTGACGAATCTTCGCATTGAAACGGCCAACGTCGGGGCTTGGGATACGGAGGCCCGGTTCGATCGCATCGTCTCTGTTGAGATGTTTGAACATATGAGGAACTACGGGGCGCTGCTAGGCAATTGCGCGCGCTGGCTGGCCCCCGGGGGTAAGCTTTTCACCCATGTTTTTTGCCACCGCAGTTTGGCCTACCCCTACGCCGACGGGGACGGCTGGATGGAGCGCTACTTCTTCACCGGCGGCATCATGCCCCGGGAGGATCTCTTCGAGCAGTTTCCCGAGGTGATGACCGTGGAGCAGCATTGGTGGGTAGACGGCACCCATTACGAACGCACCAGCAATGCCTGGCTGGCCAACCTCGATGCGCAACGGGAGGCGGTGGAAGCGCTATGCCACGAAGCGTATGGACCCGCGGAGGGGACCCTTTGGGTGCAGCGCTGGCGCATGTTCTTCATGGCCTGCGCGGAGCTCTTTGGCATCGACCGCGGCCAGACCTACGGTGTGGTGCACAGCCTCATGCGTCCCGCCGCCGATCCCCCGCTCTGAGCGCGCCGGACTAGGCGTTATCGGTGCGTGCAGCCCGGCCCAGGTAGCCGCCGTGGTGCCGCAAGCCGTAGTCCATCTTGCTGACGCCCTTCAGCTCCATGAGCGTTAAGGCGAGGGCATCGCTAATGGCCAGCATGGCCGCAATGCTGGCGCTGGGGGTGAGCCCCAGGGGGCAGGGCTCGTCAATGATGCCCATGTCCAGCACGATGTCCGATAGATCCCGCAGGGGCGAGTCGGCGTGGGAGGTGACGCCGATGATGGTGGCCATGCCCAGGTGGCGGGATAGCTCAAGCATCTCCAGCACTTCCCGGCTTTTGCCCGAGGTGGAGAAGGCAATGATGCAGTCGCGGTCCCCGACAATGCCCAGATCGCCGTGGGCCGCCTCCGCCGGATGGACGAAATGAGCGGGCGTTGCCGTGGAGCATAGGGTGGCGGCAAACTTACTGGCCATGTACCCCGCTTTCCCAATGCCCGTGGTGAGCACCTTGCCTTCGCACGCGGCCATGGCTCGAACAGCGGCTTCAAAGGCATCGTCCACCGCTATGGCAGAAATGGCCTTGGCTTCGGCGGCGATGATGGCGCGCATGCGCCCCTGGATGTCTAGGTTGCTCATCATGAATCCTCAGCAAGGGGTCCGGCCCATGGCGCACCGGCCGAGGCGGCGAAGTCTTTCAGATCCCTCGGTGTCGCTCAAGGGCGGGGCTTTCCGTGCTCCCCGAGCCTAGGCGCTGGGCGCAGCGGGGGCCGTCCCTTCCCCTTGGGCAGGGGGTGCGTCTTCTGCTTCCGGCCGCGCCGGTTGAGGCCCTTGCGTCCGCTCTGGTTCGCCAGCAGGCGCGGCTGGATGCGGCCTTGGGGCGGGGGCGCGAGCCCTACCCCTTAGCCCTCGAGCTAGACTCGACAGCCGTGGGGGTGGGGCCCGAGGCCTACACCCTTGAGCTTGCCGAGTCCGCAGGGCGGCTCGCCGCACCCACGAATGCGGGGCTGCTAGCGGGGCTCGAACGGGCCTTGCAGTGGTTGCTCGGGGCGACGCCGCCGACCTGCCTGCGCGTAGAGGACGCTCCCGCCAATGCGTGGCGCGGGCTTCTCCTCGACCCCGCCCGCCATCCCCTGGGAGAAGCGGCGCTGCTGCGCACCCTTGACGGCATGGCGGCCCTAGGCCTCAACGTCCTGCATCTCCATCTGAGTGACGATCAGGGTCTGCGCTTTGAAAGTCGACGACGGCCACGGGTTACCCTGGCCAGCGGAAGTGAGGGCTACCTTACGGCTGACGCCATAGGGCGCCTCGTTCAGGAGGCCAGGGCTCGGGCTATTCGGATTGTGCCGGAGCTGGATTTGCCGGGGCATGCGGGGGCTTTGCTCTTCGCTTATCCCGAGTGTGCCGCGGGCCCGGTTCCGAAGGCCTTGCCCCGGGCCTTTGGCCCGTCGGCCTATGCCTTGGATCCCACGCGGTTTGAGACCTGGGCGCTGCTCAACGATCTGCTAGAGGATTTGGCGGAGCTCTTTCCCGACCCCTACCTCCATCTGGGCGGCGATGAAGTCCCCTCGGCCATATATGCCTTCCCCGATGCCAAGCGGCAGGCCTGGTGCGCGGCCCGAGGGATCAGCCCCGGGCCTGAAGTCCAGCAGTGGTTCAGCCGAGCCCTGAGCGAACTGTGCCGCGAGCGGGGCAAGCGCCTCATCCTGTGGGACGAGGCGCTGCATCCCCAACTGCCACCGGAGGTGACGGTGCAGGTATGGCGTCGGGTGGAAACGGCGGCCGAGGCCGTGGCCCAAGGGCACGAGGTGATTCTCTCCTCCCCCTATTATCTCGATTTGGCCTATCGCGCGGCGCGCCACTTGCCTTTTCAGCCCCAAAGCGGCGCCAGCGCCCTTGCCGCGGCTCAGCAAGCGCTTCTCGCGGCGCCGGAGCTGGCGGACGTGCGTAAGGGCGTGGAGCGCGTCATGGCCCTGGCGGATGACGTCCGCACCCAGGCCGGCGGGGAAACGGGCCGCGTGCTCGGTGGCGAAGCCTGCCTCTGGGGGGAGCTGGTGGATGAGGCCGTCCTCGATGGGCGGCTTTATGGACGCCTGCCCGCCGTGGCTGAAGCTCTTTGGCGGGACCGGGCGGTGCCTTCGGAGGCGAGCCACTACGATCGCCTGGGGCCCTTCCTCGCTTATCTAGAGCGAACCACGGCCTGCGAGCCCAGGCCGGCCCTGCGTGCTTGTCAGGCGCTGGGCTTGCCGCTGGTTCAGGCCGCCCAGCTTCGCGTCTTCTTCGATGCCTTGGTACCCAAGCGTTGGTACAAACGCCTGCTCGGGCAAGGCTTGGACGGACGGCTTCGGGGTGAGGTGGCGGTCCAGCGGCCTCGCGATGCGCGAACCCCCTTAACCGCGCCCGTGGACTTTTTGCCCGTGGAGAGCCTCGCGCTCCGGGCCTTGGCGGGCCAGCCTGGGAGCGCGCCGGCCTGGGCTGCCCAAGGGGTGGCCTGGTTACAGGCTTTAGAGGCCTTGGCGCCGGCTCTGGCGCCAGAGGGGGCGCTGAGCGCCTTTGCCGCGCACGGTCGGGCCTTGGCGTGCCTGGCGGAGGCGCTTGTGGCTCAGGATGGACGTTGGCGCACGCTCGCCGAAGCCTTTGAAGGCTTGGAGGCGGGGGAGGCGGTGTTTGCTGTCCCCGCCTTGCTTCTTGGGCGACCGTCTCCATGACCGAGCTGGCGCGGGTTCGGGAGCTGGCGCCCCACTTTGGCCTGCCTGCAGCGGCCGAGGTGATGCCCCTTGCGGGCGGACATATTAATGCCACCTTTCGGGTCCGCTGGCCCCAGGGCGACGTGCTGCTTCAGCGCGTGAATCCAGCGGTTTTTCCTGATCCGGAGGTGCCTTGCCGCAATGGGGCGGCGGCGCTCGCTCACCTTAGGGCGAAGGGCGCAGCCTGCCCTCAGCCTTGGCCGACTCGAGACGGCGCGCTTTGGCGCCTTGAGCCCGACGGGTGTTGGCGGGCTTTTACCTTCCTCGCCGGCTACGCCGCAGCCGACGCGCCGGGGCAGCGCGGGGGATTGCGGGCGGCCGGCACGGCCTTAGGGACGCTGCTGGCTCATCTCGAAGATTTCCCGGCCGAGACGCTGACCCCTGCCTTGCCTCGATTCCATGACCTTGCCTGGCACAGCGAGCGCTTTGCGGAACACGCCCTTCGAGCTGAAAAAACCCTTGGGCGCGAGTTCTGGCGTCTCCATCACGCCTTGGGCGCATCGCTCGGCCGCCGGCCCCTGGAGGGACCGCCCCGAGTCATTCACGGCGATACGAAGTTAGCCAACGTGCTCCTGCCCCGGGGCGGAGGGCCTGCCGTGGTGGTGGACTTCGATACGGTGATGGTGGGCACCTTGGCCATGGATTTCGGTGATTTTCTCCGCTCCGTGGCGGCGCCGGAGACGGGGCAGGCGGAGGCTTCGGCGACCCTTATGGGCAGGGTGACCCAGGCCGGCAGGACCTTTCTCGCGCCCCTTGCGCTGCGGGAGGGTGAAACGCTCGCCCAGCTCGCGCGCGCCCCAGCGGCCATGGCGTGGATGTTGGCGCAGCGCTTCCTTACCGATCACCTCGAGGGCGATCGGTACTTTCGCGTTGCGACGCCCGGGCAGAACCTGCTGCGAGGGCAAGCTCAGCTGGCCCTGGCGAGCGCCCTGGCAGCCCTGGCCCCCGCCCTCGCCAAGGCCTTGGCTTTGCCAGGTGCCAAGCCGCAAGATGCACCGTGACCGCCCTTTTTAGGATTTGCCATGACCCGTCCTCGATTTCATCTCGCTATTCCCGTCCGGGACCTGGAAGCCGCGCGCATGTTCTACCTGACGCACCTTGGCTGCGGCCTTGGCCGGGAAAGCACGCGGTGGATCGACTTTGATTTCTTCGGCCACCAGGTGACGGTGCACTTGGCCGAGGACGAAGAGGGCCCGGTGGCGACCAATCCTGTGGATGGTCATGCCGTGCCCGCCCGCCACTTTGGCTTGATCCTCGACTTACCCCGCTGGGAGGACCTTCGGGATCGCCTCAAGGCCGCCGAGGCCCCCTTTCTCATTGAACCGCATGAGCGTTTCCCGGGCACTCGGGGCGCTCAGCACACCTTGTTTGTGCTTGACCCCTCGGGCAACGGCCTCGAGTTCAAGGCCTTCGCTGACGAATCGATGATTTTCGATCGGACGGGTTTTGAAGGTGCTAGCGCCTAAGGCTTTTGCGGGCCCCCACGGCCTTTCCGCCACGGGCGTGCCGCTATGGCAGAACCCGGAGGCGGTGGCCGAGGGACGATTGCCCATGACGGCGGTGGTGGGGGCCTCCCCCACCGCTGAGGCTGCCCGGCGCTGGCAAGAGGGCGGCGCCGGTGACCCTGCTCGCGGACCGGATGCGCCCGAGCTTGGGCCTTGGACCCTCCGCCTTGATGGGCGCTGGCGCTTTGCCCTGTGTCCATCGCCAACGGCCGTGCCCTCGCGTTTTCATGAGCCCACCTTTGACGACGGCGCATGGGCATCGGTCACCGTGCCAGGAGCCTGGCCCCTCCAGGGCTTCGACTTTCCCCATTACACCAACGTTCAAATGCCCTTTGCCGGGGCGCCCCCCGCCGTACCCGAGGCGAACCCCACGGGGCTCTATCGACGACGCTTCCGCTGTCCCCAAGGCTGGCGCAAGGGGCGCGTCACGCTAGAGCTGGGCGCTGCGGAAAGCGTGGTCTTCGTTTATCTCAATGGGCAATACCTTGGGTTTTCAAAGGATTCCCGGCTACCGGCGGAGTTTGATCTCTCAGCGGCGCTTCAGGCGGGGGAGAACGTGCTGGCGCTCATGGTTGTGCGCTACTCCGATGCCAGCTGGCTCGAGGATCAGGACCACTGGTGGCTCGCGGGGCTGCATCGGAGCGTCCACCTGCACTTTCGCCCGCAGGTCCATATTGCTGATTTAGCCCTTCAGGCGGACGCCGAGGGGTGCTGGCGGGCCGAGGCGTGCCTCAGTCGTCCCGCCCCGGGCTACGCCCTTAGGGGACGACTGGAGACGCTGGCGGGCCGCCCTTTGGGAAAGGCCAAGGCGGCGGGCTTCCGCGTGGAGGCGACGCCGAGCATCTGGACAACGCTGACGGACGAGGGTCCTCGCGCTGGGCTAGAGGGGCAGCTGCCCCGTCCGAAATGCTGGTCTCCGGAGGCGCCTCATCTCTATCGCTTAGTGCTTGAGTTGCTTGATGAGCGGGGTCAGGTGGTCGAAGCCCTCGCGCCACGGGTCGGATTCCGCAGCGTTATCCTGCGCGATGGCTTCCTGTGCGTGAATGGCCGCGCGATCACGATTCGCGGCGTCAATCGCCACGAGCACCATCCGGAGCGGGGAAAAACCCTCACCAAGGCGGAGCAGCGCGACGAGCTTTTGCAAATCAAGCGGGCGGGCTTTAACGCCGTACGCACGGCCCACTATCCTAATGACCGTGTGTTTTATCACCTTTGCGATGAGCTTGGCCTGTATGTGTTCGACGAGGCCAATATCGAAACCCATGCGCGCCAGCACAGCCTTTGCCACGACCCCCGCTTTGAAGCGGCGATGGCCGCGCGCATTCGTCGTATGGCCCAGCGCGATCGTAATCACCCCTGCATCATCGCTTGGTCCCTTGGCAATGAAGCGGGTTACGGCCCGGTGCACGATGCGGAAGCGGCCTGGCTCCGGGCCTTTGATCCAACCCGGGTGATTCATTACGAGGGCGCCATCCAGCGGCCCTGGGACGCCCTAGAGGAGGGCCCGCTCGCCCGTCGTGTTGGCCCGGGGCGGGGCTTTGCCGTACCGGCCACGGATTTGATCTGCCCCATGTACCCCAGTCACGACGGACTTCGCCGCTTCGCCGAGAATCCGCCGGTGGCCGCGCCGGTCATCCTTTGTGAGTACAGCCATGCCATGGGCAACTCCAATGGGGGCCTCGCGGACTACTGGGCGCTGATAAATCGTTATCCCCAGCTCCAGGGGGGGTTCATTTGGGATTGGGTGGATCAGGGTCTGACTCTGCCCGGCGCCCGGGCGGGCGCGCGCGCCTACGGCTATGGCGGCGACTTCGGGGATGAGCCGAACGACCGGAATTTCTGTATCAACGGTCTGGTCGATCCCGATCGGCGGGCGCATCCCGCCCTCGAGGAGCATGCGGCCCTAGCGGCGCCCCTCGCCTTTGAGGGGTTCTCCCCGAAGACCCAGCGGCTGGCCCTGCGCAGCCAGCGCGACTTTCTCGGTACGGAGGACCTCGCCCTGAACTGGGCCCTGGTGTGTGAGGGGCGAACGCGGCAGAGCGGTTTGCTTCCCGCGCCAGCCCTTGCCCCGGGGGAGAGGGGAACGCTGGGGGTGCCCTTTACCCCGGTTGCCCTTAGGCCCGGGCAGCGGTTGCAGCTTCGCGTGGCTCTGGTACAGCGCCGAGCGACGGCGGTTCTACCGCGAGGCTGGGTTTATCGAGAGACGAGCTTCCCCTTAGGAGAGGGTGCCGTACCGCCCTTACCCCGCCCGGCGCCGGCGCTTTCCCTCGGCGCGGCCTCGCCCGCCTTTGAGCTTGGAGGCGGCGCTCGCCTGGAACTCGATGGGGTGAGCGGGGGGCTGAAGCGCCTGCGTCAACCCGGAGAGGGCGATCTGCTTCGGGGCCTCGCGCCCTGCCTGTGGCGCGCGCCCCTGGACAACGATGGTATCCCCCGGGGGACCGTGCCCCAGAACCCCCTGCGGCGCTGGCAGCGCCTCGGGCTTCAGCATCTCACCCTCGAGCTTGAGGCCGTACGCTGGGACGCGGGCGCGGTGCTTCGCCGGGGCCTCTTGCGCACCGCGGCGGGCCTGGGCCTGCCCTATCACCAGCGTCTTCGCGCCGGGCCGCCAGGTTGGCTTGTGCTCGAGGAGGGACTGGAGGTGCCCGAGGGCCTAAGGGATTTGCCGCGCTTGGGCGTGCGCTTTTCCGTGCCAAGCAGCTTTACGGAAGCGGAGTACTACGCACTTGGCCCTGGGGAGAACTACCGCGACCGTCAGTTTGCGGCATCCCTGGGCCGCTATCACGCGACCATCGATGGGCTCTCGGAGACCTACCTCGCGCCCCAGGCTTCGGGTAATCGCGGAGACGTTCACTGGTGGGCTCAGCGACGTCCGGATGGTTTTGGCTTGATGTTCCTGTCGCCGAAGGGCGGTGAGATGAGCATCTCCTACTACAGCGATGAACAGCTGGAGGCGACGGCGCATCGCCATGCGCTTAAGCCTGAAAAGCGGTTGACGGTGCACTTAGATTTGCAGCAGCGGGGAGTGGGGACGGGTGCGTGTGGCCCGGATGTGTTGCCCAAGGATCGGCTTAAGGCCGGGGTGTTTCGCTGGCGCTGGGCCCTGCGCTGTCTTCAGCCCGGTGAGGAAGTCGATGCCTTCCTGCCCGAGATCGCCCAGCTCCGTCGCCTGCCGCCGCCGAGGTTTTCATGAGCTACCGACCCATCTATCGCCTTGGGCATGGCCTTGGGGGCGTCGCCCTGGCCCTTTTGCTGGGCGCATGCAGTGCGGCGCTCATGGGCGATGCCCGGGGTGCCTCCGCGCTGCAGTTTGTGAAAGGCAGCGTCCCCCGCTATCCCGCAGAGGCGAAGGCCGCTGGCCTTGAAGGCTGGGTGCGGGTCCGCTATCGGGTGACCGAGGCGGGCCAGGTGCATGCGCCGGCGGTGGTGGAGGCCTCGCCCCCCGGCGTCTTTGAAGCGCCCGCCCTTCAGGCCGTGCGGAGCTGGCGCTATGCGCCCGACCCCCGCGGCCGCGGGTGGGATGGCGTAGAAAGCGTGGTGCGATTCCAGCTTGGTGAGCGAGCGCTTCCTAACCCCTAAGGGGTTATTAGACGCACGGCGTACACCCCTTCGAAGCGGGCGCAGACGTCCTTGCCTTCGCCATTAAGCGAAACTTCCAGCGTTTGCCGAGCCTTTCCACGGGCCCGCAAGGCCGCACAGAACGCCTCGGCCTCGGCTTCGGGAAAGGTCGTCTGCAGCGCGAGGGCCTCAGTGACCGGGCGTCGGTAGCGTATGGTCCCCTCGGCGATGACCAGTTCGCCATCTAGGCCCGCGGCCTCTAGGGTGAGGGCCATGCGCCCCCAGCCGCAGAGCGCCGCCGCCGCGTAAAGGCTGCCGGCGAAGGCCGTCCCGTGCACGTTGCGGTTCGGCGCCAGCGGGGCGCTCAGCCGGAGGGTGTTGTCCGCGCTGGGCAGAACCCGAAGGCCCATGGCGGCGCTTAGGGGAATCTCTTCATGCCATCGCTGCTCCAAGGCAGCGAGCGCCGAATTGTTCATAGCGGTCTCCTCTGGTCCGGCAGTGTGCCCAGTCCGGTGCCGGAGTGCTACGGGGCTTCCCCTCGCGCTGCTGCCGGGTGAGGCTCGCTGGCGGAGAAGGTCAGGATCTTGAGCACCAGCGCCGCCCGCGGGCCTGCCTCGAGGGTGCTGAGGGCGGTTTCAAGCTGGGCCCAAAGCTCGGCGCGCGGGCCCTCGATCTGCGTGCTCATCACGCCCACGGTCACGGTGAGCGCTGGATGGGCAAGGGCTTCAATAAAGCCCTCGATCGCCGGGAGGTAGTGCGCCTCTAGGGGATAGAGACTGGCTTCTACGGAAAGCCTTGGCGTGGCCATCACCAGCTCCAGCCCAAACGCGCACCCACTTCCCGCGGTGCCCCAAGCTGTAGGTATTCCCCCTCCGCATAGCCATTGCGTGGATCGTTGCCAAAGCCGCCAAAGCCTCGGGTGCCAAAGCGCTCGTCCGTGAGGTTGCGACCATAGAGCGTCAGCTCCAGGGCGCGGAAAGGCAGGGTGAGCTGTGCGTTTAGGCGGTATAGGCTGCGGGCGCGCGCGTCGTGGGAATCGGACCAGAAAAACCCGTCCCGACCGAGCGCCGCCACTTCGAGGATGGCGCCGAGGGGCAGGAGCTGCTGCGCCCGGAGGGAAAACTGGTAGCGGGGGGCGTGCGCTTGATCTCGCCCCGACAAGCTATCGCCGGCGCCGTTCTCGTAGCGATCGAAGCGGGTGGCGAGCACGCCGAGAGTGCCCTGGATAGCCAGGGTGTTGCTGGGGCGCCAGCGACCTTCTGCCTCGAGCCCATAATTACGACCCTCGGCTGCATTCCCCGTGAAGTCGATGAACTCGGCGCTGCCGTCGTCTCGTACCTGCACCCGAGAGGTGCTGATTTGCTGGTCCTCCCGCTGCATCCAGAAAAGGGTAAGGCCCCCGGAAAGGCGCTGCGCGGGCAGCTCTCCCCGCAGGCCCAGCTCCAGATTCCAGAGGCCCTCGCTACGGAAGCTTCGCAGCGCCTCGGGGAGAGAGCCGTCGGTATTGAAGCCCCCCGCTTTGTAGCCGCGACTTAGCGCGGAGTAGACCATCAACTGAGCGGAAGGCTGGTAGAGCAGGGCTGCCCGGCCCCCAAGCAGGGTCTCGCTGGGCCGAAAGGCGACGGCGGCGCTGTCGTCGTAACGGTCCTCTCGTTTCTCTAAGCGCAGACCGCCCTCAAGGCGCCAGGGGCCTCGGAGCGGCAGCGCCCCTTCCCCGTAAAGGGCTCGGCGACGGGTTTGGAAGCGGCTTTCAAAGGGCCCGGGTGCGAAGGTGTAGTCCCGCAGCAGCGCCACCTGACGCGTGTGCTGATAGAGGCCGAGGGTCCAGGGCTGGGCGCCGCGTCCTTGTTGCAGGCGAAGCTCGAAAGTCTCCGTATCCCGATCACGGCGGTAACGGTCCTCGGAGCGATAGCCGTCGGGGTGGAAGCCCTCGAAGGTCCAGTCTTCGTCGTAGCGGTAGTCGCTGTGGCCCTCGCTGCCCGCAAGCAAAAAGGTGGCCTCCAAGCCCCCGGGGAGGCCGCTGCGGGTGATTTTTAAGCTGCCGAGGTTGCTTTCCAGCGCGTCCTTGCCAGGCTGATCGGCGAAGCTCGTGAGCGTGTTATCGAGGGTGAAGCCGTCGTAGCCGTTGTTAATGTCGAGGCGGCTGAGGCTGAGATCGAGGTGCCAATGCGCCGTCGCATCGAAAATCACGCGGCCCCGGGCGCCCCGCTCCGCAAAGCCGCCCGTGTCGTCCCGGTTTAGAAATTGATTGCGCATCCAGCCATCGCTTTGCCGCGAGAAGGCGGCCAGGCGAACACCAAGGGCTTCGGCGGGGCGAAAGCCGACGCCGCCCCGTAGGCCGCGCGTGCCGAGGTTTCCCGCTTCGGCCAGGAGCCGCCCCGCCGGGGCCTCCCCAGGGGGCGGTGGCGCGATGCTTTCCAGCACCATGAGCCCCGCAAGGGCGTTAGCCCCGTAGCGCCCCGGTTGGGGGCCGCGAAACAGATTCACGGCAGCAATGTCGAAGAGCTGCGCGGCGGTGCCGGCGCCGGAGAGATCCACACCGTCGAGGATGAGGCCCACGGAGGGGTTCAGGGGCTCGCTGAACTGGCCGCGTTCGCCGATTCCGCGCATCTGAAAGAATCGCGCCCGTCCGCCGCCGTTCGCGGCATTCAGGTTGGGGCTTTCGGCGAGCAAGGCCTCCAGGTGGCTTGCGCCCCGGGCTTCCAGCTCGGCCTGGGTAAACACGGTGACGGCGCTGGGCACGTCGCTTAAGGGGCGCGCCTGAAAGCTGCCCGTGACCACCAGTTCCTCGAGGGGCGGAGGGGTTGGCGCGTTGGCGGCGCTTAAGGTCGGGGTGAAAAGCAGCCCGACGAGGCCGAAGCTGAGCCAGCGCAAGGGCTGGCGAGAGATGTTCGAATACATGGCAGTCTCCTTCTCTTGTGAGATGAAGACCCGGAAGCGCGCAAGTTAGGTGAGGGGCATTGCGAAAAAGGCCACCTATCCCTCCGCCGGTGCTAACCGGATCAGGTTCAAAGGGTCCGTTTTCGCGAAAAACGTCTCAGGCCTCCGAACGTTGAGGCCACCCCTTAGGTGTTGCGGGCGCAAGCTTAGGGAAGGCGGGAGGCCTTAGCAAGCTAAGGACGCGCTTGCCCTTCCCGCGTAAGCCCTCAAGAATGGGTGAGATTTTTTAGGAGCCAACCCATGGCCGCAGGGAATGATGCCTTCGCAATTCGGCGCTGCGATCCCCGACAGGAGCGCGCGGTGCTGATTGAGGCCGTTGCGGCGCTTCAGGACTTCGAGCGCCAGGTGGAGCCGCGGTTGCCGAAGGGGGAAAGCGTGGCGCCGCGCTATGTGGAGGCCATGGTGCAACGCTGCATGGCCTTTCGCGGGGCCATCTTTCTGGCGGAACAGCACCAGCGCGTCGCGGGGTTCTGCTGTGTCCTTGCCCGGGTAACGGATAGCGCCCTCGATGAGGGGCAGCGCACCTACGCAAGTTTGGGCGAGCTCTTCGTCTACCCCACTTTTCGAGGGCGGGGCGCTGCGCGGGCGCTGCTTTCCGTGGCTGAGGCCTTCGCTCGGGAGGGGGGCAGTGCGACGCTTCGGGTGCAGGTGCTGGCCGATAATGCCGGGGCCCGCGCCACCTATGAGCAGTTTGGCTTTCGTTCGCGGCTCCTTGAGCTGGAAAAACCGCTCACACCATGACCGTAAGTATTCGAAGCGCCTTGCCCAACGATTTGCCCCGGATCCCCGATTTGGAGCGGGAGGCCGCGCAGCGCTTTCGAGGCACGACGCAAGGCGCTCTAGCCGATGCGGCGCCGTCTATGACCGAGCCCTTCCTCCGTCGTGCCCTGCAGGCGGATCGGTTGCTTGTGGCCGAGGAGGGAGAAACGCTGTGCGGGTTCGCCCTGCTCGACCAGTGTGGAACGGACGGTTGGCTTCAGGAGTTCGACGTGCCCCTGGCCTTTGGTGGCCAAGGGATTGGCCGTGCCCTCTTGGCCTTTAGCTGCGCCTGGGCGCGGGGCCGAGGCTGCCGTCGCCTCACCCTTACGACCTTTCGCAACGTGCCCTTCAACGCCCCTTTCTACACGCGTTTTGGCTTCGCGGAACTCGTGGCAGATGAGACTCTGCCAGCCCATCTGCGCAATGCGCTCGCGCAGGAAGAGGCGGCGGGGCTAGGCGATCGCTGCGCCATGGCGCTGGATCTTTAACGGCCGCCGATGGGGGTTCGGCGGGCGTGCCGTTCCCGGTTGTCTTGGCGCTTTTCTGCATTTTTACGCAGTAGCACGTAGCAGGCGCCGAAGCCGCCGTGATGGCGCTGGGCGCTGTGAAAGGCCAGTACCAGGGGCAGGGTCGTCAGCCAGTGGGCAACATAGCTTTTGATCCGTCCAGGGGTCTCGCTGCGGTCGCCTCGGCCGTGGGTGATGAGTACGCTGCGCAGCCCCGCTTTTTGCGCATCGTGTACGAAACGCCAGACCGCGACGCGTGCCTCCTTCACGGTGAAACGATGCAGATCAAGCGTCGCCTCGAGGGGATAGTGGCCTAAGCGCAACTTGCGATAGACGCCGGTCTGGACCCCATCGCGCTTGAAGGCGATCTCGTCGAAGGGCGCGATAGCAGGCACCTCGCCCAAGGTGAGCGTATTGCCTTCCGCTGGCAGAGCGGCGGCGGCCTGACGCCGCGCAAGTTGCGCTGCAGAGGGGGCCGCTTGGCCTTCCGAGCGGATGCGCTGATGGTGTTCCGAGAGGGGGGCAACCCCGTCCATTTCGGCGAGGAAGAGGGCGTCGTCCGAGGTCATAGGGTGTCCTCCCGTGCGGTGCCCGATTGGGAGCGGGGTCGCCAAAGCAGGACGGCCACGCTACGGCGCAAGCCTCGCCTAGACGCTTCGTCTTTTCAAGCGCTTAGCAAGGAATTCGCCTTCTTCCGGGCGGTTTAGGCGACCGAGGGCCGCATTGCGCAAGGGGTCGCGGCCAAAGCGCCGCAGGCGGCGCTCGAGGGCGGCGGCGCTGCGATCGAAGTCCTCCATTAAGGAGCGGCTCGGGTGATCGGACCAGCGCCGCGTCAAGCGCGCGTAGGTGGCCCGGAGCCTGCACACGGTGGCGAGGTCTTCGCTGTGGCGAAAGGGCATGAGGAGAAACAGCAGGAGGGCCGGTGCGTGCGCGTG
This sequence comes from Pseudomonadales bacterium, assembly GCA_016779325.1. Classification (GTDB taxonomy): domain Bacteria; phylum Pseudomonadota; class Gammaproteobacteria; order Pseudomonadales; family Azotimanducaceae; genus Salivita. The sequence goes on from JADHNU010000037.1 coordinate 13,687, forward strand.
CGCATCGCCCCGGGCTAGCGCCGCAGCGGCCTCCGTGCGCGCCAGGCGGTCGTAGGCAAAAGCGCGCGCCTGGCCGCGAAATAGATGGCGCGGAAGTTGGTCAAACAGGAGAACCCGGGCGAGCCGGTCCCGGGCGCGTTCCCGGGGCCAGTCCCGGCCGGCGTTCCGATCTCCGAGGGTGGGCAGGAAGCGATCTCGAAGCGCCTGGTCGTCGGCCTCTGTGGCGCGGAACCAGAGGGGCTTTGGGGTGCTGAGGGCATCGCGCTCGCCTTCTGGGCCGAACCAGAGGGTCAGGAGCGACGCGGCGAGGGCGTTAGGGGAAGGGTGGCCAGACATGACGATCGCCCCCGCGCCCATCGGTGAGCTGCGAAAGGGCCCTTTGGCCCCGCTGAGCGAGCGCTTCGGCGAGGGCGCTTTGGGCTGCGAGAGGCTTTTGCTGGCTTAGCTTGAAGGTGCTTTTCAACACGAGCGCCCCAAGCTGGAACACGATGATGCCGGGAAGTAGCCGCTCGACCAGGGCGTCGGTTACGTGATCAGCCTGAGCCGTGGCGGACTCTAAGGCATCGAGCTGAGCCTTCAAGGCGCGTCGGCGCGCCGTGTCGTCTTGGAGGATCTTCACCGAGCCCCGCGCTTCAAGGCGTACCGTATTCCAAGTGGGGACCGCGGCGCCCGGCCCGTAGTCGGCGGCGCTTACGTAGCCATGGGGGCCTTGAAAGATCGCCAACAGGCTCGCCTGTGATGCCAGCGAAAGGCGCTGGGCCGTGGCCCGCGCCAGATGGCCTTCTAGGTGGCCTTCGGCGGTGAAGCGTAAGGGCGCCGCGGCCACTTCCAAGTTTGTCGAGACAAGCGTGGCAAAGGGGTACGCGGTCACCAGCGCCTGCAGGGCCAGGCTCGGGGCGGGCATGGGGCTAGGGCTCCCAGCATTCCATGTCGTTGGCAAACAGGACCGCGCCTTTGAATACCGATTCGATCTCCCGACGAGTCTGGAGCTCCCGGCCTCGGGTCCGGGGGGTCCGATGGGACAGAATCAAGAGATTGGCGTTGGCCTCCTCCGCGATCTTGGCCAGCTGGGACGGCGGCATGTGCTCATCCCGGGCAAAGCCGCGCACATTCTCCGGTACGGCATGATGGCCAACGATGATGGTGGAGCCTTCCGCCAGCGTTTTTACCGTTTGCCGGCGGTTCCCGGTGTCGCCCGTGAAGGTGATGCCCACCTCGCCCACGTCCACGCGCCAGGCAAGGCTCGTGCCTTGGCCGTGGTCCGTGGCGATTGCCGAAAGGGCGATGCCATCGCGGCGGAAGCCCCGCCAGGGGCGGCGATTGGCGCTTTCAATTTCTTCCTGCTGTACTTCGAAGCCCCCCTGGGAAAAGGGCGAGAAGTAATCGGCGAGATGGGGGTAAGCGCCGTTGGGGCCAAGGAGACGGCTGGTCCAGGTTTTCAACCCCAGAGTTTTTTCCCCGGGGGCTGGGCCGAAGAGGGGGAGGTCCTCCTTGCGGCGAATATTGGCGGCTCCCTGAAGGAAGGCGGGGAGGTCCGCGCTGTGCTCGACGTGCAACTGGCTGAGGCCTACGGCGTAGAGATCCTTGAAGTCGGCGCCGGACTCTTCGAAGCGCAGGGCCGAGCCCGTGCCCATGTCGATAAGAACCCGCGCCTTGCCATCGACCCACACCAAATAGCCGCTGCTCGCCTGGGCGTCTCCGAGGTCGTCGGCGCCGGCGCCCAGCACTTGGACGTAAACGCCGCGGGTTCCGCAGGCGCGGCGATCAATCACCACCTCAAAGGGCCGTTCCGTAACCGTTCGAGCCAGGCGCGGATCGTCCATGGTCATGTCCGTGCTTTCGCCCAGGACCTGGGCGCTGGACCACAGCACGGTCATGGCGAGAAGGGGGCGACGCAAGCGAGAGAGACCCAGCATGGGAGCGATCCTTTCCGGTTTCTAGCGAGGGCCCAGCTTAGCATTTCGGGGTTAAGGATACGGTCATCTACCGGGGGTATAGTGCGTGCCTAGCAAACAAGAGGTTGCCCGTGAGTCGATTCCTAGGCCTGCCCCGTCGCTCCCCGCCCCGCCTTCGGACCGCGCGCTGCATTTTGCGCGCCGGCGATGAATTCCTGATGGTGGTCCATTCGGGCGTGCGGAACTTTAAGCGGGCGCACTGGGGGCTTCCCGGGGGCCATATCGAGTATGGAGAAGCCCCGGAAGACGCGGTCCGCCGGGAGCTCCAGGAAGAGTTGCGCATTGCCGTGACGGATCTCGGCGAGGTGGGGGATTACCGCTATAAGGGGGCGCTCCATCGGGTGTACACCGCTGCCGTGGCGCCGGCCATTGAATGGTTTGATCGCGGTGAACTTCTCGAGGTGGCCTGGCATCCCTTGGAGGCGATCGAGCGCTTCGCGACGGAGGGTCGGCTGCACGCCGGTTACGAGGCGGAGGCCATTCGTCTGCTGGCGCGCTCCACACGTCGGGCCCTCGGCGCCTAGCTTCGCCTTTCCCTAGCCATCGATTTCCCCCACCATCGTCCCTCTCCTAATCGTGAGGGCTGTCCATGAAACGTCGCCTATCCCTGTCTGCTTTGGGCCTCGCCGCGCTCACCTCCGGTTTGTCGCTGGTCCTCCCTTCCCTGGCTGGGGCGGAACTTGCGCCCGCGCCCCCGGCCCTCGATGCCCGCCTTTACGCGCTCGCGGAGGCGCCCTCGGCCCAGCGCATCGAGCAGGATATTCGGCGCCTCGTCAGTTTCGGCACGCGGAATACCTTGTCCGCTACGGACTCAGACACCCGCGGCATCGGCGCCGCCCGGCGCTTTGTCCGCGATGAGTTCGAACGCATCAGCGCGGCCTGCGGCGGTTGCCTTGAGGTGCGCCTGCAGCGCACGCTGGTCCCGGGGGATCCGAAGACGCGGATCCCCGTCGACACGGAAGTGGTTAACGTGTTCGCCATCCTGCGCGGGTCCGACCCCTCTCGCTATGTGCTCATGGCCGGTGATATCGACTCCCGGGGCTCCGATCCGAGCGACGGCGTCACCGATGCCCCGGGGGCGAACGACAACGCCTCGGGGCTGGCTGGGGTGCTTGAAGCGGCCCGGGTGCTGGCGGCGTCGGGGCCACGTTCTGCGTCGGTTGTTTTCGCTGCCCTGTCCGGGGAAGAGCAGGGGCTCTATGGGGGCGCGCACTTAGCTGCGCTCGCCCGGGAGGAGGGCTGGGGGCTTGAGGCGGTACTGAATAACGACATGATCGGCAACATTGCCGGGATCGATGGAATCATCAGTAACGCGGAGTTCCGGGTGTTCTCCGAGGCCGTGCCGGTCCCCGAGTACCAACCAAAGGGTTGGAATTATCGTCGCTACGGCGGCGAGGTTGATGGTCCGTCGCGCCAGCTTGCCCGACGCGTCGCGACCCTAACCAAGCAGTTTTTCCCCAAACTCCAGGCGCGCATGGTTTATCGCCTAGACCGCTTCGGCCGCGGTGGACATCACACGCCCTTCAATAATGCCGGCTTCCCTGGCGTGCGCATTATGGAAAGCCATGAGCACTACGAACGCCAGCATCAGGATCTCCGCACGGAAGAGGGCGTGACCTACGGCGACACCCTCGACTTTGTCGATTTCAAACACGCGGCCGCCCTCACAGGAGTGAATGTGGTGACCCTCGCAAGCCTCGCGTCGGCACCTCGGGCCCCGCAGGACGTGGCCATCGGCGGCGTTGTCGCCCCGGATACCTGGCTCTCCTGGACGGCCTCGGAGGAGCCCGCCTTAGCGGGCTATCGCCTGTATTGGCGGGAGACGGATGTCCCCCAGTGGACCCATTCCCGTTGGCTCGGCCAGGTCACCCACACCACCCTGGAAGGCATGGTGATCGATAATTACCTCTTCGGCGTGGCCGCCGTGGGCCGGGATGGGAACGAAAGTGTAGTCGCTTTCCCCACCGCCGTACTGCGGAGCCGGCCGTGAAAATTCTCGGCCTCCTGGGTGGCATGAGCTGGGAATCCACCCAACCCTACTACGCGCGCATTAATCAGCAGGTCCAGGCGCGCCTCGGGGGCGGCGCCTCCGCAGAGCTACTGCTGTGGAGTGCCAACTTCGCGGAAATCGAAGCGCTTCAGCACGACGGGGCGTGGGACGCGCTGGGCCAAAAGCTCACCCGGGCGGCAAAGGGGTTGGCGGCAGCGGGGGCGGAGCATTTAGTGCTGTGTACCAATACCATGCACTGCTTGGCCGAGCAGATCGAAGCCGGTAGTGGGCTGCCCCTGCTTCATATCGCCGACCCTACGGGCGCAGCCTTGCGGGCGCAGGGGTATCAGCGTGTGGGCTTGCTGGGCACGCGCTTCACCATGGAGCAGGCGTTCTATCGCGATTACCTTACGGCCCACTTCGGGCTGACGGTGCTAACGCCGGAGGCCGGGGAGCGGGAGCAGGTCCATCGCATCATCTATGAGGAGCTTGTGCGCGGGGTGATCCGGGATGAGAGTCGCCGGCAGCTGGCTCGGGCCGTGGCCTCCCTGGCCCTAGCCGGGGCCGAGGCAGTGATTCTTGGCTGCACGGAGCTCGGCCTACTTTTAAAAGAGGGGGAGGGGCCCGTGCCCCTTCTCGACACCACACGGCTGCATGCCGATGCGGCGGCGGCGCTGGCCTTAAGCGTTTAGCAAGAGGGAGAGAGTATGGAGCAGGGCACCTTAAAACCGGAGCTAGGCTATTACACGCTTGCCGGGCACACGAATAACCCCCGGGACCTCATCCAGGAGGCCCTCGATGCGGAGCGCCTCGGCCTGGGATCTGCCTTTATCTCCGAGCGCTTCAATTTGAAGGATGCCTCCACCCTATCGGGGGCCGTCGGGGCGGTTTCGGAGCGCCTGGGTATTGCAACCGGGGCGACCAATCACAACACGCGCCACCCCTTGGTGACGGCGACCTACGCCACCACCATGCATCGCCTCACGGGAGGGCGCTTCGCCCTGGGCCTGGGGCGGGGCTTTGATGGGCTTTTCGACGCCATGGGCCTGCCCCGAATCACCATGAAGGGGATGGAGGACTTCTGCGGGATTATGCGCCGCCTGTGGCAGGGGGAAACGGTGCTCGGGCACGATGGCCCCGCCGGGACCTACCCCTGGCTTGCTCAGGATCCGGCCTTTCGCGAGGATATCCCCCTCATGCTGTGCGCCCTGGGGCCGAAAACCCTCGAGTTCGCGGGTCGGGTTTTCGATGGCGTCATTCTGCATACGTTCTTCACCGACGAAACCCTCGCGGAGTGCGTGCGCCTCGTGCGCAAGGGCGCGGCCGATGCCGGTAAGGATCCCGCCTCCGTGCGCGTTTGGTCCGTGCTGGCGACCATCGGAGATCACCTCAGCTACGACCTCACCGTGAAGAAAACTGTGGGACGCATGGCCACTTACCTGCAGGCCTACGGCGATATTTTGGTGTCCGTAAACGGCTGGGATAAGGCCGTGCTCGAGCGTTTCCGCGCCGACCCCTTTGTTGCGAACTTCAAGGGCGCCCTGGATGCGAAAGCGTCCACGGAAGAGCTCGAGCGGGTTGCGCCGCTGATTCCCGAAGCGTGGCTCGCGGCAAGTGCCATGGGTAGCCCCGAACAGTGCGCGAAGCGGGTGGTGGATCAGTTTGCTTGCGGCGCCGATGGGGTCATTTTGCACGGCGCGTCGCCGGCGGAGCTCGAGCCCATTGTGAAGGCCTACGAGGCCATTCGGCCTCACGCCCGCTTTGAGGGCCGGGTCGCCAACCCGGGCCGCTAGCTATGAATCGGGTGCACGCGGCGGGGCTGGCGCCCTGTCCTCCAGACGCGCTCACGGAGGGCCAGGTGGGGCGCTTAGAGCGGGCTGCGCGGCAGGGTGATGGCCTAGCCGCGTTGATCCTGGGGGAGCGCTATCTCACCGCAGCCCACTACGCGCCGGCGAAAGCCTTTGCTTACTATCAGGTCGCCTCCGCCTCCGCCTCCGCCTACCCGCTAGCCTTGGCGCGCCTCGGCGATTTCTGGCTTCACAGTGAGCCCGAACACGGGGTGTGCGAGCGTGACCCGGTGAGGGCGCGCTTAGCCCATGAAAGCGCAGCCCAGGCTGGCCACGGGCCTTCGGCTTTGGCGGCGAGCGACGCCTGGCGCATGGGGCGCGGATGCCCCCGCGATTACGAGCAGGCCTACTTTTATCTCGGATTGGCCTGGCGCTATGGCCCCGTGGTGCCCCTCCTTGCCCTACTTGAGGGCTCGCTGCGCGCCGATCTATCCCCCGAGGCGCTGCGGGCCGGGCAGCAGCGCCTTCAAGGCTGGGCGCGGCGGCCCCGCGCCTCGGGCGTCGCGCTGCAACCCCTGTGGTGGTCCGCCTACCGCGCTTAGTCGTCGTAGCCCGGCGGCGCGACGAAGGTAAAGCCTTCTGCTTCCAGCATCTTCGCCATACCTAGCAGCTTCAGATCGCCAAACTCCGGACCGATCATCTGCACCCCAATGGGGAGCCCTTCGCCGACGGCGCCCGTGGGGATCACCGTGGCGGGCAGATAGCTGTTCACCGCCATGCCGGCCCAGAAGAGCTGTTCGAAGTAGGGGCGCGGGGTGTTGTCCACCAGCAAGGTCCGCTGCCCCATGGGGCCGTGGTCATGGGGGAAGGCGGGGGTGGCCATCATGGGCGTGATGAAGGCGTCATAGGTTTTGAAGAATTCATGCCAAGCCCAGCGCATGCGGGTTCGCGCCTCATTGGCTGCGCCGTAATCGCGATAGCTGGCCAGCTGAGCCCGAAGCGTGCGCGCCCGGTCGCTTTGGTCCGTGGGGTCGAGGGCGTCGGCCTGCGCCCGCAGGGCGTTGTAGGCGTCGTCGGGATTGCGCGAGGCCATGACGGACCAGAGCAGAGTCTGATAGACCTCGTGCCCGTCTTTTAAATTGAAGTCGGGCCGGGCGTCGTAGTCGACTTGGCCGCCTGCGGCCTTGATTGCTTCGAGTACGGCCTCCACGCGTCGCTGCGTTTCCTGGGAGACGGGGGCGTCATCGCTGTTCACCATGGCCGCGACCCGAAGGTCGCCGAGGCTGCGGAAGGTTGGCGGCTGGAGGGCAAGCTGATAGCCGGCAGCGTGGATTTCATCCGGCCCCGCTTGAGCCATGAGCAGCGCTTCGAGGTCTCCGGCGCTCCGGGCGATCGGTCCGATCACCGTGAGGTCGGACTGGGCGAGCACCCCCGGCGCGGCATGGCCCCGGGGCGGCAAGAGGCCCCAGGTCGGCTTGTGCCCGAAGACGCCGCAGTAATGGGCTGGGTTTCGAATGGAGCCGCCGATATCCGAGCCGTTTTCCACCCCGGCCAAGCCGGCAGCCATGGAGGCGGCGGAGCCACCGGAGGATCCCCCGGCGTTGCGGCCAAGGTCCCAGGGGTTATTGGTGGTTCCGTAAATATCGTTGTAGGACTGAAAATCTGCGAGGTTCAGAGGCACGTTGGTTTTGCCAAAAAGGGTAACGCCGGCGTTTTTGAGCCGGGTCACGGCCAGGGCATCCTGCGTGGCAATGTTGTCCTTCAGAGCGAGGTTGCCACGGGTCGTGTGCATCCCGGCAACGTCGAAGCTCTCCTTGATGGTCATGGGAACGCCGTGGAAGGGCCCCCAGAAGGTGCCCCGCGCCCGGGCCCGGTCTGCGTCCCGGGCGCGCTCCCGAGCGCTGTCCTCGATCATCTGGATGACCGCGTTGAGCTTGGGGTTAAAGCGGCTCACGCGCTTAAGGTAATACTCAAGCAGTTCCTCCGCCCCAATTTCCCCTTTCCGAATCATCTCGCCCAAGGCGAGCCCGCTCTTAAATCCAAGCGTTCCCATGGCTACGCTCCTCTCTCCCGAAAGGCATCAGCTTACCCGCGGACGCCATGCTGACAACACCCGTTGACAGGCTCCGAGGGTTTCGGTCCCATGCGCCCAGGTCGTCCGGGCCTCTCCCGGGCGCACGGCATAGTGAGAAAGCATGATGCGTACCTATCTTGCTGCCCTAGCCTTCGCGGGCCTGCTCGGCGCCTGTGGCGGAGAACCGCCCGCGCCCCCCGCGGCGGAACTTGGGTCGGGAATCAGCCTCGAGAATATGGACACCACCATCGCCCCGGGTGATGACTTCTTCAGCTATGTCAACGGGCGTTGGTTGGCGGAAACGGAGATCCCCGCCGATAAAAGCTCGCACGGGGGCTTTGGGATCCTTCGAGACCAGGCTCAAGAGCACGTGCGGGAGATCATCGAGGTGGCAGCGGCCGGGGGCTTCCCCGAGGGCAGCGATGAGCAAAAGATCGGCGATCTCTACGCCGCCTACATGGATCTCGAGACGCGAAACGCTCTGGGCGTGACGCCCCTTCAGGCCGAGTTTGCGCGCATCGATGCGCTGGCCAACCATGCCGACCTCGGCCCCTATTTCGCCGAGGCCAATCGCCGCGGCTATGAGGTTCCGGTTAGCGTGGGCCAGGTGGCCGACTTTAAAGATCCGACCCGCTACATGATCTACGGGTGGCAGGCAGGCTTGGGCATGCCAGAGCGGGAGTATTACCTGAAGGACGACGCCCGGAGCCAGGAACTGCGCGCCGCTTACCGGAACCATATCGCGGCCATGTTTACCCTGGCCGGCCTTCAGAAGGGTGAGGCGGCGGCGGATCGCATCCTCGCTCTGGAGACGCGCCTCGCAGAAGCCCACATTACCAAGGAAGCCGCCCGGGACTGGCCCACGAACTACAACAAAGTCCCCGTGGAAAACCTCGCTGCGGTGATGCCGAACTTTAATTGGGACGGCTATCTGGAAGCCGGCGACCTGGGTGAACTCGACGCCCTCGTGCTCATGATGACGAGCTATTTCGAGGCCCTTGATGACCTGCTCGTGGTCACCCCCCTGGAGGACTGGAAGACCTACCTCCGCTGGGTGGTGCTGAATACTCGCGCGAGTGCGCTAACGGAAGAGCTCGATGCGCAGAATTTTGCCTTCTATGGCAAAACCCTTCGGGGCACGGAGGCGCAGCGTCCCCTGTGGCGGCGCGCCGTGGGAACGGTCGATCAGGTGCTCGGCGAGGTCGTCGGTAAGGCTTATGTGAAGCAGCATTTCCCGCCGGAAGCCAAGGCGCGCATGGAAACGCTGGTCGCGAATCTCCTGAAGGCCTACGAGGTGTCCATTCGGGAGCTCGACTGGATGTCCGAGGCCACCAAGACCGAGGCCCTTAAGAAACTCTCGAAGTTCACCACGAAGATCGGTTACCCGGACCAGTGGCGTGATTACGCCCAGCTGCGCATGGCGCCAGACGATCTGTTTGGGAATCTCGAGCGTGCGGCTATGGCGGAATACGATCGGCAGCTTGCCCGTCAGGGCGGGCCCGTAGATCGCACCGAATGGGGGATGAATCCGCAGACGGTAAATGCCTACTACATGCCGCCCCTTAATGAGATTGTTTTTCCTGCTGCCATCCTTCAGCCCCCCTTCTTCGACATGAACGCTGATGACGCCGTGAATTACGGCGCGATTGGCGCGGTCATTGGTCACGAGATTGGCCATGGCTTCGACGACAAGGGCTCGACCTTCGACGGCGATGGGGTCATGCGAAATTGGTGGACCGTGGACGATCGGGCGGAATTTGAAGCGCGCACGGGACAGCTGGTGGCGCAGTACAACAGCTACAAGCCCTTCGACGATCTCAGCGTCAATGGCGAATTCACGCTGGGAGAAAACATCGGCGATCTGGGGGGCATCACCATCGGCCTGCTGGCCTATGAACTCGCCCTCGACGGCGCAACGCCGCCGGTGATTGATGGCTTTACGGGGCTGCAGCGCGTGTTCCTGGGCTATGGGCAAATTTGGCGGAACAAATATCGCCCCGAGGCGCTTCGGGAGCGGATCATGACCGATCCTCACTCGCCCTCGAAGTATCGGGCCAACGGCGCGGTGCGGAATGTTCCGGCCTTCTATGAGGCCTTCGAGGTCACGCCGGAGCAGGCCCTGTACCTACCCCCGGAAGCTCGGGTGAAAATCTGGTAGGCGAAAAAAAGCCCGCCGAAGCGGGCTTTTTCCGTTCTTGCCATCTCGGATGTGCCCTAGCGCTTACCGCCCTGGGGCACTTCCGTGAAGGGAATGGCCTTATCCACGCGCATATCGCCGGGCATGCCCAGAACGCGCTCGGCAATGATGTTGCGGAGAATCTCGTCCGTACCTCCAGCAATGCGAAGCCCCGGAGCGCT
>JADHNU010000038.1 GCA_016779325.1 Pseudomonadales bacterium
TTGCGCCGGACGAGCCCGACGAGCCTGAGCTTGAGGAGCTAGAGCTTGAGGAGCTAGAGCTCGAAGAACTTGAGCTCGATGAGCTGGGGGGGGCGGGGGCGCCGGGACGGCTGGGCGTGGGGAGGGACGGAATGGGCGTCTGAATAACCACGCCACTGTTCTGCCCCGGGGTGAAAACATCGAGCACGCGATCGAGGACCCCATCAACGCTGACGCCGCTCCCGGTTTTCCCTTCGCCGGCCTCCGTGGCCGAGGCGTTGGGCTCACCGGCGCCGGCGGCATCGATGGTTTCATTTAATACCTCGAGGGCGGAGTCGACCCCGGGGGCCGGGGTGGGCTCAGCGGCCTCGGGCGCCGACGCAGCGAAGCTGAGGGAGGCGCCGTACAGGCCGCTGGCGAGGACGAGCACAGTGCTGAGGGCCTTCTTCACCATGGAGCGGGCTCCTAATTGCGATTTCCTTCGACTCTGCCCGGTAGAAATGAAGCTGCCCTGAATTATAGCCCGTTATCGTTGTCGTCGGCGGTGGCGGCTGCGGGCTCAGCCTCGGGCACGTCGCCTTCGGGTGCGTCGCCTTCGGGTGCGTCCGGCTCGGGCGCCGGGGGCGCACCGAGGAAGGAGAATTCATGGCGTCCTTGGATGATCTCCGAGTCCACGGCTTCCCCTGCCACCATGATGGGGCGGAAGCGGGCTTCCTTCAGTGCGCGCTTCAGGCGAAAGTTCAGGACGTCTTCCGGGCCGAAATCGGTAATTTCGACGTCGAAGGTGCGGCCCCGGGTATTCACCCGGTAGGCGTAGTCCACGTAGCCCAGCTGCCGCTCAAGTCCCGCGCGGTCGTAGGGAAGCCGTGCCTCCGGGAGATGAAGCACAACGGGCGTGGGGCTGTCGAAGAGGGCATCGACCTCCGCCTCCTCCCACTCGGCAGCCAGGAGGATGTCTCGAGCTTGGCGATAGCGGAGGGCGGCGGCGGTCCACTTGTCGAAAACGAGGTGCCAGTCGCCCAGCTCGATAAAGCCGTCCGCATAGCGCCGCGGATCGATGGTCTCCTGGGCCTCATAGATTTCGATCACTCGAGCGAGGGCATTTTCGCCCTGGCTGTAGCGGCCAAGCATCATCCGTTCGTCTTCGATGGGCAGCGCGGCCCGGTTGGCGGCCCCGGTGCTGAAGGTGAAGGCCGGGGTGTCGTCCTGGCCTGCGCCGGGGAACCGCTCGGCCCGGAAGGAGCCGGCCAGGCCCTTCAGCGCCCGTATGAGCCGCAGGTCCGTTTCCCCGTAGAGGTCTTCGCTCACGGCCAAGGCCCGTTCATAGAGGGATCGCGATCCCATGACATTGCCGCTGGAAAGGTACCAATCGGCCAGGCTGTAAAGGGCCGGCAGTAGGTCCGGGCTGTCTTCCCCGTGGGCCCGCTGCCGAATGTAGAAGGCATATTCCTGAAGCTGATTGCCGGCCTCGAAATCCCCTTGCTTCAGCGCGAGTTGGGTCATTTCGTTGAGCAGGGGAAGCTGGGAGAGATCGTGAAGCCCCAGGTTCATGCGGTTTAGGTACTGTGCCTGGGCGAGGGCTTCCGTGGCGCTGTCGAGATCGCCAAGGGTCTGTTCTGCGGCGGCAAGAATGCGTAGCGCCAGCACTTGCTGCTGGTCCCAGGGGCCAAAGCGGGCTTGGAGATCGTCGAGGGCGTCGGAAGCGGTGCGCCGGGCTTCGAAGGCGCGGCCACCCTGGTATTGGATAAGGGCGAGGCGAATGCGCCGGGCGAACTCCTCCCGTTCCGGATCGTTTTCCACCGGCGCCATGGTGAGCTCCGGGACCTCGGTGGCCATTGCTTCAGCGCTTAGGCTCTCCGCACCCTGGGCCAAGGCGGCCAGGAAGGGGCCCGCGAGCAGGGCACTGAGCATGAACGTCCTCGCAAGGTGCATGGCCTGGGAGCTCTCCTGACTGCGTCTTCGGCGCACAACTGCCCCTTATGCCTGGCCCGCGTTGGGCCATTGATGCGGTCTCGGGGGGGGAAGTCAAGGCCTGCCGTTGACCTTCGCCGCGCCCCTGGACAGACTCGCCGTCCAAAAGGGAGTTCCGAGCCTATGTCCGCCGCGTTCCATACCCTTGATGCTTCGGGTTTACGCTGCCCTGAGCCGCTGATGTTGCTGCGTCAACGTATGCGTCAGCTTGCCCCCGGGGAGCGCCTCGAGGTGCTGACCACGGACCCTGCTTCCGTGCGGGACTTTGAGCAATTTAGCCGGTTTGTGGGCCATCCTATTGTTGAACAGCGCGACGAGGGGGAGACCTTTCGCTTTCTGTTTGAGTGCGCCGCGAAGTGAGCCCAGGCTGGCCCTGCGGTCCGGAAGCCCTCGTTGCGCTGTTTGATCGGGAATTTCTGGCGTCGGAGCACACCCGGCTCCGCGGGGGCGCTGCGGAGCCGCTCTATTGCCCTGCCTTTGGCGCTGCCCCGGCAACGATCTATTTCCGTTGGGATTACGCGGCCAGTGCGCTGCACGAGGTGGCGCACTGGTGCCTGGCGCGCCGGCGCCGCCGGCAGCGGGTGGACTACGGCTACTGGTATGCGCCGGAAGGTCGGGACGCCGCGCAGCAGGCGGCGTTTTTCCGCGTCGAGGCGGCGCCCCAGGCCTTGGAGTCGATCTTCTGCGAGACCCTCGGGGTGCCCTTTTCCCCCAGCGTAGATAATCCCGGCCAGCCCCTGCCCGATCTCGCGCCCTTCCTTGAGGCCCTCGCGGCCCAGCGGGCCCGTTGGGAGCAGGGGGGCTTGCCGCCCCGGGCGGCGCGCTTCCGCGATGCCCTTCGAGGCTTGGTCCGGCTGTGATGCCTGCCGAGGCCTTGGTGCTGGTGGATGCCAGCGCCGTGATCTTTCCCGTTTATTTTGCTGCCGGAGATCGCCACCGGGATGACGCCGGCGCCGCCGCCGGGGCCCGGGTGGGGTGGCTCGACCGCCTCCTGCGCTATCGCGCGGCCCTGCCGCCCGGGGCGCGCCTTGGGGTGGCCTTCGACGAAGCCCTTGGGACGGGCTTTCGCCACGCCCTCGATCCGGCCTACAAGGCCCATCGGCCCCTAGCCGATCCTGCGCTCCAGGCCGAATTGCAACAGTGCCGGGCCATGACCCGGGCCCTGGGCATTCCGGAGAGCGCGAGCCGCCGCTTCGAGGCCGATGACCTTCTGGCTGTGGCCGCGGCCCGGGGGCGTCCCCGGCCCCTGGTGCTCGTCAGCGGCGATAAGGATCTGCTGCAGCTGCTGAAGCCGGGAGACCTGCGTTGGCGGCCCGATCGGGCTGGCCCGGAATCCTATGACGCGGTGCGCGCCGCCCTGGGCTTCGCCCCGGAGGCCATGGCCCATTACCTGGCGCTGGTGGGGGATAGCAGCGACGGCATCGCCGGCGTGCCCGGGGTGGGGACGGTGACGGCGACGCGGCTCCTGCAGCGCTTTCCCTCCTTGGCGGCGCTTTACGGCGCCCTTGATCAAGAGGGAGAGGCGGCCCTGGCCGGGCTACCTCGAAGCGCCCGACTCGCGGCCAAGCTTTTGGCGGGGCGGGCCCAGGCGGAGCACGCGCTGACCCTGACGCGCCTCGATGGCCCGGTCCGCCGCGCCTTTGATCCTGCTCGGGTGGCGCCGCCGCCCCTCTCGGCGGAACGGGTAGAGGAGGCGCTGCGCCTTGGCGGCCTGCTACGCTACCGCTCTCGATTTCTCGCGCCTATTCCGGAGCGCCCGTGAAGCTTCTTGTGGACGAAAACCTGTCCGACGCCGCCCGCTTCTTCTCCGAGTTTGGGGAGCTGGTGACCGTGCCGGGGCGCGCCGTGACGCCGGCCCTGGCTCAGGCGGCAAATGTCTTGCTGCTTCGGTCGCAAACGCGCATCAATGCGGCGCTTCTCGGGGAGGCCCGGCCGCGCTTTGTCGGCACGGGCACGGCGGGGGTTGATCATGTGGACGAAGCCTTTCTGCGCGCCCAGGGAATCCCCTTTGCCCACGCGCCGGGCTGCAATGCCGATCCCGTCGCCGACTGGGTCATGGTGGCCACGGCGCAGGCGGTGCTTGCGGGCGCCCTGCGGGAGCGGGCTCGCTATGCGGTCATCGGCGGCGGGGCCGTGGGCGGGCGGGTCGCACGACGCCTGGCCGCGCTCGGTTTCGACGTGGGCATTTTCGATCCGCCGCGCCTTGAGGCGGGCCTGCCCCTGGCGGCGCCGGCTTGGTCTCGGGAGGCCGTGCTGGCCGCCGATGCGCTCACCTTCCATGTGCCCGCCTTGCGCGGTGGCGCCCACCCCACCGTGCCCTGGCTGACCCCTGAGGAGCTGCAGGCCCTGGCGCCGGGGCGGGTGTTGTTGAATGCGGGGCGAGGCGGCGTGCTGCCCGATGAGGCCCTGCTCGCGACCCTGGAGCGCGGCGCTGGCCATTGGGTGGCCCTGGACGTGTTTGATGCCGAACCTGCGCCCCCGCCGGCGCTGCTAGAGGCCGTTGCCCTGGCCACGCCGCACATTGCCGGGCACAGCGACGAAGGGAAGCTGCGGGGCACGGCCATGCTCTACGACGCGCTCTGCGCCACCCTGGGGCACGCCCCCGCGGCGCACTACGAGGCGGCGCTGGCGCCGGCGCCGGCGCCCCAGCGCCTCGCCGCTCGGGCCCGGGAAGACGGCTGGCGCGCCCTTGCCGGGGCGTTGGACCTTTCCGCCTTAAGCGAGGCTTACGGACATGCGCTCAGGGCGCCGGGCGCAGCGCCGGCGACGGTGTTCGATGCCTTTCGTCGGCAGCAAGCGGGGCGTCGTGATTTCGCCCTCACTCCGTGGGTGGCCGGCGGCGAAGCGGGGGCGCTTTTGGCCGCAGCGGGCCTCGCGGTGCAAGGCAGCTCATGATCGAACACGACGGCACGGTGGTCCTTGGGGGCGGCGTGGTGGGTCTGGCCTGCGCCCGCGCCCTGGCCCAGGCTGGGGAGCCGGTCCTCCTGCTCGAAGCCGAGCCAGCCCTTGGGCAAGGCATTTCCAGCCGCTCCTCGGAAGTGATCCACGCCGGTCTCTACTATCCCGAGGATACCCTGAAGGCGGCGCTGTGCTGCCGTGGCCGGGAATTGCTGTATGCCTACTGCGCAGCCCGGGGCGTGGGGCATCGGAAACTCGGCAAGCTCGTGGTGGCCGCCGACGCCTCGGGGGAAGGGGCGCTGGAAACCCTGCGGGACCGGGGCACGCGCCTTGGGGTGCCGGGCCTGGCCTGCCTTACCGGCGCGGAGCTCAAGCGCCTGGCGCCGGCGCTCACGGGCGCCGCGGCGCTCTGGTCCCCGGAGACGGGCATTGTCGACAGCCACGGGCTCCTGCAGGCCTTGGCCGGCGATGCGGCCGCCGCTGGCGCCGAATTGATTAATCACACAACGGTGGTGCGCCTGGAGGCGGAGGCGCGGGGGCTTGTGCTGCTCGGGACGAGCGCCGGCGAGCCCCTTGCGCTGCGGGCCCCGCGAGTGGTGAACGCGGCGGGCTTTGGCGCCTTTGCCTTGGCACAAGGCCTCGGAGCCGCTGACGCGGCCGGGCCCTTTTATGCCGCCGGGCACTATTTTTCCTACAGCGGGCAAGTGCCTGTGGATCACCTGGTGTACCCCCTGCCCGAAGCCGGCGGCCTGGGCATTCACCTCACCTTTGACCTGGCGGGGCAGGCCCGCTTCGGCCCGGACGTGTGCTGGCGGGCGGCGGAGGACTATGGCTTCCGCGCGGACCGGGCGCGCTTTGCTGAGGCGATCCAAAGCTATTTTCCAGGCCTTGAGCCCGCGCGGTTGCAGCCCGCCTACGTGGGCCTTCGGCCCAAGCGTGGGGCGCAGGGCGCGGCGGCAGCTGATTTCGGCTGGGTTGAACAGGCTTTTGGGGGCGAAACGGGGGTGCTGCATTTGCTGGGGATTGAATCACCGGGGCTGACCTCGGCGTTGGCCTTGGGGGAGCGCGTGGCCGCCCGCTGGGAGGCGGGCTTGGCATGAGACCCTTGCGTCTGGCGGTGCTGGTGAATCCCTGGGCCGGGTTGGGCGGCGCGACGGCCCTGAAGGGCTCGGACGGCCTCGCGGTGCGCGAAGAGGCTCTGGCCCGGGGCGCTATCCCTCGCGCTGGGGAGCGCATGGCCCGGGCGCTGGGCCAGCTCACGGCCGAGGGGCTAACGATTTTGACCTGGGGCGGCGCCATGGGCGCCAACGCCGTCGGGGCGGCAGGGCTCCCGGCGACGGTCTTGGGCATTTCGGCCGAGCCCAGTTCCGCGGCCGATACGGAGCGGGCTGTTGCCGCCTTTGTGGAGGCTGGGGTTGATTTGGTCTTGTTTGCCGGCGGCGATGGCACGGCGCGGAATGTGGCGGCGGCCCTTCAGGCCGAAACCCATCCGCCCCTGGTTCTGGGCGTGCCTTCGGGGGTGAAGATGCACTCCGGGGTCTTCGCAGTCACCCCCGAGGGGGCGGCCGCCGTGCTCGAGGATCTGCGCCAGGGGGCCTTGGTGACGCGCCTGGACGGGGACGTGCGGGATATCGATGAGGCCGCCTTCCGGGAGGGCGTGGTGAAAACCCGCTTTTACGGCACGCTCAGCGTGCCCGCGGCGCCGCGCTGGGTGCAGGCCACGAAAATCAGCGGCCGGGAGCAGGAGCCCCTGGTGCTGGAGGAAATCGCCGCGGATATCGCCGCGCGCATGGCGGCCAGCGGCGATCGCCTTTGGGTTCTAGGGCCGGGCAGCACCACGGCGGCCATCGCCACGCACCTTGGGGAGGGGAAAACGCTCCTTGGGGTAGACGTCTATCAACATCTGGTTCGGGTGGCGGAGGACGTCACGGCCACGGAGCTCCTTACCCTGACCGAGGGCCAGCCCATGGCCCTCGTGGTGACGGCCATCAGTGGCCAGGGGCATATCTTTGGCCGGGGCAATCAGCAGCTTTCGCCGGCCTTCCTGCGCCGCCTGGACCCGGAGCACTGGCATATCGTGGCCACGCGCAGCAAGCTCCTCACCCTCGAGGGGCGGCCCCTCCCCATCGATACGGGGGATCCAGAGCTGGACCGGGCGCTCTCCGGCTACCGCCCGGTCATTACGGGGTTTGAGGACGAGGTGCTCTATGCCGTGGGGCAGGCCCCTTAGCGCCGATGGCGGGCCAGGAAGCGCTCGAAGCGGCCGAGCGCATCGCGTAGCTCCTCCTGCCGGGGCAGAAACACCCAACGCTGGTGCTGCCGGTCCGGCAGGTTGAAGGCCGTGCCCTGCACGAGCAGAAGCTTTTCTTCCAGGAGCAGGTCGAGGACGAACTTCTCGTCGTCTTCGATGGGGTAGAGGGCCGGATCGAGGCGGGGGAACAGATAGAGGCCCCCAAGGGGTTTTACGCAGCTCACCCCGGGCAGGGCAATCAGCGCCTCATGGGCCAGGGTGCGTTGTTCGTAGAGGGCCCCGCCGGGGCACACCAGATCGTTAATGCTTTGATAGCCGCCGAGGGCGCCCTGCACGGCGTGCTGCGTGGGGACGTTAGCGCACAGGCGCATGGAGGCGAGGATTTCCAGGCCTTCGAGATAGTCCCGGGCGCTTCGCAGGTTCCCCGAGCACACCATCCAGCCCGTGCGGAAGCCGGCGGCGCGGTAGTTCTTCGACAGGCCCCCAAAGGTGAGCACGAGGGTTTCCTCCGTCACGGAGGCCAACGGCACGTGCAGCGCGCCGTCGTAGAGGATGCGGTCGTAGATTTCGTCGGCGAAAAGCACCAGGCCATGCTGCTCAGCGAAGCCCGCGAGGGCCTTCACCATGGCCGCTTCGTAGACCGCCCCCGTGGGATTGTTGGGGTTGATGACCACCAGGCCCCGGGTGCGCTCGCTGACCTTGCTTTCCATATCGGCAAGGTCCGGCTGCCAGCCCGTGCCCTCATCGCAGCGATAATGAACGGCTTTGCCCCCGGCAAGGGTAACGGCCGCAGTCCAGAGCGGGTAGTCCGGGGCGGGTACGAGCACCTCGTCGCCCTCGTTGATCAGGCCCTGCATGGCCATGACGATCAGTTCCGATACGCCGTTACCGATGAAGACGTCTTCCACGTCCACGCCGCGAATACCCTGCTGCTGGGTGCGCTGCATGACGGCCTTGCGGGCCGCGTAAAGGCCTTTGCTATCGCAGTAGCCCTGGGCCTGGGGCAGGTTGCGGATTACGTCTTGAAGAAGTTCGTCCGGGGCTTCGAAGCCGAAGGGTGCGGGGTTGCCAATGTTCAGCTTGAGGACCCGCTGGCCCTCTTCCTCGAGGCGCTTGGCCTCCCGCAGTACCGGTCCGCGAATGTCATAGCAAACCGATTCGAGTTTTCGTGACTTCTTGATACTGGCCATGGATGCCCCGCGCGAGTTGACAGACCGCTGGGGCGCCGGCCTAAGCTTCCACTCCGGCGGCCCGAGGGGTCGCGAGCATAGCAGGGAGCGTAGCCATGAGTAAGGTATCGAAAACGGATGCACAGTGGCGGGAAATGCTCAGCCCCGAGGCCTACAAGGTTGCCCGCCGGGGCGGTACGGAGCGGGCTTTTACCGGGGCCCTTTGGGATGAAAAGCGCCCCGGGCGCTATCGCTGCGTGTGCTGTGACCAGCCGCTCTTTGCGGCGGAGACGAAGTACGACTCGGGCACGGGCTGGCCGAGCTACTGGGCCCCGGTGACCCCGGAGGCCATCTGGGAGCGGGAAGACCGGGGCCTGTTCATGGTGCGCACGGAAGTGCTGTGCAGCGGCTGCGATGCCCACCTTGGCCACGTCTTCCCCGATGGCCCGGCGCCCACGGGGCTGCGCTACTGCATGAACTCGGCAGCCCTTACCTTCGAGGCGGCCTCGGGCGCTAGCGCTGCTGAAGCAAATTAACGGGGGCGTACTGATCCGTTAGCAGCCGGGCGCTGGCCGAGAAGGGCGGGGCCACGTTGAAGTTCTGGGCCAGGGGCAGGGGGTTGGAGGCGAAGCGGCGCAGGGGCCGGCGTAGCGCCTCCGCGGCCGCGAGCCGCGTGGCCTCATCGGGGAAGGGCTGCTTCTGCGCCACCAAAATCCGGTTCAGCGTTTCATCGAGGCGAATTTCCGCGAGGGCCGGGAAGACAGCGGCATAGGTGGCCGTCTCCGCATCGTAGAGGGCGCTGGAGGCAAAGGTGTTGGCCACCAGCACGCCGTCGTCCGTGAGGGCCGCCCGGACCTCCTCCAAGAATTCCTTCGTCATCAAATGCTCGGGGATGTAATCGCCCGTGAAGGCGTCGAGCATGATGTAGTCCCAGGTGGTGCCCCGGGCCGCCGCGCGCTTTAAAAAGACCCGCGCGTCCTGCACGTGCACGGCCATCTGCGCCGTGGGGGTGAAGTCGAAGAAGCGCTTCGCCACAGTCACCACGGCCTCATCGATTTCCACCAGATCCTGCTGCGCCTGTGGCGTGAGCACGCTGAACACCTTCGGCAGGGTGCCGCCGCCGAGGCCCACCATAAGAATGCGCTTGGGCGCCGGGGTGACCAGCAGGCCCGAAAGCATCATGCGCGCGTAGGGGAAGATGAGCCGGTCCGGGTCGTCCCGGTCGAGGCAGCTCTGATTGCGGTTGGAGCGGCGGACCGTAAACAGCAGGCAGCGCTCCGAGCCCTGGTCCCGGACAAGAATATTCCGGTAGAGGGAGCGCTCCTCGTGGATGATTTCGGCCTGGGCCAGGGGGCTTAGGGCCAGGGCGAGGGCGAGAACTGCGGCGAGGCGTTTCACGGGGCGACCTCCTGGCGGGGGGCGAGTAGGGCGAGGGCGCCGCAAAGGAGCAGGGCGCCGCTCAAGAGAAGCAAAATGGTATCCACCTCGAACCAAAGAATGAAATAGAAGGAGGTGCCGAGGGTGCCGAGGGCGCTGCCGAAGGTGGACACGAAATACAAAAGCCCCGCGACCTGGCCGCTTTCATCCTTGGCCTGCACCAGGAGGCGCACGGAGTAGGGCGAGATCATGCCGAGCAGGACCGTGGGCAAAAAGAACAGGGCCATAGAGGCCAGCAGGGACCCATAGCGGGGGTCTTCCACCCGTTCAAACACTGCCGCCATGAGCTCATCCCCAAAGCCGTAGAGGGGGCCGAGGAGCACGGCGCCAGCGATAAAGAGGCTGCCGAAGCGCTGGAGGCTCGGGTTCCGCAGGGATAGGCGCCCGCCGATGAGATAGCCGAGGGACAGGGCAATCATAAAGACCGTGATGATGCTGCCCCACACGTACACGCTGGAGCCGAACCAGGGGGCCAGAATCCGCCCCCCGAGCAGTTCGATAGACATGATGACAAAGCCGCCGGTGAAGGCGAGGAGAAAGATCAGTTTGCGGTCCAAGGGGGACTCCTAGGCGGCCTCGGGGACAAAGTGCCCCGTGGCCTGGCGACGGCGGATCAGCTCCGCGAAGGGGTGATGGGCGCCGTCCCGCGCGGCGGCGGCGAGCATCAGTTGCACGAACAGGTCGCGCTGGGCGTGGGAGCCGCCGAGGCGATGGAGGCTTGGCAGCAAGGCCTGAATGCCCTGCCAGCAGGCGCCGTAGGCCCGGCGATGGAAGGCCAGGCAGGCTTCCCCCAGGGGCACGGCCAGCTCCCGGTAGGGCGCCGCATCGGGGTCGTCCTGGGCGCCGCGGGCCCGAAGCCCGGCCAGGACGGACTCCGCCGCCTCGAAGCGTCCCGCGGCGGCGAGGCCAAGCACCCAGTGGGCGTCGCAAAAGGCCAGCATGTGTTCCCCTAGGCGCGGCGTGAGGCGCTCGGCCACGGCCTCGAAGGCGGGCTTCACGGCGAGGCCGCGGAGGGCTAGGCGCTGCAGCAGCGCGATGTCGTTACACAAATCGAGGTATTCCTCGCTGTCCCCTACCTGGTAGCGGTCGGCGAAGTCTGCCAGCACCGCTTCTGGCCCCTCCGCCTCCAGGGCGAAGAGGGCCCGATGCCAGGCCAGATGGCCGGTCATGGTGCCCGCATCGGCCCAGTGGGGCCCCTGGCCGTCGATCCAGGCCACCCCCTCGGCGGGGCGCCCTCCCATTTCGAGGCAGTGGGCCACGGCGTGAATAGCCCAGGGGTCGTCGGCGTCGAGGGCCACGGCCTGGCGTCCAAGGGCCTGGGCCCGGGCGTAGGCCCCGTTCTCCTCCAGCGCAAAGGCATGGATGCCCAGGAACTTGCTGTAGCGCGCGGTGCTCTCGGACCACTGCGGCGCCAGGGCGTCCATCACCGCGCGCATGGGGGCGCCGCCGCCGGCGTAGAAGTGGCTGAACTGGGAGAGTTTCAGGGCGAAGAAGTCGTGGGGGTGGTCCTTGAGGATCGCGTCCCACTGGGCTCGGGCCTTAGGTTCGTCGTGGTTCACCCAGGCCGTGAGGGCCGCCGCGTGAGCCTGTTCCCGGGGCGTGGCGCCGGCGGCAAGGGCGCGGGCCTTGGCGGCCGAGGCCTGGGCCACGGCGCGCAGCTCGCCCTTGCCGGAAAGCATCATCAGCGCCCCCCGCGCGCACCAGGCCAGGGGCATTTCCGGGTCGGCTTCGAGGGTGGCCTTCAGGGCGTCGGGCACGGTGGGCGAAAAGCGGCCATAGGCGTCGAGAAAGGTCTCATAGGCCGCGACCGCGTCGGCGCTGGCCGCGGTGAGGGTTTGCCCAGAATGATCCCGCATGCTTCGTCTCCCCGTGTCGAAGCGGCCCCTAGGGGGCCGGCTGTTTCCTCGGCTCCGGTACGAAGCGGAGCACAAGCCCACCGCCGGCAATGAGGAAGGCCATGGACGTATAGAAGACCGCATCGTAGCCCAGGGCCGTGGCAAGGGCACCGCCCAGGAGCGGGCCCAGAGTGCCCGCAAGCTCCGAAGCGGTATTGGCCAGCGCAATGCGCATGGGTAAGTCGTCGCGCTGGCCGAATTCCAGCGTGAGGTTCATGGAGGCGGCCTGGAAGCCCTGGAAGGCCGCGCCAATGCCAATGAAGACCAGCACCGTGGCCAGCAGGCCGCTGCTCATCATGAGGGCCCCGGTGGAGGCAATCCACAGGGCGATGGAGGCCAGGAAGGCCAGGCGAAAGCCCTTGCGATCGGCCAAGGCGCCCCAGGCCAGGTTCGAAAAGGTGCCGGAGAGGGTGAAGGCGGCGGTGAGTAGGCCCAGGGTCGACCCCGTCAGGCCCAGGCTCGTGCCGGCAAATAGGATGTAGAAGGGCGCGGCCA
The DNA here is from genome assembly GCA_016779325.1 of Pseudomonadales bacterium. Classification (GTDB taxonomy): domain Bacteria; phylum Pseudomonadota; class Gammaproteobacteria; order Pseudomonadales; family Azotimanducaceae; genus Salivita. Next base: position 12,096 of record JADHNU010000038.1, read on the forward strand.
TGCGGCCCATGGTGGCCAGGCCCCGGGCGCCCACGTAGCGGGCAAAGGCCGGGTCTTCGCGAAGTAGGCCGGGAATTTGTCGCAGGCGGCTGCCAAGGGGCGTGGGGGCGCGCACCGTGGGCGGTTCGGGCTCGCGAATGACCACCAGCATGGCCAGGCCAATGGAGGTGAGCACAAAGGCCATGATGAAGGTGTAGGAGTAGCCCTCGACGCTGGGGGTTTCGCCGATGAAAAAGGTGCCCCCAAGCCAGGCGACGGCGGCGGAGGTAAGCCCCGCCAGGAAGTTCCGCAGCCCCGTTAGGCGGCCCCGTTTAGATACGGGGATCACCTTAGACATCAAGAAGTTAAAGATGACACCTTGCATGCCCATGAAGAGCCCAAAGGCCAGGATAAACACCCCAATGGCCGTCAGGGCGGCAGCCGGGGGCAAAAACAGGCCGGCCAGCCCAATCAGCAGGACCGTGCCGCGCATGATGCCCCCGGCAACGAAGCCCACGGGCAGCACGCGGCGGCGGTGTTCGATGAGGTTGGCACCAATGAGCGGCGTAATCACCATGCCCAGGGCCTGGAGGGACAGAATCACCCCCACGGCAAAGTTCGACCCCCCGGAGAGGAACATGACGTAGGCGGGGAGGAAGGTGGGGGCATTGAGCAGGCGAAAGCCCGTTTGTCCCAGGAGCCCGTGGGCGAGGTGCCCAAGGTAATTGCGCGTCAGGTTTTGGTCGACAAAGCGACTATAGGCCCGCTCCGCGGACGCGCGGTCCGCGGCGGTGGGGTCCTCCGAAGCCGGGGTGGTCATGGTGCGAAGGCGGCTCCCAAGGCGCGGGCCGGGCCGTGCCCCATGGCTAGCGCCCGGTCCAGTTCGGGGCCCGCTTCTCGGCGAAGGCCTTTGGCCCCTCGATGAAGTCTTCGCTGTCCACCATGGCCTTCACGCCGGGGTAGGTGGCCGCCATGGCCTCCTCCAGGCTGGCGTGGGCGAGGCCCCCGTAGGCCACTTCCTTGCTGGCGCGGATGGACAGGGGCGCACCCTCGCAGATCATGGCGGCCCAGGCTCGGGCCCGATCCATGAGCGCTTCCGGTTCCGTGATTTCATTTACAAAGCCGAGCTTCATGCCTTCCTCTGCGGGCACGTGGCGCCCCGTGAGGATCATGCCCATGGCGGCCTTGGTGCCAATCTGCCGGGGCAGGCGATGCAGGCCGCCGGCCAGGGCCGCCAGGCCCACCTTGGGCTCGGGCAGGGCAAAGCGGGCCGTGTTCGAGGCCAGGATGATGTCGCAGGCCAGCGCAATCTCGAAGCCGCCGCCCATGGCCACGCCGTTGACGGCCGCAATAACGGGCTTGCTCATGTCGAAGCGGCTGGTTAAGCCGCCAAAGCCCCGGGGCATGGGGCCCCGCTTACCGCCCTCGGCCTGGTAGCGCAGATCGTTGCCAGCGCTGAAGGCCCGATCCCCGGCGCCAGTGATGATGGCCACCCAGAGGTCCGGGTCGGCGTCGAAGGCATCGAAGACCTCGCCAAGTTCGAGGTTCGCCGGCGGATGGAGGGCATTCATGCGCTCCGGCCGGTTGATGGTTACCGTTAGGATGTGGTCCTTCGCTTCCGTGGTGCAGAATTCATAGCTCATGCCGATCCCTCCCCCAGGTGTGCGGTCTTGTTGAATTGGCGTAGCTCCGGGGCCGGCGTAAAGCACAGCTCGGAAACGGCGCAGTTATTTTTGTGCAGCGTGGCCCAGTGGTGCTTCGGGCTGGCCAGGAGCCGGGCCAGGCCCAGGGCCAGGGCGGCGCCGTGACTGACCACGACGATTTCCTCTCCGGCGTGGCGCTCGGCCAGCGCCGTCAGCATGGTCTGAATACGCGCTTCCACGGCCTCCCGCGCTTCGCCGCCCTCCGGGGCCCAGGCCCCGTCGCTGAAGATGCGCTCGAAAAAGCCGAGCTCATCCTTCAGGGTGGTGAAGGGGGTGTCCTCGAGCACGCCGATGCCGTATTCCCGCAGGGCCGGCTCGGGTTGCACGGCCACGCCGAGGGCGCTGCCGATGCCTTCCGCTGTTTGGAAGGTGCGCTGCAGGGGGCTGGCGTAGACCGCCGCAATGCGCAGGCCTTGGCTTTTGAACCAGGCCCCCGTGGCCGCCACCTGGCGGCGGCCATGATCCGTCAGCGGGCTGTCCGTGCTGCCGTGCCAGCGGCCGTCGACGTTGGCCTGAATCTGGCCGTGGCGCACCAACCATAGGCGCGTGGTCATAGGCCCAGCACCGCTTTGCTGATGATGTTGCGCTGCACTTCGCTGGAGCCAGCGTAGATCGTGGCGGCCCGGTTATTCAGGTAGAAGGGCACGGTGGTAAGGCCGGCGGCAGGGCCGATGGGCGCTTCGTTGCTTTCAAAGGCCAAAGCGCCGGGCTGGTGGACCAGGCCATAGGTGCCGAGGGCTTCCACCTGCAGTTCCGTTAAGGCCTGGCTCAGTTCCGTGCCGAGGAGTTTCAGCATGGAGGCGCCGGGCCCCGGGGAGCCGCGCCGCTCCGTTTCCGCCAGGGCCTGCAGCTCGGCAATTTCCAGCGCTTCGATGCGTGTGAGCAGCCCCGCAAGGCGGGTCTCAAGAGCGCTGCGCTCGGCGTCGGGCAGCTCGGCGGCGAGGGTGCGGAGATCCTCCGCGGCCTCCAGGAGCCCTGGGGCCGAGGCGCCGCCGCCGCGCTCGAATTCCAGCAGGTACTTGGCCACGGTCCAGCCGTCGTTCTCCTCGCCAACGCGCTGGCTGGCATCAACCCGCACGTTATCGAAGAACACCTGGGCCTGGGTGGCGGCGCCGGAGACAAAGCGAATGGGGGTAATCGTAATGCCTTCCGCGTCCATGGGCAGGAGCAGGAAGGTAATGCCCTTTTGGGGCCGGTCGAAGGTGCCCGTGCGCACCAGGCAGAACATGTGGGTGGCGTACTGGGCGTGGGTGGTCCAGATCTTCGTGCCGTTGAGCACGTAGTGGTCGCCATCGCGCACAGCGCTGCACTGCAGCGTGGCCAAATCGGAACCCGCCTGGGGTTCGGAATAGCCCTGGCACCAGTAGTCTTGGCCGCGAAGGATGCGCGGCAGGTAATGGGTCTTTTGCGCCTCCGTGCCGCAGCCGAGGAGCGCCGGGCCGAGCATGGACAGGCCCATGGGCGAGAGGGCCGGGGGCTTCGCCCGGGCCCGTTCGCAGGCAAAGATGTAGCGCTGGGTAAGGGACCAGTTACAGCCGCCGTATTGTTCGGGCCAGCTGGGCACGAGCCAGCCTTGGTCGTAGAGGATCTTCTGCCAGGCCAGGGCGTGTTCCTTGCTGGAGTAGACGCTGGTCCTATGCCGGCCGGCGTGGGCCAGTTCGGGGGTGAGGGCCGTGGCGAAGAACGCTCGGACTTCGTCCCGGAAGGCGTTTTCCTCGGCGGTGAAGGCAAGTTTCATGGCAAGCCCCCCTAGTAGCCGGCGAGGGCGGCGTAGCGGCTGCGGTGGAAGGCCTGGTTGCCCAGGAGCGCCTCCTGCACCCGCGCGCGCTTCATGTAAAAGCCGATGTCGAATTCGTCGGTCATGCCGATGCCGCCGTGCATTTGCAGGGCTTCACAGCTGACCGCGTGGAGCACTTCGCCCATCTTGGCCTTGGCCAGGCTGACGGCGAGGGCGGCGTCGTCTCGCCCCTCATCGAGGGCCGAGAGCGCGTCGAGAACGGTGGAGCGGGCCAGCTCGATTTCCCCGAAGAGATCGGCGGCGCGATGCTTAAGGGCCTGGAAGCTGCCAATCACCTGGCCAAACTGCTTGCGCTCCTTCAGGTAGGCGATGGTCTGGTCGAAGGCGGCCTGCGCTGCCCCGAGCATTTCCGCGGCCAGGGCCGCCCGGCCCCGGTCGAGGACCGCATCGAGGAGCTCAGCCCCGCCGAGGCGCTGGCTGGCCGGCACGGTGGCGTCGATGGTGAGGCGGGCATAGGCCCGGCAGTCCGCGAGTTTTTCCGCCACGGCGCTGATGCCCGCCTCCCGGGGCACGAGGTAGAGGCCAAGGCCGTCCCGGTCCCCCGGGGCGCCGCTTTCCCGCGCCACCACGATGATTTGCTCGGCGCTGCCGCCGTCCATGACAAAGCGCTTCTCCCCCTTCAGCTGCACGGCGTCGCCGCTGGCCGTTGCCGTGAGCGCAGCGCCGTAGGGCTGGTGATGGGGGCTTTCTTCCAGGGCCAGGGCCAGACGCACCGTGCCGTCAACCACCTGGGGCAGGACGACCTCGGCGAGGGCGCGATTCTCCGACAGAGAAAGGGCGCTGGCGCCCAGCACCACGGAGCTGAGCAGGGGGGAGGCGGCGAGGTAGCGCCCCGTTTGCTCAAGGATCGTGCCCATGGCCTGCCAGCCGAAGTCCGTGCCACCGACGGCCTCGGGGAGGGTGATGCCGCTCCAGCCGAGCTCCACCATGGCCCGCCAGGTGTCCTCGTCGTAGCCCGCGGGGCCCGGGTTATCCCGGAGGGCCCGGAAGGCCGACACGGGCGCCTTGCTGGCGCAAAATTCTGCGGCCGTGGCCTGGATAAAGGACTGATCTTCGTTCAGCACAAGCGCCATAGCGTCTTCTCTCTCCCCTGGGTGAATGCGACCGCTAGTCTAGCACCGGACCTTCGCCTCGCTAGCCCTTCGGGCCCAAGACTTCCGCTAGAAAGGCGAGGGTCGTGGCCCAGCTGCGGCGGTCGGCCCGTTCCTGATAGGCGACGCCCGCTTCCGGCGCGTTGGCCTCCGGGACCGTGAAGGCGTGGAGGGCGCCGCCGTAGTCGTGCACCTGCCAGTCCCGTTCGGCCAGGGTCATCTCTTCCGTGAAGGCCTGCACGGCGCTCGGGGGCACCATGGGGTCGTCGTGGCCATTGAGTACGAGGATGGCGGCGTCATCGCCGGGGCCGAGGGCCGGCTGGGGGGCGTGGAGCAGGCCATGGAAGCTCACCACCCCGCGAAGGCCGGCCCCGCCCCGGGCGAGGTCTAGGACGCAGAGGCCCCCAAAGCAGTAGCCGAGGGCGGCCACGGCGTCGCCGCAATCGGGCTGGGCGCGTAGGGCCGCCAGACCCGTGGTCAGGCGGCGGAAGAGGGCGCCCCGATTCGCCACGAGGGGGGCCATAAGGGCCTGGTTTTCCTCCGGGGTGGTGCCGCGGACGCCAGCGCCATAGGCATCGAGGGCGCAGGCGAGATAGCCCTCGGCGGCCAGGCGCCGGGCGACGGCTTCGGAGAAGGCGTCGCGCCCGCCCCAGGCGTGGCAAACGGCCACCGCGGCTTTCGGGGTGGCATCGCCCTCTGGCCGCACCAGCAGGGCCTCAAAGGCTTTGCCGTCAACTTCGTAGGGGAGGGGGGCTTCGGTCATGGTGCGCTCCAGATTGGGTTGTTGCTGGCAATTTTTACCACCTTCGCTAAGGTTGCGCCCGCGGGCAATGATCTGGTGGAGAGAGAGGCATGCAGCGAACGGCAAAGCAGGGCATCGGGACGGGGGTTCTACCGCTCTTGCTGGCCCTGCTCTTCAGCCTCACGGCCTGCACCCCGGCGCCGGAAAAGGTGGTGCTCGCGGGGCAAACCATGGGCACCTACTGGCGCGTAAGCCTGCTGGCGGAGGGCGCCTCCGAGGCCGAGCGGGCCGGGCTTAAGGACACGCTGGAGGCGGCCCTGGCTTCCGTCAACGCGAGCATGTCCACCTGGGACCCAAAAGCCACGATCTCCCGCTTTAACGCAAGTGAGACCCTCGAGCCCTTTCCCATCGAGCCGGCCTTTGCCCAGGTGGTGGTGGCGGCCCAGGCCGTGAGCGCTGCAAGCGGTGGGGCCCTTGATGTCACCGTGGGGCCCTTGGTGGACCTTTGGGGCTTTGGGGCCGGCGGCGCGCGGCGGGCGGCGCCCCCGGCGCCAGAGGCCATCACCGAGGCCCAGCTTCGGGTGGGGTATGAAAAGCTCGCCGTGAGCGAAACCCCGCCCACCCTGCAGCGCCTCGCCCCGGGGGTGGAGGTGGATCTCTCCGCCCTGGCGAAGGGCTATGGGGTGGACGTGCTGGTTGAGCGGCTCAACGCTGCGGGCTTTCAGCACTTCCTCGTCGATATTGGGGGGGAGGTGCGGGCCCAGGGGGTGAACGACCGCGGCGTGCCCTGGCGCATTGGCATTGAGGTGCCGGACCCCTCAGCCCGGGGCCTCGTGCAGGAAGCCCTGCCCCTGAACAACCAAGCCCTGGCCACAAGCGGCGATTACCGCAACTTCTTCGAGGCCAACGGGGTGCGCTACTCTCACACGGTGGACCCGCGGACCGGAGCCCCCATCGTGCAGCGCGTGGCCTCCGTCACCGTCGCCCACGACACCGCCCTCTGGGCCGACGCCTGGGCCACGGCCATGAACGTGCTGGGCCCGGAGGACGGGCTCGCGCTGGCGGAGAGGCAAGGGCTTCCCGTTTTGTTTATCCTCTACGACGGTGAGGGCTTTAAGCGCCTCGCCAACGACGCCTTTGAGGCCTTAAGCCACCCCTAGGGATGCGCCACAATGTTTGAAATGGTCTTCGCCTTTCTCTTCATGCTCGCCCTGGTGGCGGCCATGGCCGTGGGCGTGTCCTTCGGCCGGGCGCCCATTGCCGGCACCTGCGGGGGCTTAAATAAGGTTGATGGCGCCGGCACCTGTAGCCTTTGCGGGAACGATCCGAACCGCTGCGTGGAAAAGCCCCAGAGCAAGGCCCAGGGCGTGCGCAGTGGGCGTGCCGCGGAGCTGGGCTACGACGCCTTCGATCAGTCCTAAGCCCGCGTGAATTTGCCTCGATTTATCGCGGCGCGGTTTATTCGCCCCGGCGGCGGCTTTCTTTCCTTTCTGACCTTTGCGGCGGCCAGCGGCATCGCGCTGGCGGTGGCCGTGCTCCTTTTGGTGCTCTCCGTCGCCAATGGCTTTGAACGGGCCCTGCGGGAGGACGTGCTCCCGGCGGTCCCCCAGCTCACCCTCGATGTCCGGGGGGCGGACCCCGCAGCCTGGGCGCCGGCCCTGGCCGCCCTGCCCGGGGTAGCGGCGCTGGCGCCGACCCACGAGCTTGGGGCCCTGGCCCTGAAGGCGCGGGGCGACGGCACAACGGCGAGCCGCCCCGTAAACCTTCTGGGCGTGGACCCAAGCGGTCCGCTCCGGGGCGTCTTGCTGCCGGAGGCCGCCGCGCGCCTTGCTCCCGGATCCTTCGGCGTGTTCCTGGGCCAGGGCCTGGCCAAGGGCTTAGGGGTGGGGCCTGGGGATCAGGTGACCGTGGTGGTGCCGACGCTCCGCGTGACCCTCGCCGGGGCCTTTCCCGTGCAGCGCCGGGTGGCCGTGCTGGGGCTGCTGGAGACGGGCACGCTCCTGGATGGGGAGGTGATGGTGGCCCACTTAGATGACGTGCGCGCGCTAGATCGGCGATCCCAAATGCGCAGCCTGCGCCTCTGGCTGGACGACGTGCTGGCCGTAAGCGCCGTGCGCGCCGCCGTGGATGAGGCCCTAGAGACGGCGGGGGTGCGGGAGCAGGTGCGCGTAAGCGATTGGCGCCAGCGTTACGGTGGCCTCTTCGAGGCGATTACGGTGCAGAAGAAGATGCTCTTTTTGGTGCTGACGCTGCTGGTGGCCATGGCCGCCTTCAATCTGATTGCCATGCTGTTGATGGTTATTCGCCAGCAGGCCGGTCCTATTGCCATGCTCTCCACCTTGGGCCTGGCTGGGCGCCAGCTGCGGGCCGTGTTCTGCTGGCACGGGGGGCTCGTCGCCGGGGGCGGCATTGGTGCCGGCGTGGTGCTGGGCCTGGGGCTGTGCGTCCTCGCGCCGCCCTTCGTCGCGTGGCTCTCATCCCTTCGGGAGGCGCCGCTTATGGGGGCCTATTTTGTGGATTATCTGCCGGTTGCCGTGGCACCGGGAGACGTGCTGGCCGTGGCCCTGGTGGCCAGCGCCCTCGCGGCCCTGGCCATTGGGCTGGCGGCGCGGCGGGCGGAAGCGGTGCAGCCGCAGGAGGTGCTACGCCATGAATGAACTCGTGCCCGTGCTGGCGGCCCAGGGGCTGCGCCGGTCTTACCGGGAAGGGGGCGGGGCTGCCCTTACGGTGCTGGAGAACCTCGATCTCACCGTAGCCCCCGGGGAGCGCCTGGCCATTATTGGCCAGTCCGGTTCGGGCAAAAGCACCTTGCTCCATTTGCTTGGGGCCCTCGACCGCCCCGATGGGGGCACGCTGCGCTGGGGCAGCGCGGACCCCCTTGCGCTCGGCGATGGCGCTCGGGCTGCGGCGCGGAACCGGCACCTCGGTTTTGTCTATCAATTTCATCATCTGCTGGCCGAGTTCTCCGCCCTGGAGAATGTGGCCATGCCCCTTTTGATTCGCGGGGAAGGGAAGGGCGCGGCCTTTGCGGAAGCGGCGCGGCTCCTGGACGCCGTGGGCCTTGGGGCCCGGGGGAGCCATCGGCCCGGTGCGCTCTCCGGTGGGGAGCGGCAGCGCGTGGCCCTTGCTCGCGCCCTTGTGGGGGCGCCGGCGGTGCTTCTGGCCGATGAGCCCACGGGGAATTTGGATCCGGAAACGGCCCAGCGCGTGGTGGATTTGATGCTTGCCCTCAATGCGGAGCGGGGCACGGCTCTGGTGGTGGTCACCCACGACCGCACCCTGGCGGCGCGCCTCGACCGCTGCCTGCGCCTCAGCCAGGGGCGTTTAGTGGCGGATACGGCGGAGCCCACGGCCCCGTGAGGCTGAGCCTTTGGCTAGGCTGGCGCTTCCTCGGGGCCCTCGGCCAGGGCCGGGGCTGGTCCTTGCTGGCCACCCTCAGCGTGACGGGGCTGGTGCTGGGCGTGGCGGCCTTGCTGGCCGTGCTGTCGGTGATGCGCGGCTTTCAGGAAACGCTCCAGGACCGGCTTCTAAGTGCCACGCCGCATCTACTGCTTGAGGCCCACGCCCCCCTTAGTCCGGAGCGGCTCGAGGCCCTTGGGACCGATCGCCGGCTGCAGGCCCTGGCCCCCTTTGCCGCCACCCCCGTGCTGTTTTCTGCCGGGTCTTCCGCGCAGGCCGGCGAGCTGCAGGTGCTGGGAGCTGGGGCGGAAGCGCTGTTTCCCGGGGGCACCGGGCCCACGCCGGCGGCGCTGGCGTCCCTCGAACCGGGGGAGGTGCTGCTGGGGCGGAGCTTGGCGGCGCGCCTTGGCCTCTTCCCCGGGGATCGCGTCTCCGTGCTGGTGCCCGAGGCCGCGGGGGAGACGCTGCGCGTGCGCGCGCTGCCCCTTAAGGTGCGCGACGTGTTCACCTATGGCGCGGAGGTTGATCAAACCTTAGCCCTCACCCGCGCCGAAAGCCTTACGGCGGCGGGCTTTCCCCCGCGCTACAGTTGGCGCCTCACCCTGACCGATCCCCGGGAGGCGCCGGCCTTTGCCCAGCGCTGGGGGCCACAGCTGGGGGACGCGGGGCATTTCGTGCCCTGGACCGAGCGCTTCGGCGCCCTGTTTGAGGCCGTTACCCTCGAGCGGCGCATGATGGGTTTAGTGGTGGGACTGATCATCGCCGTGGCCCTTTTTAATCTGGTGGCCAGCCTGACGCGCCTGGTGGAGGAAAAGCGCGGGGCCATTGCCATGCTCATGACGCAAGGGGCGAGCCGGCGCCAGGTGGCCCAGCTGTTCCTGGCCCAGGGGGTGTTGCTGGGGGTGGCGGGGAGTGCCCTGGGCGCAGCCCTCGGCTATCTGCTGGCGGAAAACGCCGGTGCCTTCCTGGCCCTGGCGGAGCAACTCTTTTCCTTTTCCTTCCTGGGCGGCACCTATTTCCAAAGCCTCCCTTCGGCCCCGGCGGCGGAGGATTTCCTCGCCGTGGGCCTCGCGGCCTGCGCCGCCACCGTGTTCGCCGCGGCCTATCCGGCCTGGCGGGCCAGCCAGGTGCTGCCGGCGCGGGCGCTGCACTAGGGCGTTGCTAGGCGTCTCACGCCCGCTAGCACCGCTTTCCCACTGACCTGTACCAGATGGTCTCTCAGAGGCTCCCCTACTTAGCTCTCATGCTTCTCCTGTGCCCAAGCAGTGCTGGATGGGGTCGTTCGCCTCATGTGGCGCTCAGAAAAATACGAGAGCTCGTTAGATCCGGGCATGTCGAAGCCACGTGGTCGGTGCTCAAAGGAGCTGCGGCTCTGGGCCTGGGTAAGAACTTTTGATTATCTCCTTCAAGGAGCGGTGAGCATGCAGTGTCCAAGCTGTGAATCCGGCGTGCTGGAGCAGGGCAAAAAGGCCATGCCCTACCGCTACAAGGGTCAGGGAGTGCGGTTGCCTAAAGTGGCAGGCGCCTTTTGCTCTCATTGTGATGAGGCGGTGCTTGAGGAAGGGGCGTCGCGGCGCGTGCTTGAAGCCATGACAGCGTTCCAAAGGCAGGTGAATGAGCAATTTTGCGACCCGAACTTCATCCGTGGCGTTCGGCGGAAGCTCGGGCTGGGGCAGCGAGAGGCTGCGGCCTTATTTGGGGGTGGGGTAAATGCGTTTTCGCGCTATGAGACCGGTAAGGCGCAGCCGCCCTTAGCACTGCTTAAGCTGTTGCGCCTTCTTGAGCATCACCCCGAGTTGCTTCCCGAGGTACGTGAATTCGGTTAGCCCCTGCGGCGCGCCCGACGCAGCATGCGCAGCAGCGAGTGCAACTCCTCCCGGGCGCCGTAGCAGCCTTGAAGCCAGCGAGCGCCGATCGTCCCGTCAAAGGCTTCCCGCCCGTGAAGCAAGCGAGCGTTGTCGAAGGCCAGTAGATCCCCCGCCTTCAGCGTGAAGCGTAGAAACGCCCCCGGGGCTTCTGCCCGGCTAAAGAGCGCGCGAAGGGCGCGGTAGATGCGGTCGGTGGTTTGAAGGTCCGTGCTGAGGGGGCCCCGAAGCCAGGGGGACAAGCGGAGCTCGAGGAGGGCGCCGCGGGCGTCGAGGCCGATAAGCGGCGCTTCCCAGCGGTAGTCCGAATCCTCGGCCTTGTTCGCAAAAAGCAAAGGCGCGGTGCTAAGGGTATGAAAGGCCTCGGGATCCTCCTGCCGAAGCGTTTCCGCCAGCTGGAAGCCGTCCGTGAGCCGCGTAGCGCCCCCCACCGTGGTGTTCTCCAAGCAGTGGAGAAATTGCAGCCCGGGCATGTGTTCCCGCGTGCACAGATCGGCGTGCACGGGCAGGGCCATAGCCGTATAGGCGTTGGAGGTTTGTTCCGTAGCCGTGCGTACGTCAAAGATGCGGCCGAAGTTCGATTCGCGCAGGGGCCCAAGGCGCTGGGCGATGCGCGCCACCGTGCCCGGGGTGGTTTCGACGCCTTCGAGAATGGCAAAGCCGAGGATGTGAAGGGCTTCGCACCAGGCTTCGAAAACCGCTTCGTCCGCGGCAAAGGCCGCTGCAGGAAAGCGGGG
>JADHNU010000003.1 GCA_016779325.1 Pseudomonadales bacterium
CCCGGCGTGACAGGCCGGTATTCTAACCAGCTGAACTACCGCTCCGGAACTGGCTTGGTGGGTGTTACAGGGGTCGAACCTGTGACCTTCGGCTTGTAAGGCCGACGCTCTCCCAACTGAGCTAAACACCCTCCCGAATATCGAGAGACGCGCATCATACCTGCTCATCCCCCGGTGTCAACGCTGAATCGCCGTGCGCGACCAAAAGATCATAACCGTCTCCTCTCCAGGAGGAAATGCCCTATTTTCTCGGCACATTTTTCGGGGCACAGTACCCCCTCGGGCATAAAAAGGGGGAGTGAAATTATGGCGGGACAACTCGTAGAAATTCGCGATTACACCATCGAACCGCAGTGGTGGGACGCCTACAGAAAATGGCTGGTGGAGGACGGCGCACCGGTCCTGAAGAAGAAGCTCGACATCATCGACTTCTGGATTGCCGGCGACATCGAGGCCGAGGTGTCCGGCTCCGACCCAAGGGTCTCGCCCCACGGCCAGCCCCAGGTGTGCTGGATCATCCGCTGGGAGAGCAAGGCCGCCCGGGATGCGGGCTTCGGTGCCCTGCTACAGGATGAAGAATGGCAGGCGTGCTGGGCACGGCACCCCAACCCGAATGCCTACCTGCAAATGAATGGTCGCTTCATGGAAACGGTCTAGCGGGGCTCAAGCTTTTCGAGGGCTGTAAGGTCCTCGCTTAAGCTTTCAAAGCGCGCACTCAGCACCGTTTGCGCATCCAGTAGGGCTTGGTTGTAAACCGCCGGGCCTAAGCGCTCGAGGAGGAAATCCAGCAAGAATTCGCCATCAAACTGGCCGAGGGGCGTTTTCAGCTCCTCGTCCATAAAAGTTCGTAAATCCCCCAGCAGCGCCTCCCGCGCAACCTTCTCCAGTTCCACCACGGCCATGGCCTTCTCCCCGTCGAAAGACAAAAAAGCAGCGCCCAGGGGACCCTAGGTGGCATGGAAGTACAAGGCTTAGGAAAACATTCGCAGGAGAACCCTGCGAAGAAATATGGTCGGGGCGGCCGGATTTGAACCGACGACCACCACACCCCCAGTGTGGTGCGCTACCAGGCTGCGCTACGCCCCGAGAAGGTCGCGAAGTGTAAACGAAGTGGGCCTAGGGGAACATCCCCTAGGGGGCCTTTAGTACGGCTAAAACCTCTTCCAGCTCCACGATGGACTGGCGAATGAGCTGACGGTAAGCGGTGTTGTCGTCCGCGCCCTCTTGCCCCTCCAGCCGCTGCCGTGCCCCACCAATAGTGAAGCCCTGCTCGTAGAGCAGATCGCGAATCTGGCGGATGATGATCACGTCACCGCGCTGATAGTAGCGGCGGTTGCCCCGACGCTTCACCGGCTTCAGCTGGGGGAATTCCTGCTCCCAGTAGCGCAGCACGTGCGGTTTCACATCGCACAGCTGGCTCACTTCCCCAATGGTGAAGTAGCGCTTACCCGGGATCGGCGGCAGCGTCTTGTTGTCACTGGGCTCCAGCATAGGCCTCTACCCGCGCTTTCAATTTCTGCCCCGGGCGGAAGGTCACCACGCGCCGTGCGGAAATGGGAATCTCTTCCCCGGTTTTGGGATTGCGGCCCGGCCGCTGCTTTTTATCGCGCAGGTCGAAGTTGCCAAAGCCCGAAAGCTTTACTTGCTCATTGCGCTCCAGGGAGCCGCGGATCTCTTCAAAGAAGTGCTCCACGATTTCCTTGGCTTCTCGCTTATTTAGGCCCAATTCCTCAAAGAGGCGGTCGGCCATGGCCGCCTTTGTCAGCGTTTCATTCATTTTTCTAGCTTAATTCGACCCCGCCCCACGTGCGAGAAGATTGGCCTATCGTGCTCGCCTTTTCAATACGGCACGTAAAAATTAGCGAAATTTCAGGACGTTCCGGGCTAATTCGGAGAGATTAATGAGGTTTTCTAAGCGAGCGGCCAGTGGCTCGAAAAATCGGCAAGGAAAGGCTCTAAATCGGCCCTAGGCAAGGCGTTGACCCCCCCGGCTCCAGCTCGACCGCCCCCCGTTGGCCATCGCCGGCAGAGCGCGTCTGCGCCGCTTTGCTGGGCTTTCGGAGCACGGATGCTAATGCGCCAGGTGCCGTCGGCGCTGGCGGTCACAACGGCGTGGGCCCGCTCCGGGTGATCGTTAGCCAGCGCATTGCCGTAGACCCCCGATACCCGGCGGGCCCAGGGGGCATCGGGCAGGAGCAGCGCTGCTGCCGCCGGGGTGTCTACCAGCAGCTCCGCAGCCTCAGCCTGGGCCATATCCTCCGCATAGCCTGCAGCCAGCGTGGCGTAGGGGCCCGTGCTATCGGCCAGGGCATCGCGCGGATCCGCATAGGGCAACAGCGCTTGGTAGAGCGCGGCAGGGTGAAAGTGGAGATCCTCCAGGGCCGCGCCATAACCGTTGTAATTGATACACACCCCAAAGTGCGCAAGCGCCTCGAGGGTCTGCTCGTCCAGCCCCAGAGGCGCGGCGGCGCGCTGGGCCGCTTCATTTAAGTTATCGCCAAAGGCGGCGGTGACGGCCCAGGGCAAAAAGCGGCCCTTTAGGCGCTGGTTCACCAGCAAGCTGGTGCAGGTATCCGGCGCCGTATCGATGAGCGCATCCAGCCCCCCGTGCTGGGGAATCTCCCCGGGGAAGTGATGATCTACGTAGGTCACCTGGGCACCGGCAGCCAGGCAGTCTTCTAACGCGGCCTTGTTCGTATCCATGGAGACGTCCAGCACCGTGATCTGATCCCCGGCGGCGGGCTCGACCTGGCGTAGCAGGTTGATATCGCGCTTCACGCCGGTGACGAGCGCACTGTCCGCCGGTTCGGCCAGGCGCAGCTGAAGCAGCGCACAAATGCCATCGGCATCGCCGTTGAATACGTCATAACGGGCCATAAAAGCTCCTAGCGTTGCCGTGCATCGAAGGCGGCCGCGAGGGCCTCGCGCACGGCCGTCACGGCGCTGTCCACTTCCTCATCTCCCAGGGTGCGGTCACTGGCCTGGAAGGTGATGGCTAGGGCAAGACTTTTCCGCCCGGGCTCCACGCCTTTGCCTTCATAGACGTCGAAGAGCCGCACCGCGGTCGCCAGGGGCCCCGCCGCCGCGTCCGCCTTAGCCACCACCGCGCCTGCGGCCACAGCCTTCGGCACATCAAGCGCCAGGTCCCGACGCACGGCGGGGAACCGGGACAGGCCCCCGTGCTGAGGCACGCGCCGGGGCGCCAAGGCCGTCAAGGACAGCTCAAGCACGTAGACCTGGCCGGGCACATCGAGGCGCTGAGCCAGCTCCGGATGGAGCGCACCCACAACCCCCACGATGACCTCGCCCCGCTTCACCACGGCGCTGCGGCTCGGGTGCAAGGCCGGATCGGTCGCGGGCTCGAAGGTAAAGGCCGCGCTATCAAAACTGAGCGCGAGGAGCGCTTCTACCCACCCCTTCGCATCGAAGAAGTCGAGGGTCGCACTGGCAACGCCCCACTGCTCCGGCGCCCGCGGGCCGGTAAGCAACCCCGCCAGCCGCTGGGTCTCCTGCACCGAACCGTTGGCCCCGGCTTCAAAGCAGGTGCCCAATTCGAACAGCTGCGCGCCCGGGGCCTGGCGATTGCGATTGTGTTGCCAGGTTTTTACGAGCCCTGGAAGAAGGGAGGGCCGCAGCACCGCCAGCTCCGGAGAGAGGGGGTTTGCCAAGGGCAACAGGCTCGCCTGGGGGCAGAAGGCCTCGGCCCAGGTGCCCTCAATGAAGCTGTAGGTGATGATCTCCTGGCCCCCAAGGCCCAGGAGCGCCTGGGTGAAGGCCTTCGCGGGCACCACCCCATCGTCTTCCCGGGGCAAGGTGAGGGCGGCCGGCGGCAGGGCAACCTCCAAATTGTCGTAGCCAAAAATCCGCGCCACCTCTTCGATGAGGTCCGCTTCCCGTTCCAGGTCGAAGCGAAAGCTCGGCGGCGTGACAGTCCAAGTGCGCTCGGTCCCCTCGCCTTCCCCAAGCACCTCGCAAGCCAAGCGGGTGAGCACGTCTTCTACCGTCTCCCCGGGAATGGCCGTGCCCAGCAGCGCATCAATCCGCGCCGCACGCAGGGTTATGGGTTCCCGCTTCGGCAGCGCCTCAGGGGCCTCAAAGCCGCTGAGGGGGCCCGCCGCACCGCCACAAATCTCCAGCAGCAGGGCCGTGGCCCGCTCCGTGGCCGCCTGCTGCAGCGCAAAATCCACGCCCCGCTCGTAGCGCTGGCTGGCGTCCGTAAACAGGCCAAAGCGCCGAGCCCGCCCTGCGATGGCGAGGGGGCTGAAATAGGCGCATTCGAGAAAAATATCCTGGGTAAGCGCCTCGCCCTCGGCATGAATGCCGCTGCGCTCGCCGCCCATGATGCCCGCCAGGGCCACGGGGCCTGCGTCATCGCAAATGAGCAGCGTATCCGCCGCCGGCGATACCTCACTGCCATCGAGCAGGGTCAGGCGATCGCCGTCCTGGGCCAGGCGGACCGTAATGCCGCCGCTTAGGCGATGAAGATCGAAGGCGTGCATGGGCTGCCCAAGCTCCAGCATGACGTAGTTGGTGATATCCACCACGGGGTCGATGCTGCGCAGGCCCGAGCGCCGCAGCCGCTCCACCATCCAATCGGGGGTGGGCCGGGTCACATCCACGCCCTTGATCACCCGCCCGAGATAGCGCGGGCAGGCTTCCGGCGCCGTGACGGTCACGGGGAAGGTGTCGTCCACCGTGGGCGCCACCGCCGGGCAGGGCTCGGCGCGGAAATCCACGCGGTTGAGCACCGCCAACTCCCGGGCCAGGCCCCGCACAGACAGGCAATCGCCCCGGTTCGGGGTGAGATCGATATCGAAGATGGTGTCGTTAAGGGCTAGGGCATCACGGAGATCGGCGCCCGTTTCCAAGCTTTCCGGCAGCACCATCAGCCCGTAGCGCTCCTCGGATAGGCCCAGCTCGTCCGGACCGCAGAGCATGCCGAAGGATTCCACGCCCCGCAGCTTGGCCTTTTTAATCTTGAAGCCCTCGGGCAGCACCGCACCCACGCGGGCATAGGGGGCCTTCATCCCCGCGGTCACATTGGGGGCACCGCACACCACCTGCTGCGTGCCCTCGCCATCGGCCACGGTGCAGACCTTCAACTTGTCCGCATCAGGATGCGGCGCCACGGCCGTGACCTCACCCACGACCACGCCGCTAAAGGCGGGCGCGGCGGCTTCGACCCCATCCACTTCGAGTCCGGCCATGGAAAATTGCTTCTCCAGCGCCTCGCTGTCCACCGCCGGATTCGCCCAGCACCGCAGCCACCCTTCACTTACTTTCATCGCGCGTATCCTTTTCCCCGAGGCCTAGGCGAACTGCGCCAGGAACCGAAGATCGTTTTCGTAGAAGAGGCGAAGGTCGTCGACCCCGTAATAGAGCATGGAAAGGCGATCGGGACCGAAGCCAAAGGCAAAGCCTGAGAACCGCTCCGAGTCGATACCACTCATCTCCAGCACGTTGGGGTGCACCACCCCACAGCCCATCACCTCAAGCCAGCCCGTATGGGAGCACACTCGGCAACCGGCGCCGCGGCAGTGCACGCACTCCACATCCACCTCCGCCGAGGGTTCGGTGAAGGGGAAATAGCTGGGACGGAAACGCACGGCTAGATCATCGGCGTTAAAGAAGACCCGGAGGAATTCGATCACCGTGCCCTTCAAATGGGCCATGCTGATGCCCTCCCCCACCACGAGCCCTTCGACCTGGTGGAACATGGGGGTGTGGGTGACGTCCGAATCGACCCGATACACCTTTCCCGGGCAGATAATGCGGATGGGCGGCGCCGTCGCTTCCATGATGCGTGCCTGCACCGGCGAAGTGTGGGTGCGCAGAAGCCGCGGCCAGCGCGGATCCCCCGCCGCCCCTTCCTCTCGCCCTTCTAGGTAGAAGGTGTCATGCATGGCCCGCGCGGGATGGTGCGCCGGAATATTGAGGGCCTCGAAGTTGTAGTAGTCCGACTCGACTTCCGGCCCCGCCGCCACGGCATAGCCCGCCTGACGGAAAATCTCGACGATGCGCTCCATGGTCACCGCATGGGGATGGCGCCCACCGCGACTTCCCTGGCGCCCGGGCAGGGTGATGTCCACGGCTTCCGCGGCCAGCTTGGCCTCCAGCGCCGCCCCCTGAAGAGCGTGCTGCCGGGCTTCCAAGGCCGCCTGCACCGCCTCCTTGGCCGCGTTCACCGCGGCGCCGGCAGCCGGCCGCTCCTCCGGCGGCAGCTTGCCCAGGGTCTTCAGCACGCCCGTGAGCGCGCCTTTCTTACCCAGATAGGCCACCCGGAGCTGTTCGAGGGTCGGCAAATCCAACGCCTCTGCAACTTTCCCGAGCGCCTCTTCTCGCAATGCCGCGAGTTCGTTCATGGCATGAATCCTTAAAAACGCGAAAGCCAGGATGTGCAACGCACAGCCTGGCTCTCGGTGCCGTTCTACGCCCGGGCGGATTACGCCGCGAGGGCAGCCTTAGCGGTTTCCACGAGCTTGGTGAAGGCCGCTTGCTGGTTCAGCGCGAGATCCGCAAGCACCTTGCGGTCGATCTCCACGTTGGCCTTGTGCAGACCGTCGATGAGCCGACTGTAGGATAGCCCGTGGGTCCGAGCGCCGGCGTTAATCCGCTGGATCCAAAGCGCCCGGAACTGGCGCTTCTTCACACGACGGTCGCGATAGGCGTACTGGCCCGCCTTCGTGACCGCCTGCATGGCAGTGCGGATGTTACGACTGCGGGCACCGTAGTAGCCCTTAGCCGCCTTCAGAATTTTATTGCGTCGTGCCCGAGAGACGACGCTGCGCTTTACGCGTGCCATGGTCGTTTCTCCTTAGCGGCGATGCTGGGGCAGCATGCGCTTGATCAGCTGCACGTCGGCCTCGTGAACGGCCTCCATACCCCGCAGATGACGCTTACGCTTAGTGCTTTTCTTCGTGAGGATGTGGTTACGGTTGGCGGTCCGGCGCTTAAAGCCGTCGCCCCGCTTCTTAAAGCGCTTCAGCGCGCCCTTGTTCGTCTTAATTTTCGGCATGATTTGCTCCGCATTTTTTGCCTAGGCGCCCAAGGCGCCAGATGCCCTTTCGGGCGTTTCTTTGGGGTTGTCCGGAAGCGGTGACCCGGCACAACACCCGATGGCGCTTACGCGCCCTAAGCCACAAGTCGGCTTAATTCTTCTTCCGCGACCGAGGGGCGATGACCATGGTCATTTGCCGCCCTTCCATCTTCGGTTCAAATTCCACGACGCCGAGCTCCGCGAGGTCATCCCGCACCCGGTTTAAGAGATCCATGCCCAAATCCTGGTGCAGGAGCTCCCGGCCCCGGAAGCGCAAGGTGACCTTCGCCTTGTCGCCGTCTTCCAGGAAGCGGGTGAGGTTCCGAAGCTTGACTTGGTAGTCCGCTTCTTCCGTTCCCGGACGGAACTTCATTTCCTTAATCTGCGTTTGCTTCTGACGCTTCTTCTGCAGATTCTTTTCTTTCTTCGCCTCGAACACCATCTTCCCGTAATCGAGAATTCGGCAGACCGGCGGTGTGGCTTCGGCAGCCATCAAGACCAAATCGAGGCCTCGTTCTTGGGCAATCGCCAGCGCCTGCTCGCGGGGAACAATGCCTAGCTGTTCGCCAGTGGAATCGATAAGCCGGACTTCCGTCGCTTCAATGGCTTCGTTGATGGTGAGGCGCTTAGACCCCTGACTGCCTTTTTTGATCGCTTAATCTCCAAGCCACAATAATACCCTCCCGCACGCCCTATTTCCTGAAGGGCGCCGCGGAAGGCGCTCGCGCCGCGGCCCGCAGGCCAAGCGGCGAATTTGGTAGGCGCGATTGGATTCGAACCAACGACCCCCACCATGTCAAGGTGGTGCTCTAACCAACTGAGCTACGCGCCTAGCGTCCCCGTCTTGCGACGTGGGCGGCGAAGTATAGGCGAGGCCCGGCTGCGCAGCAATGCAGAATTTCGCCCCCCGCGCCCATCCCTAGCTCGCAAGCAGCAGCTGCTCCTTAAGGACGAGCACTTCGTCGCGCAGGGCTGCCGCTGCCTCGAATTCGAGGTTCTTCGCGTGCTCAAGCATGCGCTTTTCGAGCGCCGCAATGGACTTGCCCAAATCCTCCGGCGCCGCGGGGATGGGCTTTGCGCGCCCATAGGCGCTGCGCTCCTTCTTGCCTGCGCCCTTGCGCGCAGCGGCCTGAGCCTTCTCTTCCCGAGCCCCTTCCATCACATCGGCAATGGCCTTGCGAATGGTTTTGGGCGTAATGCCATGGGCCTCGTTGAAGGCCAACTGCTTGGCTCGCCGGCGGTCCGTTTCGCCTAAGGCCTTCTTCATGGAGTCGGTGATGCGGTCGGCGTAAAGCACGGCCCGGCCATTCACGTTCCGCGCGGCCCGACCAATGGTTTGGATCAGGGAACGCTCGGCCCGCAGGAAGCCCTCCTTATCCGCATCGAGGATGGCTACGAGGGCGACCTCGGGCATATCAAGACCCTCCCGCAGAAGGTTGATGCCCACCAGCACGTCGAAGACCCCTGCACGCAGGTCCCGAATAATCTCTACCCGCTCCACCGTATCGATGTCCGAATGAAGGTAACGCACCTTCAGGCCATGCTCACCGAGGTACTCGGTTAAATCCTCGGCCATGCGCTTCGTCAGCGTCGTCACCAGCGCGCGATCGCCGTTCTCAATGACCGCCTTAAGCTCCCCTAGCACGTCGTCTACCTGGCTGGTGGCCGGGCGCACCTCGCAGATCGGATCCACCAGCCCCGTGGGCCGGACCACCTGCTCCACCACCTGCCCTTGATGGTCCGCCTCATACTTAGACGGGGTCGCCGACACGAAGATGGTTTGGGGGCACATGCTCTCCCATTCTTCGAAACGCAGGGGCCGATTATCCAGCGCCGAGGGCAGGCGAAACCCATAGTCCACCAGCGTTTCCTTCCGGGACCGGTCGCCCTTGAACATGGCGCCGACCTGGGGAACGGTCACGTGAGACTCGTCGATCACAAGCAGCGCATCTGCCGGCAGGTAATCAAAGAGCGTCGGCGGCGGCTCCCCGGTGGCGCGCCCGGAAAGATAGCGGGAGTAGTTCTCGATGCCGTTGCAGTAACCCAGCTCGGCGATCATCTCCAGATCAAACTGAGTGCGCTGCTCAAGGCGCTGGGCCTCCAGCAGACGCCCCTTCTCCCGGTACCACTCGAGGCGGTCCCGAAGCTCGTCCTTAATGTCGTCAAGCACGGACAGGATCCGTTCCCGGGGCGTGACGTAGTGCGATTTGGGGAACACCGTGTAGCGCGGCACCTTGCGGAGCACCTCGCCCGTGAGGGGGTCGAACAGGGACAGGCTCTCGATCTCGTCATCGAACAGCTCCACCCGGAGCCCCTCCCGTTCGCTTTCCGCAGGGTGAATATCGATGACGTCGCCGCGCACCCGATAGGTACCCCGCTGGAAGGCAATGTCGTTGCGGGTGTACTGCATATCCGCCAGGCGCCGCAGCAGGGCCCGCTGTTCCATGCGTTCGCCGCGATCAAGGTGCAGCACCATCTTCAGATAGGACGCGGGATCGCCCAATCCATAAATGGACGACACGGACGCCACGAGGAGCACGTCCCGGCGTTCGAGCAGGGCCTTGGTGGCAGACAGGCGCATTTGCTCGATGTGATCGTTAATGGACGAGTCCTTCTCGATATAGGTATCGGAGGACGGCACGTAGGCTTCCGGCTGGTAGTAATCGTAGTAGGAAACGAAGTACTCGACGGCGTTGTTCGGGAAGAAGGCTTTGAACTCCCCGTAGAGCTGGGCCGCCAGGGTCTTGTTCGGCGCCATCACCAGCGTGGGTCGATTCACCTCGGCCACCACGTTGGCAATGCTGAAGGTTTTACCCGAGCCCGTGACCCCCAGAAGCGTTTGGTGGGACAGGCCTTGGCGCAGCCCCGTCACCATAGCCTCAATGGCCGCGGGCTGATCTCCCGCGGGAGTGTAGTCGCTCTTAAGCTCGAAGGCGCCGCCGCTTTTCACTGCTTATGCCTCAATGCCTGGGTTAGCCGGCCATCATAGCACCGACGCAAAGAATCGCCCGAAGGCCTTGCAAATCGGCGCCGCGGCACTAAACTTGCCCCCTCTCGACGCCTGCGTCGGGAATTCCGCCTTAGCTCAGTTGGTAGAGCAGCTGACTGTTAATCAGCGGGTCGCTGGTTCGAGCCCAGCAGGCGGAGCCAACTCAAAAAAAAGGGGCGCCATCCTTCGGGACGGCGCCCCTTTTGTTTTGGGAGCGACGCAACCATGCGCACCGACGATGAGGCTTTATCAGTAGCGCCAGCTGGTCAAATCCGCGCCCGCCGGCGCCGTCTGCTCGATACGCCTCAGGATCTTGGGCAGGTACATGGAGTTATAGCGTAGGCGAGAAAGGTAATTGCCGTTCTCCTGATCGCCATTCCAGCAGTGCTCGGCGCGATCGCCGTAGTCCACTTCGCCGCCGTAGTCAGGTTCCGTGGTCTGCTTGAGAAAGTCCTCGACCAAATAGACGGCGTTGTTCAAGTAGTAGTTATCCATATCGCCCGTGTAGAGATGGAGCTTGCCTTCCACCTTCGGCCCGAGCGTGGCCCAGTCCCGCTGAAGAATGTGGGACAGATCGAAATGCTCGCGCCAATAGGCGGCCACCTCGGGGTCGATCTCGCCGGTTTGCGGATCCCACAGATCCTTGGGATAGCCATCCTCGTCCATGGGCGAGAAGGTCGCCTCCCAAATATCGAACTGTTGCCCGGACCGGTTCCGATCCCCAAGCACCTGCTCTAGCCGATTGTAGTCTTCGATGCTGGCGTGGACGTTGCCCAGGTAATCGCGATGGCCTGGCCGCGGGAGCCGCTGAAATTGGCTCTCGTAGAAATAGGCGTTCCTATCCTCATAGATATTCATGGTGAGGTAGGCGCGAAAGTCGATGGGGTCGGGGCAGGCGATAAAGGCGCCGTTAAAAAGATCGGGGTAGAACAGCTGGGTTGCCATGGCCTCCCAGCCCCCCGTGGAGCCCCCGTAGGTGAAGCGCGCCCACCCCTCCCCCAGGCCCTGGAAGGTTTCCTCGATGAAAGGAATCAGTTCGTAATTGATCGCATCCCCGTAGGGGCCCTGGCTTGCCGAGTTCACCGCGTAGGAGTCGTCGTAGTAGGGCGTGGGATGTTGAATCTCCACCACAAGAAAACGGGGGAAGTCGTCGGAAATCCAGCGCAGGTAGTTGTTGTAGGCCTCCTGCTGCTGGATGCGGTTGTAGCCCGCCAGCTTAAAGCGGGCGCTGTAATCGGGCTCAAGGTCCGGGTCTGGGGGCTCGGTGCGAAAATCGCCGATGGTGCGCGGGAAGTGGCCATGGAACACCATGAGCGGGAACCGCGCTTCCGGATGCTTGGCGAAATCCTTCGGCAGCAGCACATTCGCACCCAGGTAGACGTCTTCGCCCCAAAACTCCGAGAGGCGCTCGCTGCGCAAGCGCACATGCTTCACAAAGGCCGTGTCCTCGGGGGGCGTTAGGGGCGGGATCTTTTGATCGAGCACCACGGAAATCTGCTCCGCCCCGGGACCCAATGTGACTTCAAAGGGTGCGGAAAGGAAGTTGCCGGGCTTGCGATTCCACTGCTGCCCTTCCCCCTGGTCCGGCGGCAGGCTTACCGTTTTGCCGTTACTCAGGGTGAAGTCCTTATAGCGATTCAGCAGCGCCTGGACCCGATAGGTCCCCGGCGGCACGGCAGCAAGGGACGGCAGAGGAAAGCTCGCCTCATCGCCATCAAAGGCGACGGCCGTTTCCGGGCCCCAGCCCTCAACGTTCTGGCCAAAGATCAGCTGCGTATCGGCATTGTTGTTGACGTGAAAACGGGGTTCCCCCTCCGCCTTCGTCGATAGCATGAGCAGCAGGCGTCCATCCTGGGGTGCCTCGCTCAGGGTCTCGCTAAAGCGGACCTCGATGCGCAAGGACGAGCCCGAGGCCTCTTGCGTCGCTTTCGACGGCGCGTCCGCCGTGCAGCCCAAGAGCCCCGCCAATCCCGCAGCGAGCACAACGCCGCGCAGCGCTTTTCCAAGACGATGTTCCATGGCCCCGTGCCTCCTCGTTTACTCGGCGCCCCCCAGGGCTGCCCGTTCTTGCTCAATGAGGAAGTCGGCAATTTCCAGCATGGCCTCCTGCGAGCCCGCCTCCGCCGCGCCAATGCGGTATTTCCCCGCCACCACAAGCCCAGGAACGCCCTGAAGCCCCGCGGCCTGCATGGCCTGCGCGGCGTCCCGAACCCGGGTCATGACGCTGGGGCTTTCTACGGCCGCCATCACGGCCTCCCGAGGGGCTCCTGCCGCGGCAAAGCGTTCGACGATTTCTGCCGGGTCCGTAAGGGGGTTCCGCTCTTCCTGCAGCGCCTGGAAGAACCCATCGTGAAGCGCATCGAATACGCCGAGGTCCTTCGCGGCATAAAAAAGATGGGCGTGGAGCTGCATCATGCGATTCCACACGGCGGGGGTTTGGACGAAGGCGACGTCCTCCGGCAGCTCAGCTTTCCAGGCCTTCACAAGCGGCTCGAAGTGATAGCAGTGGCCACAGCCGTACCAGAAGTATTCCTTCACCTCGATCTTGCTGGGCTCCGCCACGGCCTGGGCCTCGGCCAGGCGGAAATAGTGCACCCCTTCTTCCCAGCCATCCGCTGCAGCAACGCCGGCGGCTTGCCCAAGCAAGGCCGCGCCCAGAAGAAAAAAGACCGCGAAGGCCCGTCGCGTTCTACCCATCTGCCGTTCTCCTTTAATGCCCGTGCGTTCTGGCCTCGCCCTAGGCGACGCCACACTCCTGCATCCAGCCCGCCATATCCCGGGCCGTGGTGCGGCTGATATCTGCTTGCAAACTCACCATGAGATCACCCCCGTGTACCGACCCCATCACCTGCCGGCACTGGGCCTTGACCCCGGCGCGGAGCAAAAGCCGGTAAAAGGCAATGCCCTCATCCCGCAGCGGATCACACTCATTCACGATAATCATGGTCGGGGGGAAGGCCTTCACGTCCGCCTCCGTGGCAAAGCCCGGCCAAGCCAGGGGGTTCTTGGCCTCCAGGGCTTCAATGCCGTAGGCCACGGCGCCGTGGTTGTTCCCCACGGTAATGAAAATGCCGTCGTTCTGCGAAGAAGACGGCAAATCATCCCGAGGCCAGGTGCCGGAAATATAGGGGCATAGGGCATAAAGCCCGTGCACCGCATCCCCCTGGCCGTCCTGAATCAGCTTCAAGGTGGTGGCAATGGCCAAATTACCCCCGCCGCTTTCCCCGGCGATGAGCACCCTCTTCGGGTCGATCTTCAGGGCGTCGGCCTGGGCCCTAGCCCAGTGAAACCCGGAGACGCAATCATTCAGCCCGGCGGGGAAGGGCTCGATTTCCGGCGCGGAAGACGGGGTGAGGCAATTGCGGAAGTCCACCATGAGCACCGCGAGGCCTTGCTTGGCGAGAAGCCGAGCCCAGGTTTTGTAGTGCCCATAGAAGCAGGAGCCCGACATCATGCCGCCCCCGTGGATGTAGTAGACGCAAGGCAACACCTCGTCCGTGGCCGGCCGGGTGTAGAGGAGCTTGATGGTGTTCCCGTCGGGCGCGGAGGTCATCTCGAAGGTTTCTACGGACAGCCCCTCGGCGGGCACGGCGGCCAAATCATCCATGCCGGCGAACGCTTCCATGGCCAGGGCCTCCGGGGTATTGGCCGCCGCCACGAAACTTTCCCGATCCGCCACGTCGCCGCCGCCCCCGCCCCCGTTCATGGCGAGGAGCTGGAGAAAGGGCACTTGCCGCGGATCGAGCCGCGGGTCCTTCGTGGGATCGTACGCTGCCATGGCGCGTTCCTTCTCTACCGGTTTAAGTCGCACTGGATTTTCGGAACGCTAGCAAAGCCCCCGCCCAGGAGCTAGCCGTGGCGACACGGCTTGGTTATGTTACTGAGTAACAATTGCGATTTGAGTCTTGAGGAAACGCGCCCGTGAAGTGCACTGTCCTGTCCGCCGCGCTCGCGCTGGCGAGCCTTGAAAGCCTCGCGGCAGGCGCTGCCCCGCCCCTGGAGGAAGTCCTTGTGGAGGGGCGTCGCACCTCCCTGCTTGGCCTGGCCCGCTCAGCTTCCGAAGGGGCCGTGGGCGCGGAGGATCTCGCCCTGCGGCCCCTCCTCCGCGGCTTTAAGATCTTCGAGCCGCGCCAACTCCGGGCCACGGTGCGCCTGAAGCTATAGGCTAGCGATCCACCATGGCCATGACGTCCTGGGCGTCGCCGCCGGGGGCGGCGATCTCCTGCACCGGATCGTCGATCTCATCGTATTCGAGATGCAAGGCCCGGCTCATGATGGCGTGCATCATGTAGGTGCAGGTGATGTAGGTGAATTCGAGGATTTCCTCGTCGGAAAGATGGGCCTTAAGGGCCGCGAAAACCCCATCATCTACCCGGCCCCGCTCGAGGACCAGGGCGTCCGTATAGGCCAGCGCCGCCCGCTGCCGGGCGTCATAGCAATCGGCCACGGCCCAGTGCCGACAGCCCTGAATCTGTGCCTCCGAAAGGCCCACATCCCGCGCCGCCTTGCAATGCTGGGAGTAAACAAAGCGCGAGCCCACCAGATAACCGGCTCGAAGCTGACCCAGCTCCCGCAGTGACGCATCGATGACCCGCTTGGGATCGCGATAGAACCGAAAGCCGTCGGTCGTGTGCGCGAAGGCGTCAGGCACAATGTTGAAAACCGTCCACCAGTTCCCCGGGGTGCCCGTCGCCGTCCCCGGCTCCCTTAAGGGATCCCGGTCTCCAAAGAGCATGTCGAAGATTTGATTGGCGTAGGCATTCCCCGCCTCCCGTCCTGCTTGCTTAAGCCGTGGCATGAATGCCTCCTCCCGTGAAAACCCGTAAGCTCCCCAAGGGGCCGCACTGAGGCGGCTCGCCCTAGGGGAGCGACCCATGAACTCTACCGCAGACGCACCGATTGTTTTGGTCCTCGGCGCCGGCGCCGGCATTGGCGCCACCACCGCCGCCCGCTTCGCCGCGGAGGGCTACCGCGCCGTACTGTGCCGCCGCACCGATCAAGCCGGGCTCGACGCCGCCGTGGACGCCATTCAGAACGCCGGCGGCTGGGCCCAGGGCCACCTTCTCGACGCCACCGCTCCGGAAGCTCTGGAAGCGCTGATCGAAGAAACGGAAACACGGGTGGGGCCCATCGATACGGTGATCTTCAATCTCGGGGGGCAGATTGGCGATCGGTCCCTCGCGGACACCTCGACCAAAACCTTCGAGCGCGTTTGGCGTATGGCGGCCCTGTCTCTCTATCGCACGGCCTATGCAGTTCTGCCGGTGATGGCGGCCCGGGGCCGGGGCAATCTATTTGTGACCGCCTCCACGGCGGCGCTGCGCGGCAATCCAGGGCAACATGCTCATGCTGCGGCCATGGGCGCGCGGCGCCTGCTTTGCCAGAGCCTCAACGCGGAATACGCCGCCCAGGGGATTCATGTTGCCCACCTTGTGGTGGATGGCGCCGTGGATGCCCCCGATACACTGGGCAAGATGCTGGGGCCAGACCGCTTTGCCGCCCTGCGCGCGGCCAGGGGTGGGGAGGCGGGGGGCCTGATTAGCCCGGAGGCCGTGGCCGAAACCTACCTCTACCTTGCTCGCCAGCCCCGCTCGAGCTGGACCTTTGAATTGGACCTCCGGTCCCACAGCGACCGCGCCTGGTGGAACTAGGCGCGGCGCCCCCGCGGCCCCGCGCCAAGGCCCAGAGCCCCTCGGCCAGCCCCCCCGATCCCTAAGGCCCAGCACCGCCGCAGGACCGGCGGTCATCTGACGAAGGGCTTCTTAAACAGCAATGTGCCCGCAATCGCGCACCCCATCGCTCAGCAGAAACGTCTACCCGCCCGCATCCATGATTCGGGAGTGGAGAACATAGGGAAGTTGAACAGGTCCCGACCCTTGCTTTCGAGGTTTATGCGGATAAAGGTCTGCACCCTTTTTCGTTTCCACGTAATTGGGAGGCCTCGCTACGCCAAGGGGGAAAGCCTACTCCAGGGGCAGCTTCGCACCGAAGGCTTTGCCTTGCGGCGCAAGGCTAGCTCCGGCCGAAGTGATGAGCGAGGAGCGCCGCCACGTAGGCGGGGCGATAAAGCGGCGAGCCATGGCCCGTCATGGGCATGAGATGAAAGCGCGCCGAGGGCATCCAGGCCGCAATGCGCTGCGCCTCCTTGAGGTTCTCGTCGTAATCTCCGCAGGCCACCAGCGTGGGGGCTTGCACCGCACCCAGGGGCTCGGTGAGATCCGGCGCCCCCTCATGGGCCCGGTGTACCGCCGCGGCGCTCTCCCGATCCTCAAAGAAGCGCCAGTAACGCTGAGGCTTCGGCGGAGGCTGGCCCGCTGCCGTCAGCGCGGCCCGGGCGGCTTCCCCCAGCACCCCCTGGCGCCCCTGGTCGACCGGTGGACGCAAGGACACGTCAAAGAGCGCCAGCCCAGCCACGCGGGCCGGATGGCGCAGCGCGAAGGCGGCCGCCGTACGGGCGCCGTAGGCCACCCCCATCACAATGGCCGAGCCCAGGTCGTAATGGGCCAAAAGGGCGGCCAGATCGTCTGCGTACTGGTTGAAGGTGTATCCCTCCGGGTCTCCTCCGCTACTGCGTCCCATACCCCGTATATCGAACCGAAGCACCCGAAAGTGGGTGAGGAGATCGGCCATGAGCGGTTCCCACATGGTGAAGTTATGGCGGGCCATGGGAATAAGGGCGATTAGCGGTTTAAAGGGATCCCCTTCCAAAAGGCTATGGACTTCCGCCCCCGGTAAGGAAACGGTGGTACCCAGTGTGTGGTAGGGCGTGGTGGGCTTTGCTGCCATGGGGAACGGCCTTTAAAACTTCGCGAAACCTAAGTGTACGGTAGGGCGACGGGACGCGCGCGTCTTTCACGGCCCTCAGGTCGCTTTCAACCGTTTCTTATATAAACGGTTTGATTTTGCTTATATAAGCCCTCCCTGCGACAGTGGGGCGCCGTCTAATAAGCCGGGCAGCCCAGGGCGCCTAATCGGGAGATAAAAAAACCCGGCGGCGCCGGGTTTTTTCAAAAACTGGGCCGCGCTGATTTATTGCAGCCAGCCCTCGACGACGTCATTGCCGTGCTGGGCTTTCCAAGCCTTAAGCACCTTGTGATTCCCACCGCGGGTTTCCACCTTCTCCCCCGTTTGAGGATTCAGATAAACCTTCATTTTACGCTGCCGGCGCCCCCCCGCTGGGGAGACGGGGCTGGCCTTGGCAGGCATCAAGGGAGCAAGGTCGGCGACGGATTTTCCGTACTTGGCTAACAGCTGATTGAGCTCTTCAATGAAGGCCATTTCCTTTTGAACTTCTTCACTGGCCTTCATACGCTCAATATCGCGCTGCAGGCGCTCAAGTTCTTCCTGTTTCTTCTGAAGTTGGGCAAGACTGGTCACGCAAATACCCCTCTAAGTTGATGACCGTCTATTTATAACCGATTACTTATAAAATGCAAATAGTTTAATCAAAGGGAGAGGGAATATTACAACGAAAAGTTCTACTCCCCCTTAAGACCAGGACGAATTTAGGAAAACTCGAAGTTTTAAGCCCTAACTAAGCGCTTATTTAGGATTAATTAACAGCGCCAGAGGCCCAGGGCCCTGGCGCTGCCTTACGCCCCTTAGGGGTCGCTTAGGGTAAGCCGCTCGAGGTTGTCATCAACGGTGTTAAGACCAATGCCCCGAACATTGGCAAGTTCATCAATCGTGCGAAAGCCGCCATGCTCCGCGCGATAGGCCACGATGGCCGCCGCTTTTTGCACGCCCACACCCTTCAAGGCCTGGGCCAGGGTTTCTGCATCCGCCGTATTGATATCCACTTTATGAGACGCGGTCGGCGCTGGGTTGGCGTCAGCAGGCGCCCCCAGCACAGGAAAGGCTAGGGCCAGAAGGCCAAGAACAAGCATGCGGGCCAGGGTTGGGCCAGACTGAATCGATTTCATGGGTCGCTCCTTGTGTAAATGGACGCCCCGAAGGGGCCGATTCAGGGTCAAGGAGTACGCGGCGACCGGTAAGACGCCATAACAGACAGGGGCGACAGCCAGAACCGCGAAGGAGGAGCGCCGTCTCCCTAGGCCCTAGGAGGCTGCATCGCCCGGAAGGCTTCGCGCAAGCTTACGAAGCGCATAGCGCGCCCGAAGCGTACCGACCCCCGCTACGGCATAGCCGAGGAGTAATCCGGTCAACAGAGCGCCAAAGAGCCAGAGAAGCAAAGGTGCAGAGGGGCTGGTCCAGGTCAGAACGGTGAGGGCCACATCCGCCGAATTGTCCATACCCAGAAGCAGGCCAAAGCCTAAAAGAAGCAGTGCGGCAGCCCCATAAACCAGAAGGGCCAAGGCGCGCAGCATTAGGCTTCCGCTGCCGGCTCGGGATGGGTGAGGAGGCTGGCGTTCACGCGATCACGCAGCTCCTTGCCGGGCTTGAAGTGAGGCACGTGCTTGCCGCTAAGGCCGACGGCTTCACCGGTTTTCGGGTTTCGCCCAACCCGAGGCGCCCGATAGTGGAGGGAAAAGCTGCCGAAACCCCGGATCTCGATGCGCTCCCCCGTTGCGAGGGTCTGCGCCATTTGCTCGATCATGGTCTTCACCGCCAGCTCGACGTCCTTCGCCGAAAGCTGGCTCTGCCGGGCGACGATGCGCTCGATCAGCTCAGATTTGGTCATGTCCCCTCACCCCAACAGCGGCTGGCGAGCGCCAGCACACTCATCATTACGAAAATCAGTAGCTTAGAAAAGCTAGCATAGGCTTCTAGGGCACTCAACGGGGCCCGCGCGCTCCGAAAGAGGAACGCGCGGGCAACCGGGCTTAGCTGCCTTGCTGATCCATTTCCTTACGGATCAGATCGCCGATGGTGGTGGCCGCCGTGCTTTCCTGCTCGCGCTCCTTGTGCTCGCGCATGGCCTCCCGCTCATCTTCCACGTCCTTCGCCTTCACGGACAGGTTCAAGGTGCGGTTCTTGCGATCGACAGCGGTGATTTTCACCTCGACCTCATCCCCTTCCTTGAGCACGCTCCGCGCGTCGTCCACTCGCTCCTGGGACAGCTCGGAGGCGCGCAGCACCCCTTCCACTTCCTCGGCGAGCTTCACGATTGCTTCCTTCTCGCTGACTTCCGTCACCGTGCCGGTCACGATGGCGCCGCGATCATTGACCGCCACGTACTCGTTGAAGGGGTCATCCTCAAGCTGCTTGATGCCAAGGGAAATGCGCTCCCGCTCGGGGTCGATCGCCAGCACCACGGTGGTGACTTCCTGACCCTTCTGGTAGTTGCGCACCGCCTGCTCTCCCGTGTCGTTCCAGGAGATGTCGGAAAGGTGCACCAGGCCATCGATGCCACCGTCGAGACCAATGAAGATCCCGAAGTCCGTGATGGACTTGATGGTGCCGGTGATCTTGTCGCCCTTGCCGAAGCTGGCGGAGAACTGCTCCCAGGGGTTCATCTGGGTTTGCTTGATGCCCAGGGAGATGCGGCGACGATCTTCGTCGATATCGAGGATCATCACCTTCACATCGTCACCCACCTGCACCACCTTGGAGGGATGGATGTTCTTGTTCGTCCAATCCATCTCGGAGACGTGCACCAGACCTTCGACGCCCTCTTCGATCTCCACGAAGCAGCCGTAGTCCGTGAGGTTCGTGACCTTCCCTTCCACCACGTGGTTTTCCGGGTACCGGGCCTTGATTTCCACCCAGGGATCTTCCCCAAGCTGCTTGAGCCCCAGGGAAACGCGCTGACGATCGCGGTCGAACTTGAGCACGCGGACGCGGATTTCATCGCCTACATTAACGATTTCGCTCGGGTGCTTGATGCGGCGCCACGCCATATCGGTGATGTGCAGTAGACCGTCGACGCCGCCGAGGTCCACAAACGCGCCGTAATCCGTGAGGTTCTTGACGATACCCTTGAGATCCATGCCTTCGGCGAGGGAGGTGAGCAGCGCTTCCCGCTCAACGGAGTTTTCTTCTTCGAGCACGGCCCGGCGCGATACCACAACGTTATTGCGGCGCTGGTCGAGCTTGATGACCTTGAATTCGAGTTCCTTGCCCTCGAGGTGGCCCACTTCGCGCACGGGGCGCATGTCCACCAGGGAGCCCGGCAGGAAGGCCCGGATGCCGTCGATGTCGACGGTGAAACCGCCCTTAACCTTGCCTTGGAGGAAGCCTGGGATCTTCTTGCTGCCTTCGAAGGCCTCTTCCAGCACCATCCATACTTCGGCGCGGCGAGCCTTTTCCCGGGACAGGCGGGTTTCCCCAAAGCCATCGTCCACCGCTTCCATGGCCACCTTCACCTGATCGCCGATGGATAGATCGAAGTTCCCTTTTTCGTCGACGAACTGGGACCGGGGGATAACGCCCTCAGACTTCAGGCCCGCATGGACCGTCACCCAATCTTCATCGATATCGACAATGGTTCCCGTGACAATGGCACCGGGCTCCATCTCGACGGCCTTTAGGCTTTCCTCAAATAGTTCCGCGAAGCTTTCGCTCATTAGGTAACAACCTCGTTGACTCGGGCTTGCGCCCTCAGCACCACCAGCCTGGTGCTGTCTGCTCACATTGCCTAGCCCGTGACTCGGCTGGGATCGGTCACGGCGGGCTAGGCCCAAAGGCCGGCAAGCCGGCAAGTTCCGTTTGGTCAGGCTAGGCGCCCAGGCCTCGCCGGAGGGCGACGCGCCAAACCACCTCAAAAACCTCATCGATGGACAAGGCGGTGGAATCGATCACCAGTGCGTCCTCCGCGGGGCGCAGAGGCGCCGCGGCGCGCGCTTGGTCGCGCTCATCCCGGGTCCGGATGCTTTCCAAAAGGGCGCGGAGATTAGCATCTAAGCCCTTTTCTATCAACTGCTTATAGCGGCGCTCGGCGCGCGCTGGGGCGCTTGCGGAGAGGAAAATCTTCAAAGGGGCATCGGGGAAGACCACCGTGCCCATATCCCGCCCATCGGCAATCAACCCCGGCGCCTGGCGGAAGGCGCGCTGCCGCTCAAGCAGCGCCGCGCGCACCGCGGGGAGGGCCGCAACCTGAGAGGCCGCCTGCCCGGCGGCATCCGTGCGAATGGCCAAGGAGACGTCCTCATCCTGAAGGAAAACCCCGCCGCCGGGGCTAAAGCGCAGGGGCAAGTCGCGCGCCAGCGCCGCCAGGGCCGCTTCCTCCTCGAGGTCCACGCCGCCCTGGGTCGCTGCGAAGGCGAGGACGCGATACAGCGCGCCGGAATCCAGCAAATGCCAGTTCAAGCGCCGTGCCAGGGCTTCACAAAGGGTGCCCTTCCCCGCACCGCTGGGTCCATCGATCGCCAGCACGGGGGGCGCGGTCGGCGCCTCCTTAAACATCATGATTGGCTCCAAAACTTTCCCTCAGCGCCGCATCGCGCACGGCGCGGGCGCGGGCGATGGCGTCAAAAAGGGCTTGTCCATCCCGGGCCGCTATGGCGCTGCGGAACGCGCCCAGGGTGTCCTCGAACCGATCTAGGGCCTCAAGCAGGGCAGGACCATTGCTGCTGAAGATCTGCGACCACATGGTGGGGTCGGAGCCGGCAATACGGGTGAAATCCCGGAACCCCCCCGCCACCAGGCGGTAGATCGCTTCCCGGTGAGGATCAGCGCCCAAGGCATCGACCAAGGCGAAGGCCAAGAGATGAGGCAGGTGGCTGGTGCGGGCGAGCACGGCGTCGTGGGCGGCAATGGTCATGGTTTCCACCGTGGCGCCCAGGGCCTGCCAAAGGCCCTCGACCCGCGCGACAGCAGCGGGATCGGTGCCTTCGTTTGGCGTAAGTACCACACGGCGCCCCTGAAAAAGCGCCGCCTGGCTGGCCGCCATGCCACTGCGCTCCGACCCCGCGATGGGGTGACCAAGAACCACCCGGGCCTGCAACGCCGGCGCCAGCGTTTCTAGGGCCTGGGCCAGGGGGGCCTTCACGCTGGCGACGTCCGTCACCGTCGCCCCCGCGGCGAGGGCCGGGGTCAAAGTGGGCAAAAGCGCTGCCGCCGCGGCCGTGGGCACGGCCAGGACGATCAGGTCATCGGGCGTAAAGGCCGCGGGCCACCCTACCCCATCAAACACCCCGGAGGCCTCGGCCTCCGCCTGGGCGGCGGGATCGGCATCACTCCCCCAGAGCGCCCAGGCGCTTTCCCGGGCCCGAAGGCCCCGCGCAATGGAACCCCCAATGAGGCCCGTACCGACAACCAGAACCCGCACTCGCCTAGGCCGCCAAACGACCGTGCACGCGGTCGAAGCTTTCGAGGAAGCGGGCCATTTCCTCCGCCAGTCCGACGCTCACCCGAAGGTGGGCCCCAAGGCCGTAGCCGGCTACAGGGCGGACGATGACCCCTTCCCGAAGCAGCGCGTCGTAGTAGGCCCCAGCGGCGCCCACCTCGATGGTTAGAAAGTTCCCCGCGCTTGGGATGTAGGGCACGCCCCGGGCGCGCATAGCCGCCTCAAGGGCGGCAAGGCCCTCCGCATTCAGACGCCGGCTCTCGGCGACGTAGGCGACGTCGTCCAGCGCCGCCAAGCCCCCGGCGAGGGCTAAGCTATTTACATTAAAGGGCTGGCGCAGACGATTGAGCAGACTCACCAGCTCCGGTGCCGCCACGGCATAGCCGAGGCGCAGGGCGGCTAGGCCGTAGATCTTCGAAAAGGTTCGCGTGACCACCAGGTTCGGGAAGCGGTCGAGCAAGGACAGCGCTGTCGTCGCCGGGGCCTCGTGGTGGTATTCGCAGTAGGCCTCGTCCACGACGACCAGGACGTCCGAGGGGACGGCCTCG
This sequence comes from Pseudomonadales bacterium, assembly GCA_016779325.1. Classification (GTDB taxonomy): domain Bacteria; phylum Pseudomonadota; class Gammaproteobacteria; order Pseudomonadales; family Azotimanducaceae; genus Salivita. The sequence continues at coordinate 22,761 of JADHNU010000003.1, forward strand.
AGCAAGGTTTCGATCTCCTGCAGGGAGGCCACCGTGCCCGTGGGGTTGTTGGGGTTGGCAATAAACATCAGCCGCGTCGTGTCATCCACCGCGGCGGCCATGGCGGGGAGATCGTGGCCGTAGGCCACGGAGGGGACGGCACGCACCTGCCCACCGGCCCCCGCAATGGCTAAGGGGTAAACCACGAAGGCGTGCTGGTCGATGACCCCCGTGGTGCCCGGTGCCAGGAAGACCCGGGCAATCAGTTCGAGCACATCGTTAGATCCATTGCCCAGGAGGATTTGATCCGGGTGAACCCCCTGTAAGGCGGCCAGCCGCTCTCGAAAGCGGAAGGCACTGCCGTCGGGGTAGCGGGAAAGATCGGCTGCACCGTGGGCGAGCGCCGCTCGTACGGCTTCCCCAGGCCCCCGGGGATTCTCATTGCTCGCGAGCTTAACCGCCCCGCGAATGCCAAGCTCTCGCTCCAAGGTTTCCAGCGGTTTCCCGGGTTCATAGGGGTGCATAGCCCGAATCTCTGGCCGGGCTCGCTGAAGAAGCGCATCAAGAACCGGTGCTGCCATGCTTGCTGCCATCCTTTTAACTGAGAGTCTGTGGGGCTAGCGCGCGGGCCGGGGATAGGACCCAAGGATCCGCAGATCCACGGCACGCTCGCCGAGCTGGGCCAGCACGTCGGCCACCTCGGGCTGCGCCTGGTGGCCTTCTAGATCGATGAAAAAGGCATAGGTCCACTGGCCTCGCCGCGCTGGACGCGACTCCACGCGAAGCAAGTTCAGCCCCGCCTGACCAAAGAGTTCCAGTACCCGGAGCAAGGCCCCGGGCTCATTCTTCGTGGTGACGACGAGGGACGTGCGATCATCCCCCGAAGGGGGCACGGGCTGGCGCCCTAGCACAAAAAAGCGCGTGCAGTTGTCTGCCGCGTCTTCCACGCAGCGCGCCTCGGCGCGTAGCCCGTAACGCGCCTGAGCCGGATCACCGGCGAGGGCCGCTACGGTGGGATCGCCAGCGGCACGGGCGGCGGCCTCTCCGTTACTGGCCGCGGGCACCCGGGTGAGCGCAGGCCAATGCCGATCGAGCCATCCCCGACATTGAGCGAGGGATTGGGGGTGGGACCACACGGCCGTCAGCCCCTCGAGGGTCGCCTCGGGATGCAGCAGAAAATGCTGGTGAATAGGCAGCTCGAGCTCCCCAACGATCACCAGGGGCGTGGCCAGCAGCGCATCCAGGGACTGATTCACGACCCCTTCCGTGGAGTTCTCCACGGGCACCACGCCAAAATCGGCGCCGCCGGCCTCCACCGTGCGAAACACCTCCGTAATGGACGTCGCCGGAGCAAAGGCGGCGAACTGACCAAAGTGCCGCACCGCCGCTTGCTCCGTGAAGGTGCCCTCGGGCCCGAGATAGGCCACCCGCTGAGGCTGTTCCAGGGCAAGGCAGGCCGACATCACTTCCCGGAAAAGGCCGACGACCATGTCGTCTGGGAGGGGACCGGCGTTGGCCTCGCGGAGGCGCGCCAGCACTGCAGCCTCCCGCTCGGGGCGGAAAAACTGCGGCGGGGCGGAGCCATCGCTCGGCGCCTGGCGCCGCTTGACCTCGGCCACCGCTTCCGCGGCTCGCGCCCGCGCGTTGAGGCGCTCAAGCAATTCGAGATCGAGACGATCGATCTCTGCCCGGAGCGTTTCAAGCGTCTGAGCGCCCTCGGGCGCAGCCCCGGCCTCAGCCATGGCGTGCTTCGAAATCCGCCATGAAGGTCACGAGCGCATCAACCGCATCCTGGCCCACGGCGTTGTAAAGGCTCGCCCGCATGCCGCCCACGCTGCGATGGCCCTTCAAGTTCATGAGCCCCGCCGCTTCGGCTTCGGCCAGGAAGGGCTTGTCTAGGGCCGCATCAGCGAGGGTGAAGGGGACGTTCATCCACGACCGGTAGCGGGGATCGACCGGCGCGGTATAGAAATCGGACTGATCGATGGCCGCATAGAGCGTCTTGGCCTTTCGCTCGTTGCGCTCGGCCATCACCGAAAGGCCCCCTTGCTGCTCGACCCATTCAAACACCAGGCCTGCCAGATACCAGGCAAAGGTCGGCGGCGTATTGAGCATGGAGTCTTCGTCAGCGAAGCCCTTCCAGGCCAGCAGCGCGGGAATATCGCCGCGGGCGCGGTCGAGCAAGGCCCGCTTGACGACGACCAGCGTGAGCCCCGCCGGGCCAATGTTCTTTTGCGCTCCGGCATAGAGGACGTCCCAAGCCTTAACGTCGATGGGCCGGGAGAGAATGGTCGAGGAAAAGTCCCCCACGAGCGGCACGCCACCGGCATCCGGGGTTTCCAAAAATTCGAGGCCGCCAATGGTTTCATTCGCACATACGTGGAGGTAGGCCGCATCGCTCGGCACCTGCCAGGTGCTGCGCTCAGGAATGGTGGTGAAATGCTCCCCTTCGCTGCTTGCGGAAACCACCACGCTGGCGTAGCGCTGCGCTTCCTTAATGGCTTTCTTCGACCAGGCGCCGGTATTGACATAGGCGACGGTTTGCCCAGGCGCGCTTAAATTCAAGGGCACGGCGGAGAACTGCTGGGTAGCGCCTCCCTGAAGGAAGAGCACGGCGTAATCGTCGGAGATGCCCAGCAAGGACCGGAAACGGGCCTCCGCAGCCTCGGCCACGGCCAGGAACGTCGAACCGCGGTGGCTGACTTCCATGATGGACATGCCCGTGCCCTGGTAATCGAGGAGCTCGGCCTGGGCCCGCTCAAGCACGGCCGTCGGCAGGGCCGCCGGCCCGGCGGAGAAGTTAAAAGCGCGGTTCAAGGCGTCGTTTCCTCATGGTTCGGTTGTTCAGGGGGCGTCTCCGTGCCCTCGGCACTGCCCTCTTCGGCATCGTTCTCTTCAATGCGCTCCAGCCCCACGAGCTGTTCGCCGTCCCGGAGATTGATCAAGCGAACGCCCTGGGTGTTTCGACCCAGCACGGAGATTTCCTCGACCCGGGTCCGCACCAGCGTGCCCTGGTTCGAAATGAGCATGATCTCATCGCCCTCGGCCACCTGGACCGCTCCGACGACGTCGCCGTTGCGCTCCGTGGTTTGCATGGCAATCACGCCCTGGCCTCCGCGACCCCTCAGCGGGAAGTCATCGACCCGGGAACGCTTGCCATAGCCATGGGCGCTGGCGGTCAGGATCATCGTGCCCGGATCGGGCACGATGCAGGCGATGATCCGGTGCTTCGCTTCCAAGCGGGCGCCGCGCACGCCGCGGGCGGTTCGGCCCATGGCGCGGACGTCTGACTCCTTGAAGCGCACCGCCTTACCGGAAGAGGTCAGCAGCATCACATCCCGGGTGCCGTCGGTGTAGACCGCGCGCACCAGGTGATTGTCCTCTTCAAGATCGATGGCGATCAGGCCCACGGACCGGGGCCGGGAGAACTGGTCGATGGGGGTTTTCTTCACCGTGCCATTGGCCGTGGCCATAAAAATGAAGCCTTGGTCTTCGTTCTCGCGCACGGGCAGCAAGGTGGTGATGCGCTCATTTTCGCCAAGAGGCAGGATATTGATCACCGGGCGACCCCGCGAGGTTCGAGAACCCTGGGGGAACTGGTAGACCTTCAGCCAGTACACCTTGCCGCGGTTGGTAAAGCACAAAATGGTGTCGTGGGAATTCGCCACGAGCAAATGCTCGACGAAATCCTCTTCATTCACGGACGTCGCGGCCTTGCCCCGCCCGCCCCGGCGCTGCGCTTCGTAGCTGGTTAGGGGCTGGGCCTTGGCATAACCGCGGTTGGACACGGTCACCACCATGTCCTCTTCCTCGATGAGATCTTCATAGGTGAGGTCTTCGAAGCTGCCGCGAATCTCCGTGCGCCGCTCGTCGCCGTACTGCTCAAGGATGGCCACGAGCTCTTCCCGAATAACCGCCAGCAGGCGGTTTCGATCCTGAAGAATTTCCAGGTAGCCGGCGATTTCTTCCAGCAGGCCCTCGTACTCTTCGATGAGCTTGTCTTGCTCCATGCTCGTAAGGCGGTTGAGCCGGAGGTCAAGAATGGCCTGCGCCTGCTGGGGCGACAGCCAGTACTGGCCATCATGGAACCCATACTGCGGCTCGAGATCATCGGGCCGGCATGCCTCGGCGCCGGTCCGCGCCAGAAGCCGACCGACCGTATCGGACGCCCAGCCCCGGCCACAGAGAGCTTCCCGAGCCTCTGCGGGGGTGGGGGACGCCTTAATGAGCGCAATCACCTCGTCGATATTGGACAAGGCCACGGCCTGCCCCTCGAGGATATGGCCCCGCTCCCGCGCTTTCCTCAGCAGATAGATGGTCCGGCGCGTCACCACTTCCCGGCGGTGGCGCAGGAACGCCTCGAGCATCTCCTTCAGATTCAGAATCTTCGGTTGCCCATCCACCAAGGCCACACAGTTGATTCCGAAAACAGACTGAAGCTGCGTTTGGGCGTAGAGGTTATTCAGCACCACCTCACCGGATTCGCCGCGCCGGAGTTCGATGACAACCCGAAGGCCATCCTTGTCCGATTCATCACGCAGCTCGCTAATGCCTTCAATACGCTTTTCCTTCACCAGCTCGGCGATCTTCTCGATGAGCCGGGCCTTGTTCAGCATGTAGGGCAGTTCGGTGATGAGGATCGTTTCCCGATGGGTTTTCTCATCCACCAGCACTTCAGCCCGGGCGCGCACGTAAATCCGCCCCCGGCCCGTTTTGTAGGCCTGAACGATCCCGGCGCGACCATTGATGATGCCCGCCGTGGGAAAATCGGGACCGGTGACATAATTCATAAGATCGTCGATAGACAGGCTGTCATCGTCGATGAGGGCAATGCAGGCGTTGACCACTTCCGTGAGGTTGTGCGGCGGAATATTGGTTGCCATGCCCACGGCAATCCCCGAGGAGCCGTTCACCAAAAGGTGGGGCACGCGGGTGGGCAACACGGAGGGCATGCTGAGGGTTTCGTCGTAGTTGGCGACGAAATCCACCGTTTCCTTGTCGAGATCGGCAAGCAGGGGCTCGGCCATCTTCGACATGCGCACTTCCGTATAGCGCATGGCCGCCGGGGGATCGCCGTCCACGGACCCGAAGTTCCCCTGCCCATCCACGAGCAGGTAGCGCATGGAGAAATCTTGCGCCATCCGGACGATGGTGTCGTAAACCGCCGAATCGCCATGGGGGTGGTATTTACCAATCACCTCGCCAACAACCCGCGCCGATTTCATGTAAGGGCGGTTGTAGCTGTTGTTCAGTTCGCTCATGGCGAACAGCACCCGGCGATGCACCGGTTTCAGACCATCCCGCACGTCGGGAAGGGCCCGACCGACAATCACACTCATGGCGTAATCGAGGTAGGACTGACGCAGTTCGTCCTCGATATTGACGGGCAAAACTTCCTTACCAAGCTCTGACATTCATTACTCGCTTAGGATTTCCTCGGGCGCCAGGCCCCCCAAAAGCACCCCCAACGCGACGCGCCCGGAGCCAGCGCACAGCTTAACACACCCGCCCCTTTCCGGGGGCGCCAGGAGAGCGCCTAAGTGCTTGTCTTCGCAGGCGAAGGAAAGGGACTTTGAGCTATACTCGCCGCCCTTTGCCGGCCCGCAAGGAACCGCCTTATGACGACCGCCCCCGCGGGCTCCCCCCGAGCCGACACCCTCCTCTGCCCCGAGTGGGTCCTGCCCATGACCGATGACGGCCCTTTTTGCCAAAGGGGCTGGGCCGTCGCCCTGGCGGAGGGCAATATTGCCGCCCTGGGACCGGCCGACGCGCTCAAGGCACGCTGGCCCCAGGCGACGCGGGTCAGCCTGCCTAAGCAGGCCCTACTCCCGGGTTTTGTGAACGCCCATGGCCACGCCGCCATGAGCCTCTTCCGCGGCTTCGCGGACGATATGCCCCTTGGCCCTTGGCTTGAGGATCGGATCTGGCCCTTAGAAGGGCGCTACGTGAGCCCGGAATTTGTGGCGGACGGGACGGCCCTGGCCGCCGCGGAGATGCTTCGTGGCGGCACCACGACCTTCAGCGACATGTATTTCTTCCCCGAGGTGGCCGCCTCCGTGGCCCTGCGCGCGGGGCTGCGCGCTCAACTCTGCTGCCCCCTCATCCAGTTCCCCACGGCCTGGGCCTCGGGACCAGAGGAAGGCTTTCGCAAAACCCTCGAGCTGCGCGATCAATACCGGGACCATGACCGAATCCAGGTCGCCTTTGGGCCCCATTCGAGCTACGCGCTCTCTCCAGAACACATGGCCCGGGTGGCCACCCTGGCCGAGGAGCTGGACCTGCCCGTGCAAATCCACCTGCAGGAGACCGCGGCGGAGGTTGAAGAGGCGCTAAAAACGCATGGCGAGCGCCCCATAGCCAGCCTCGAGCGCTACGGCCTCCTGTCACCGCGGCTTCAAGCGGTGCATCTCACCCAGGTGAGCGACGCGGACCTGGACCGGCTCCAGCGTTTCAACGTGGCCGTGGTGCATTGCCCCCAGTCGAATCTTAAGCTGGCCAGCGGCTTTGCCCCCGTTGCCCGCTTCCTAAAAGCCGGTCTCCGAGTTGCCCTGGGCACCGACGGCGCCGCGTCCAATAACGCCCTGTCCATGCTGCGAGAACTGCAGGTGGCGGCGCTCCTGGCCAAGGCGGTCGCCCAGGATGCGACGGCCCTCCCGGCCCAGGCAGCCCTGCGCATGGCCACCCGGGGCGGCGCGGAGGTGCTCGGCCTGGACCATCGCCTTGGGCGGCTCGAGGCGGGCTATGAAGCCGACCTCGTGGCCATTAGCCTAGGAGGCCTCGAGGCCCAGCCCGTTTATCATCCGGAGGCGCAGCTGGCCTACAGCGTCGGCGACGCGGCCGTCCGCCACTGTTGGGTTGGAGGCAAGGCGGTGCTGAAGGACGGCGCCCTAACCACCCTCGACCCCGACGCCCTGACGCGCAGCGCTGCGCGCTGGCAACACCGCATGGGAGCCGCCTAATGGCCCAGGAAAACGTCGATCCCCAGGAGCTCGCTAAGTTTGAGGCCATGGCCCATCGCTGGTGGGATCCGGAGGGCGAATTTCGCCCCCTCCATGACCTCAACCCCGTGCGCTGCCAGTGGATTGCGGAGCGGGCGGCCCTGGCCGGAGCGAAGCTTCTCGACGTGGGCTGCGGCGGCGGTTTGGTGTCGGAAGCCATGACGCGCTACGGCGCCGAGGTAACGGGCCTGGACGCCGCCGAGGGCCCCCTTACGGTGGCGCGCCTCCACGCCTTGGACGCGGGCCTTAGCATTCGCTACGTCCATAGCACGGTGGAGGCCCTCGCCGCCGAGGAAGGGCCCTTCGACGTCATCACCTGCCTCGAAATGCTTGAGCACGTGCCCGAGCCCGGCGCTGTTCTGGCGGCCTGCGCCGAGCGTCTTGCGCCGGGCGGGCAGCTCTTTGTATCGACCCTGAATCGCTCCCCGAAGGCCTGGCTCCTGGGCGTGGTGGGCGCCGAGTACGTCCTCAATCTGCTGCCCCGCGGCACCCATGAATACGAAAAGTTCCTCCGGCCGTCGGAGCTTGCCGCCCTGGGGCGGAAAGCCGGTCTCCAGCTCCGGGCCCTGGCCGGGCTTCACTACGACCCCCTGCGCCGCAAAGCCTGGGTCAATGACCGGGCAGACGTGAACTACCTTATGCACTTCAGCCGGTGAGCCCCTCGTAATGGAAACTCTCAGCAGCTTCAACCCCGCCGCCGACCTTTTGAAAGACCGGGTCATTGCCATCACCGGTGCGACGGAGGGCATTGGTCGGGCTGTGGCGAAGAGCTTCGCGGCGCACGGCGCAACGGTCATCGCCCTAGCCCGGAGCCTTGAGCGCCTCGAAAGCCTCTTTGATGAAATTGTGGGCGCCGGCCATCCCGAGCCGATTTTGCAACCCACGGACCTCGAAGGTTTTCGTGCCGATCATGCCCAACAGTTAGCTCACGCCATAGGCAACCAGTTCGGACGCCTCGACGGCTTACTCCATAACGCCAGCCTCCTGGGCCCGCGCCTGCCCCTAAGCCACTACGATCCCGCCGCCTTTTCCCGGCTCATGACCGTGAATCTTGAGAGCGCCTTTTTACTCACGCAGGCGGCGCTTCCTCTACTTGAGGAAGGGACCGATCCCTTGGTGCTCTTCACCGCGTCCGGTGTGGGACGGAAGCCCCGCGCCTACTGGGGCGCCTATGCGGTGAGCAAGGCTGCCACGGAGGCGCTGATGCAGCTTTTCGCCGATGAGGGGGAGAATCTGTCCAAAATTCGCTTTGCTACCCTCAATCCCGGAGGGACGCGGACGAACATGCGGGCGCAGGCCTATCCCGGAGAGGATCCCATGACCTTGCCCACGCCGGAGGCTTTACTGCCAGCCTATCTGTGGTGCTTTGGCGCAAGCCGGAACGCCGTCCTGAGCGGGGCGGCGCTAGACGCCCGCGCCCTGCTGGGCCTCGCCTAGGCCCTCGGCAACCCGCCGCCCTAAACCAGGCCGGGATAGGGCACGAGCAACTTAGACTTGCCCAGGCGCCCGCGCTGCCCAGGAATAGCCGGAATGGGCAACTTCAGCATGCGATAGAGCGCTTCAATTTCCTGGGGGTAGAGCTCCATCCAACGGCCCGAGAGCACGGTGGAGGGCAACACAACGGGCCCAAAGCGCACCCGCTTCAAGCGGCTGACCTCAAGCCCCTGCGACTCCCACAAACGCCGGACCTCCCGATTCCGCCCCTCCATCAGGGTAACGTGATACCAGCGGTTGGTGCCTTCTCCCCCGTAATACTGGACATCGGAGAAGCGCGCCTGGCCGTCTTCCAGCATCACCCCCTTCCGCAGGCGGTCCAGCACGAGTTCATCGACTTCACCATGCACCCGAACCGCGTACTCTCGGTCAATCTCCTGCGAGGGGTGCATCAAACCATGGGCTAGGGCCCCATCCGTGGTGAAAAGAAGCAAGCCACTCGTGTTGTAATCGAGGCGCCCCACCGCCACCCAACGCCCACTTTTCAAGCGCGGCAAGCGGTCGAAGCAGGTGGGCCGGCCTTCCGGATCCTTACGGGTGCACAGCTCCCCCACGGGCTTGTTATAGAGCAGCACGCGGATATCCGGCGCTTGATCGTCGGCCCGGCCGAGGAGCTTGCCATCGACTTCTATGCGATCCCTGGGACCCACGCGACGACCCAACTCCGCCGCCTCGCCATTCACCCGAACGCGGCCGTCGGCAATCCAGCTCTCGAGCTCCCGCCGAGACCCGAGGCCCGCACGGGCGAGCACCTTTTGTAGCTTCTCCGATCCCAGTTCGGTCACGCGCTGGGCGCTCCTTCGTTATGTTCGCTATCGTTAGGGTGCTCGCTAGCTGGCGCCGCGGCGACGGTGTCCCGCTCAAAGGCCCCAGGGTCTTCGATACCCAGCACGGCCTCCAGGGGAACGGACTCTACGGGGGCTTCCGCTTCCAGCCCCTCGAGGGGCAAACCTAGAGATTTTGATAACTGCTCAAGATCGCGGATTTCCGCCAGGGGCGGCAGCGCATCGAGACTCTTCAAGTTGAAGTAGTCAAGGAAGGTGCGGGTGGTGCCATAGAGCGCAGGGCGCCCGGGGACATCTCGGTGCCCAAGAATACGAATCCAGTCCCGCTCGAGTAGGGTTTTGATGATGTTTGAGGACACCGCAACGCCGCGAACGTGTTCGATGTCCCCGCGGGTGAGGGGCTGCTGGTAGGCAATCAGCGCGAGGGTTTCCAGAAGCGCGCGGGTATAGCGGGCGGGGCGCTCGTCCCACAGCCGACTCACCCAGGGGGCGAGCTGCTCCCGAACCTGAATACGCCAGCCCGACGCCACTTCCTTTAGCATCAAGCCCGTGCTGGCATAGCGCGCCTCTAGCGCTGCCAGCGCCTCTCGCACCTGCCCCTTTTCCACCGCATCATCAATTTGGAATAGGGCCATGAGCCGATCAAGGGAGACCGGCTCCCCAGCGGCCAGCAGGGCCCCCTCCACAATATTTTCAAGCAACTCCGCCGGCATCGTCACGATGGCAGTCTCCTAGCTTGCGTGGGCCCGAGCCCGCACGTGGATCGGGGCAAAGGGCTCGCTTTGCACGATTTCAATGAGCGATTCCTTAATCAGCTCCATGATGGCCAGGAAGGTCACCACGACGCCCAAGCGCCCTTCCTCGGCCTTGAAGAGGCTCTGAAAGGGAATGAAATGGGTGCTGGAAGACACCGCCTTCAGCACGTCGCCCATGCGCTCCCGGGTGGACAGGGCTTCAAAGCTGATTTTATGACCCTGAAACATTTCCGCCCGCCGAAGCACCTCGGAAAAGGCCAGCAGGAGCTCCTTCAACTCGACCTCGGGCAGGGGCCGCTGCCGATCCATGGGCGGCGGGGTCGCACTGCCTGGGAAGACGTCCCGGTCGACCCGCGGAAGGGTATCGAGCTCCTCGGCTGCTTGCTTGAAACGCTCGTACTCCTGCAGGCGGCGGATGAGCTCCGCCCGGGGGTCTTCCCCTTCTTCCGCATCCTCAAGCTGGGGCCGGGGCAACAGCATGCGCGATTTGATTTCCGCCAGCATGGCGGCCATCACCAGATACTCCGCCGCGAGCTCAAACTGCAGGGCATGCATGAGCTCAACATACTGCATGTACTGATGCGTAATCTCCGCGACCCGGATTTCAAGAATATCCAGATTCTGCCGGCGAATCAGATAGAGCAGGAGGTCGAGAGGGCCTTCGAAGGCCTCGAGGAAGACCTCCAGCGCATCGGGGGGAATGTAGAGATCCTTCGGCAATTCCGTAACGGTTTTGCCTTCCACAATGGCGAAGGGAAACTCTTCCTGAGCCTGTCCCGCTGCCCGGAGGGTCTCAAGGCGTTTGCCGCCCTCCCCTTCGCTCACCGGTGCACAAGCCCCATGGCCGAACGGACTTCTTCGAGGGTGTCCCGCGCCATATCGCGGGCGTGCTCCACCCCCTCATTAATGATGGCCTTGACCAGCTCCGGTTGCTCCTCGTAGCGCCGAGCCCGATCACGCATTCCACTCTGCTCGGCGCGAATCGTATCGATCAGGGGCTTTTTACAATCGAGACAGCCAATGCCCGCCGTCTTACAGCCGTCGACCACCCAGCGCTTCGTGCTGTCATCGGAGTAAAGCTCGTGGAGCCCCCAAACCGGGCAATTCGCGGGATCGCCGGGGTCGTTACGGCGTACCCGAGCCGGATCGGTCTTCATGGTCCGAACCTTTTGCTCCACCACCTCCGGGGCCTCTCGCAAGCTGATGGTGTTGCCATAGCTTTTCGACATCTTCTCGCCGTCGAGGCCGGGCACCTTCGGCGTTTCCGTAAGCAACGCGTCGGGTTCGGGAAGAATAAGCTTGCCGCCCCCTTCGAGGAAGCCAAAAAGCCGCTCCCGGTCGCCGATGGATAAATTCTGCTGTTCCCCCAGCAAGGCCCGCGCCCGTTCCAGCGCTTCCTCGTCACCGCGCTCCAGGTAGGCCTTGCGCAAATCCCCGTAGAGGCGCTGGGCCTTCTTGCTCATCTTCTTTACGGCGGCCTCGGCGGCCTCTTCAAAGCCTGGCTCCCGGCCATAGATGAAGTTGAAGCGGCGCGCCACTTCCCGGGTGAGCTCCACATGGGCGACCTGGTCAGCCCCGACGGGGACATGCCCTGCCCGATAGATCAGGATGTCCGCAGCCTGCAAAAGGGGATAGCCGAGGAAGCCATAGGTGGCAAGATCCCGCTCTCGGAGCTTCGCTTGCTGATCCTTGTAGCTGGGCACCCGCTCAAGCCAGCCGAGGGGGGTAATCATGGATAGGAGCAGGTGGAGCTCCGCATGCTCCGGGACCCGCGATTGCACAAAGAGGGTGGCGGAGCCTGGATTCACACCCGCGGCCAGCCAGTCAATCACCGTATCCCAGGTGCTTTGTTCAATTTCGTAGGGGTTCTCATAGTGGGTGGTGAGCGCGTGCCAATCCGCGACGAAGAAGAAGCACTCATATTCGTGCTGCAGCTTCACCCAATTTTTCAGGACGCCGTGATAGTGCCCTAAATGTAAACGTCCTGTCGGACGCATGCCGGACAGCACGCGTCGATCCCAGTCCCCCGTGGCCAAATGCGAAACCCCTTATGCTGGGTTGGCGCGACGTGCGCCCACCGCCGTGATCATAGCAAAGCCTCAGCGCTTCCCGGACCGCCGACAATTGCCGAGGCGTCGCCCAAGCCCTGGCGAAGCAACACCGGCTCCACCCCAGTGAAATCCACCACCGTGCTGGGCTCGAGACCGCAGAAGCCGCCATCAATCACCAGATCCACAGCGTGCTGAAGCAACTCTCGGATATTCCAGGGATCGGTCTCCGGACCGGACTCCCCGGGGAGCACCAAGCTGCAGGACATGAGCGGTTCGCCGAGCTCCGCCAGCAGGGCCTGAGCAATGGGATTGGAGGGGACGCGTAGGCCGATGGTGCGCCGCTTCGGATGCATCAGGCGCTTGGGCACCTCCCGCGTCGCCGGAAGAATGAACGTAAAGGGCCCGGGCGTGTGGGCTTTCAGGGATCGAAACACCGTATTGTCTACCCGGGCGTAGGTTGCCAGTACGGACAGATCGGGGCAGACCAGAGTGAAGTTATGATCGCGGTCCATATCCCGGATGCGCACGATGCGTTCGAGGCCGTCCTTGTTCTCAAGGCGACAGGCGAGGGCGTAGGCCGAATCGGTTGGATAGGCCACCACCCCGCCCCGGGCAATGATCTCCACGGCCTGCTTGATGAGTCGGGGTTGGGGATTATCCGGATGCACGGAAAAGAATTGCGCCATAGCACTTGCCTCGGGCCCGGCCTAAGAAGAAACGCCGCGGGTAATCCGCTATTATGACGACCCAACGGCGCCGGCCTCAAGGCCGCCCGAGCACGACGCACCACGGAAAGGGGCCGCCCATGAAAACCCTGCTGGACTTCGGACCCATCGCGGCTTTTTTCATCGCCTTTCAGTTCAGCGACCTCATTACGGCCACCTGGGTGCTCATGGGCGCCCAGGTCCTTGCGGCGGTGCTGTGTCAGCTCTTCCTCGGGCGCATCGACGGCCAAATGCAGGCGCAAAGCGGTGTCGTGTTCGTCCTCGGAGGCCTCACGGTTTACCTTCAGAACGCCACCTTCATCATGTGGAAGCCAACGCTCGTGAATGGCGCCTTCGCCCTTATCCTCGTGGGGGGCAACCTCTACGGCAGAAAGACCATGCTGTCGCGCCTCCTGGGTCGTCAGCTCCCTCTGCCCGAGGCCGTCTGGCGTACCCTAAGCTGGGGCTGGGCGGTGGCCTTCACCTTGTCGGCGGTGCTGAACCTTGTGGTGGCCTACAACTTCAGTGAAGCCATTTGGGTCAGCTATAAGCTGTTCGGGGGGCTTGGGCTGACCGTCCTCTACACGGCGGTTATGCTGGTCTATCTGGGCAGGACCGGCCACCTAAAGGCGCTTTCAGAGGCTGAAAGCCAAAAAGATCAGGAGCCCAAGTCGTGATCGCCCTATCGGTCAATCTCAACAAAATCGCCCTGCTGAGGAACGCACGCGGGCAAGACGCGCGGCCGGCCCTGCTCGACTTTGCTCGCTTGGCCATGCAGGCGGGCGCGGCGGGGCTCACGGTCCATCCGCGCCCCGATCAGCGCCACATTCGCGTAGCCGATGTCCCAGCTCTGGCGGCCTGGCTCCGAACGCACTATCCAACGGCGGAGTTCAACATTGAGGGAAACCCCCTCGCTGCCCCCCGGGCCGATGGCTACCCCGGGCTGGAGGCGCTGGTGGAGGAAAGCCGCCCCGCCCAGGTCACCCTTGTGCCCGATGGTGATGGCCAACTGACCTCCGATCACGGCTGGGCCATGACTGACGAAGATATCGCCACCCTGAGCCCCCTTGTTGCGCGCTTTAAAAAGCTAGGCGCCCGGGTGAGCGTCTTCATGGATCCGAATCCGGAGGCCATCTCCCGCGTCCCGGAAACCGGCGCCGATCGCATCGAGCTCTACACCGAACCCTTTGCGGAGGCCTTCAACGCCGATGGCCGCCGCCTTGGGCCGGCCACGAAAGAGAGCCTCGCCCTATTTCGTGCTGCAGGGGAAAGCGCGCAGGCCCTCGGCCTTGGCGTCAACGCCGGTCATGACCTCGACCTCGACAACCTCGTGGCCCTGCGCACCTTACCCAACCTCCTCGAAGTCTCCATTGGCCACGCCCTCATCGCCGACGCCCTCGAATTGGGGTTCTACGGCGCCGTCGCCCGCTACCGGGCAACCCTCGAAGCCGCCTAACGCCCGGGCCCCCTCCCGGGGCCGCCACCTTTCGCAAGTTGCCCTTCCAACAGGCCTTCGGTTCTGTGTTAATGTCAGTCATTGAGCACGACAGCACTAACTACTTGGGAGAGGGGCGATGGCACATCAGGCAGATGATCTAGAACAATTTATGGAAGGGGTACGGCGCCGGAACCCCGGCGAGCCGGAATTCCACCAAGCCGTCCACGAAGTGGCGATGGATATCATTCCCTACATCGCCGATAAGCAAATCTACAAAGACCTCATGATTCTGGAACGGATGACGGAGCCGGACCGCATCGTCACCTTCCGCGTGGTGTGGGAAGACGACAAGGGCAACATTCGCGTCAATCGCGGCTTCCGTGTTCAGCAAAACAATGCCATTGGACCGTACAAGGGAGGCATCCGCTTCCATCCCACGGTGACCCAAAGCGTTCTGAAGTTCCTCGCCTTTGAACAGGTCTTCAAGAACAGCTTGACGGGCCTACCCATGGGCGGCGGCAAGGGCGGCTCGGATTTCAATCCGAAGGGCAAATCCGATACGGAAGTGATGCGCTTCTGCCAAGCCTTCATGACCGAACTGTCCCGGCATATCGGGCCGGACACGGACGTGCCCGCGGGCGACATCGGCGTGGGGGCCCGGGAAGTGGGGTATATGTTCGGCCAATACAAACGCCTCATGAATCGTTTTGAGGGCGTCCTAACGGGCAAGGCCCTCGAATTCGGCGGCTCTCGCATCCGCACGGAAGCGACGGGCTATGGCGTGGTCTACATGATGGACAACATGCTGCGCCACCACGGTGAGAGCATCGAAGGTCGGACCTGCGTTGTTTCGGGCTCTGGGAACGTGGCCACCTACTGCGCCGAGAAGCTGATCGAACTTGGGGGCAAGGTGGTCACCCTGTCCGACTCTGGCGGCTTTATCCATGACCCGGACGGCTTCACGCAGGAAAAGCTGCAGTGGATCATGGATCTTAAAAACAACCGGCGCGGCCGCATCGAAGAATACGTGGGCGAATTTGGCGGCACCTTCCATGCGGGGCAACGCCCTTGGAACGTGCCCTGCGACCTCGCCTTCCCCTGCGCGACGCAGAACGAGATCGAAGTCGCGGACGCCGAGGCCCTCATCAAGAATGGGTGCCGCGCCATTTCCGAGGGGGCCAACATGCCCAGCACCCCGGAGGCGATTCACGCCATTCAGGCCCATCGCGAACTGCTCCATGCGCCCTCCAAAGCGGCGAACGCCGGAGGCGTCGGCGTCTCGGGCTTGGAAATGAGTCAGAACAGCCTCCGGCTTCAGTGGAGCCGGGAAGAGGTCGACGAGCGGCTCAAGGGCATCATCGGAGGCATTCACGAGCAAATGGTGACCTATGGCACTGCCGCCGATGGCCACGTGGACTACTTCAAGGGTGCTAATATCGCCGGCTTCAACAAAGTCGCCAGCGCCATGATTGCCTACGGCGTAATGTAATCGCTTAAGCGCGACCCGAGCGGGTCAGCGCCTCGGCGCTGGCCCGTTTTTTTTGGATTCTGCCCCATGCCCGAATTGGTCAGCCTGGTGCTCATCGTGCTCTTGGCCATGCTCAGCCCCGGGCCCGACATGGTGCTCCTCACCCGCTTTTCCCTGGGGCCCCGGCCTCGGCAGGCCGATCTTTGCGTACTGGGCATCGTTCTCGGCATTGCGGCCCATAGTCTTTTTGCCCTGACGGGGCTCGCCGCTCTCGCCACCCTGCACCCTCAGGCCCTCGCTCTTATGACGACCCTGGGCGCGCTGTGGTTGAGCTACCTGGCCTACCACGCTTTGCAAAGTCACGGTGCCTTGCGCCTCAGCGGCATGGCAGACCCCAAACCCGGGCTCACCCTCGCGTTCTTGGCAGGACTACTGAGCAACCTCCTGAACGCAAAGGTCCTTCTCATGATGGTGGCGCTGTTTACGGAACTGCTACCCCCAACGGCGCCTCTCGGCCAGCGCCTCCTTGGCGTTGCGCTGCTCGCCGTTGAAGTCACGGTGGTTTGGCTCACCTTCGTCCGCCTCATTCGTCGCCCCGTGCTACGCGCCCTCATCGAGCGCTACGGCCTCTGGATCGATCGCGCCTTCGGCGCCCTCTTGCTCGTCCTCGCCGTGCTGTTCATGCTCAGCGCCCTGCCCGTTTTGCTCGCCTAAGCTTTTGGAGACACCCCATGCGTGTGCTGATCCCCTTGCTGCTTGTCTTCCTGGCCCTCCCCCAGGCCCGAGCCGAAGCCACCCCGGAGGCAAGCCCGGCGGCCTGCATTCAGACCAACTACGGCCGCTTTACGGTGACCACCTGGCCCGAGCGCGCGCCCGCGTCGAGCGAGAATTTCCTGAGCTATATCGATCACGGCTTTTACGAGGGGCTGATCTTTCATCGCGTCATCCCCTACTTCATGGTCCAAACCGGAGGCTTCGACGCCCAGCTGAACTATCGCGATCCCTTTGGGCCGGTGCGCAATGAGTCCGTTGGCGGGGCAAAAAATCTCCGCGGCACCGTCGCCATGGCCCGGCAGCGGGACCCGGACAGCGCCGACTCCCAATTCTTCATTAATCTCGTTGATAACGCCCATCTTGATGCGGAAGGGGATCGGCCCGGCTATACGGTCTTCGGCGAGGTCACCGACGGCATGATGGTCATCGACCGCATTGGCGAAGTGGAGACCATGGTGCGCGACGGCATGCGGGACGTACCGCGCATGCCCGTCACCATTGAACGCACCCGCCGCGGCCCCTGCCCCCAGCGGAGCGCCCCCGCAGGCTGAAGGCGCGAGGTAAAGCTGACGGGGGGCGCCCGCGCCGCTATCATGCGCGCCCTGCCCCCCGCTAACGAAAAAGGGACTGCCCGTGCTCAAGGAACTGCTCGAAGCGCGTCTTGCCCCCGCGCTTAAGGCCGCCGGCGCCCCCGAGGGCAGCCCCGTCGCCCTCACGGTCAGCACCAAGGCAGAATTCGGCGACTACCAGATGAATGGGGCCATGGGCGCTGCGAAACGCCTGAAGCGTCCCCCCCGGGAGCTGGCCGAAGCGGTCCTCGCCGCGGCCGACCTTAACGATCTCGTAAGCGAAGCCAGCATTGCCGGGCCGGGGTTTATCAATCTCCGCCTTCGGGAAACGGTACTCGAAGCCGAGCTTGAGGCCTTTGAAACCGACGTGCTCGCCCCGAGCGCGGCGGCCGCCGACGCCCATCGGGTGGTCATCGATTACTCCTCGCCAAATCTGGCGAAGGAGATGCACGTCGGACATCTGCGCAGCACCATCATTGGCGACGCTCTCGCCCGTTGCTTCGCCCATGGCGGGTGGACCGTACTTCGGCAAAACCACGTTGGCGATTGGGGCACGCAGTTTGGGATGCTCTTGGCTTTCCTCAACAGCCTCGAGGCCGACGAAGGTGACCGGGCAGCGGAGGCCGAGCTTGCGGACCTTGAACAGTTTTACCGCCGCGCCAAAGCCCGCTTCGACGAAGATCCTGCCTTCGCGGCCCTAAGCCGGGAAACGGTGGTGAAACTCCAACAGGGGGACCCTGCGTGCCGGGAAGCCTGGCAACGCTTCATCGACGTCAGCCTGTCCCATTGCGAAGCCCTTTATCGGCGCCTCCAGGTCACGCTCACGCGGGAGCACGTACACGCCGAGAGTGCCTATAACGATGCGCTCCCCGGCGTAATTGAGGCGCTACGAGACCAGGGGCTCCTCACCCAAAGCGACGGCGCTCAGTGCGTCTTCCTCGACGAGTTTACGGGCAAGGACGACGCCCCCTTGCCCCTCATCGTCCAAAAATCCGATGGCGGCTACCTCTACGCCACCACCGATTTAGCGGCGGTGCGCTATCGCTGCACGACGCTCAAGGCCGACCGGGCCCTCTATCTCGTTGATAAGCGTCAGGGACTGCACTTCAAACAGGTGTTTGCCGTGGCCGCGGCAGCAGGGTTTATCACCGGTCCCTGCAGTTTCGAACACATGCCCTTTGGCACCATGCTCGGCGAGGATGGGCGCCCTTTCCGCACCCGCGCTGGGGACGTGATTAAGCTTGCAGACCTGCTCGACGAAGCCGAGCGCCGGGCGGCGGCCCTGGTCGCAGAAAAGAACCCTGCGCTGGGGGCCGAGGCGCGCACGGAAATCGCCAAGGCGGTGGCCCTGGGCGCCGTAAAGTATGCCGACCTGTCCAAGCACCGGAGCAACGACTACGTCTTTTCCTGGGACACCATGCTCAGCTTTGACGGCAACACGGCACCCTACCTTCAGTACGCCTATAGCCGCATTCAAAGCCTCTTTAGCAAGGCCGGCCTCGCCCCCGAGAGCCTGAAGGCTTCCGTTAAGCTTGAGGCGCCCCAGGAACGCGCCTTAGCCCTCGTGCTTTTGCGCACGGAAGAGGTGCTGCAGCAGGTGCGTGACCAGGGCTTACCCCACCTCCTGTGCACCCACCTTTACGACGTGGCCACCGCCTTTACGGCGTTCTATGAGCACTGCCCCGTGCTCAGCGCCTCGGACGCAGACACTCAAGGGAGTCGGCTCGCCCTCGCCCGTCGCTGCGGCGCCACCCTTCGCCAGGGCCTGGAACTGCTCGGCATCCCCGTGGTGCAGCGGATGTAGCCAGCCTAAGGGCCCCATCGTCGGCACAAAAAAAGCGCGCAACCCGCAAGGGCTGCGCGCTTTTTCGTTCTGCCGGCTAGGCCGCGGCGCGGGGCAGGGCGTAGGACTTAAACTCGTCGGCGAACTCCCGAAGCGCAGCGATTCCGGAGGCTTCAGCGCGGGCCACCCAGTCCCTAAGCGCGTCGAGCATGGCTTCCTTGGACTCACCGCGACGCGCCCAAACCTGCTGCAGGGACAAGCGCATCTCATACACCGTTTTCAGGGTCGGGTACTGGGCAAGCAGGCCCTCCAGGCGCGCCTGCTCCTCCGTGGAAACGAGGGAGCTTTCCCGAACCATAAGGGTCCGCAGGGATTTTTCCGCCGCGTTCGCTTCCTGAGCAATGATGGGACGGACCACCTCCTTCGCAAAGCGCTCCATCACCCGGAAGCGGTCGTGTACTAGGGCCCGCGCCGCGTCGAAGTCGAGGACGGCCTTAGCCGAATCCCGAAGGGTGTGAGGACCGGTGCTCCGAGGCTTCGCCATACCGAACAGCTGGAACAGGCGAATCCAAAACCAACCGATGTCGAATTCATACCACTTCTGCGACAGCTTGGCCGAGTTCGGGTAGGTGTGATGGTTGTTGTGGAGCTCCTCTCCACCAATGAGGATGCCCCAGGGCACGATGTTCCGAGCCGCATCGCCACACTCGTAGTTTCGATAGCCGTAGTAGTGGCCAACGCCATTAATCACCCCTGCGGCGAGCACGGGGATCCAGAGCATCTGCACCGCCCAAATGGTGATGCCGTAAACGCCAAAGAGCAGCAGATCGGCAAACAGCATCAGCACAATGCCATAGGTGTTATGCCGATAAACGTTGCGCTCGATCCAATCGTCGGGGCAACCGCGCCCATAGCGCTCGACGGTCTCCGGCGTCTTGCCATACTTGTACAGCTCAGCGCCTTCCAGGAGCACTTTCTTCAGCCCCAAAATTTGCGGACTGTGGGGGTCCTCCGGGGTTTCACACATCGCGTGGTGCTTGCGGTGAATGGCGGTCCACTCCCGCGTACCCATGCCCGTGGTCAGCCAGAGCCAGAACCGAAAAAAGTGCTGGAGCACGGGACTGAGCTCTAGCGCGCGATGCGCCGAGTAACGGTGCAAATACACGGTCACGGATACAATGGTGATGTGGGTCAGCACCAAAGTGGCCAGGACCATCTCCCAGATACTGAAGTGCAAAAGGCCGTCGATCCCCATAAATTGCTATGCTCCCGCTGTATGAAACTTCACCCCGCCATTCTGGCACCGCAAGGCCGGGGACGCTAGTACCCCGCAGGCCTGGCTTGCCGCTCCCGCAGGGGGAGGCCATCCTACGCGCCCTCGACGCCGCTAGAGGCCCATGCCCATGCTGACGCTCCACGCCCCCCTGATCGCCGCGACCCCTGCCCGAGCGAAGGCGCCGACGCTGCGCTTCGTGGATTGCCGCTTTCGCCTGGACGACCCCCTCGCGGGGCGGGCCGCCTACCAGGCGGCCCGTCTACCGAATGCAGCCTTTCTCGACCTGGAAGACGACCTATCGGGGCCCATCGACCTTGCCAAAACGGGCCGCCATCCCCTTCCCACCAAGGCAGCCCTACGGGAAGCCTTCGCCCGGGCAAGTCTCAACCAGCAATCGCACCTGGTTTTCTACGACGACGCCGGCGGCGCCTTTGCGGCCCGCGCCTGGTGGAGTGCGGCCTACCTTGGACACACCGCAGCGCAGGTCCTCGACGGTGGGCTTGAAGCGTGGCTTCGCGCCGATGGTGAGCTGAACCAAATGCCTGCCCCCGTCCCCACCCCCGCCCCGATGTGGACCGAACAGCCCGCCCTCGCGCCCACGGCGTCGCTTGAAGCGGTTATCACTCGCGTGGCGAGCGGGGGCCAGGGCTTAGTGGATGCGCGGGCCCTGCCCCGCTTTCGCGGCGAGATCGAACCCATCGACCCGGTGGCGGGCCATATCCCCGGCGCCCTCTGCATGCCCCATAGCGGAAACCTAGCGGACACGGGCTGCTTTAAGGACACCGAAACCCTACGCGAACGCTGGGCACCGCTTTTCGCTGCGGGCCCCGCCCCCATCGCCTACTGCGGCTCCGGCGTTACGGCTGCGCACAACCTGCTGGCCATGGCCGCGGCGGGGCTGTGCCAGGACGCCCTGCCCGCGCTCTATGTGGGTTCCTTTAGCGAGTGGATCCGCGATCCGGCCCGCCCGGTGGCGCGCGACGCTTAGATGACGCAGCACCCGCGGGCGCTCGCCCCAGCAAAGCTAACCTGGGCCGACGGCATTCCCCAGGACACGGTGACGGGGGATATCTACTTCAACCGCCAGGATCCGGTACGCGAAAGCCAGGCGGTCTTCCTCCAGGGGAACGACCTCCCCGCACGCCTCGGCGACCACGAAAGGCCCGTCCACCGGGTCGGAGAAACGGGCTTTGGCACGGGCTTAAATTTCCTGCTGCTTTGGGACGCCTGGCTGAGGCTGGGCGCGCCTCGCCCCCTCACCTACATCAGCTTCGAGCAGGCCCCGCTGGCGCCCCCCGATCGCCAGCGTTTTCGCGAAGGGCTCCGCAAGCGGGGCGCCGAGCGCCTCCTCGCCCTCGCGAAAACGCTGGAGGGCGCGCTGCCAGAGCCCCTTGAAGGGTGGCACTTTATTTCCTTGGAGGGGGGCCGGCTGCGCCTGCACCTCTATCTTGGCGCTGCGCTGCAGGGCCTCGACGACTGGCTGGGCCAGCGGGACGCCCCTGCCGTCGATGCCTGGTTTCTTGATGGCTTCGCCCCCAAGGTGGGCCCCGAACTCTGGCACCCTCCTCTCCTCAGGCAACTTGCGGCGGCGAGCGCACCCCGGGCGACCCTGGGCACCTTCACCGTCGCCCGAGCCGTGCGCGATGCCCTTGGCGCCAGCGGCTTTGTCTGCAGGAGGGTGCCGGGGCCCAAGGTGGCGGGTGACGGCCCGCGGAAGCGAGAGGTGCTCACCGCGTCCCTCGCGCCGGGCCTGGGCCGGGCGGCAAGGGCTGCTCCGGAAAGGGCGGTGATCCTTGGGGCGGGCTTGGCGGGCACGGCCGCCGCCCTCGCCCTGGCAGAGCAGGGCATCCACAGCGATGTTTTCGAAGCCGGGCCAAGGCCCGGCGGAGGCGCTTCCGCAAACCCCTGGGCGCTGCTGCATCCGCGCTTGCCCGTCGACGAGGGGCCTCGCGGCCCCTTCCTCTGGCAAGCCTATCGCTTGGCCCTGCAACGCGTGCAGGGGCAAGCGGGCTTCTTTCCACGCCCCCTTCGCCAATACAGGGAAAAACGCCGGCCGGACCGCCTCGTCAAAGCCAGCACCTACTACCACATGCTGGCCCCCCGCCTCCGCCTGTTAGAAGAAGGGAACGGAGCAGGACCCTTCCTCGAGCTTAGGGAAAGCGGCTACGCCAACCTTCCCCAGCTCCTGGGCGCCCTCTGGCCAGGGCGTGCGCAGGGTCACTTCCACACGCCAGTGACAGCCCTCGAGGGGTTGGCGGGGGGCTGGCGCCTCCGAGGCTCGGCGGGGGAGGAATTGCTAAAGGGGACGGAAGCCCTGCCCGTCATTCTCGCCGCGGGGGCGGCCCTCAAGGCCCTGGCCCCCGTCACCACGGGCCAGGTGGGTGGACAACTCGACCGCTTCGCTGGGCCCGCCCTGACCGGGGCCCCCCTTTTGTCCGGGCGAGGTCATGGCTTCCACGACGGGGCAGGTTGGGTCGTGGGCTCTACCTATCGCCATGCGCCCCCCTGGGCGACGACGACGGCGGCAGATCGGAACGCCAATCAGGCGCGCCTCGCGGCCTGGCACGCCCTTCTCGGCTGGCCCGAAGCCGGCGGCGCGCACCAACAGAGCTTCGCTGGGCTGCGCGCTAACAGCCCAGACCGGGCACCCCACGTGGGGGCGCTCGCTTCAGGCTTCCTCGTTTCCACGGGCCATGCCTCCTCGGGCCTCACCACGGCCTTTCTCGCCGGAGAAATCTTGGCCAGCGCCATCGCCGGGGCCCCTCCCGTGGCCGATCTCGGCGTCCTCGCGCACCTCGATCCGCAGCGCTTCGCAACGACCCCCGCTCAGCCTACGTCCTCACCAAAATGGTAGACCTTGAGCACGCCCTCGACTTGCCTTAACGCAGCCAGCACGGTCTCCGTCACCGCGCCCTCCACGTCGATGAGGTTGTAGGCCACGGCGTCCCGGCTTTTGTTGAGCATGTCGATGACATTGAGATTGTGCTCCGCCAGCACCGACAGAGCGGGGCCCAGGCGGTTCGGGCGATTTTCGTTGATGACCGCCAAGCGGGTGCCTGCGGCCTGTTCAAGGACCACGGGCGGGAAATTGACGCTGTTGCGAATATTGCCGTGCTCGAGGAAGTCCTTAAGCTGCTCCGCCGCCATGACGGCGCAGTGAGTTTCCGCTTCCTCCGTGCTTGCGCCCAGATGGGGGAGGAGCAAGGCGCCGGGCAGACCCAGGAGGGCCGTTTCGGGAAAATCCGCCACGTAACGGGCGAGGCGGCCCGCCTTCAGGGCCTCGGCAACGGCCTCGGGCTCCACAATCGGACCCCGAGCAAAGTTCAGCAACACGGACCCGGGACGCAGCTGGGCAAGGGCCTCTCGGTTAATCAGGCCACGGGTGTCCGGCAACGCTGGCACGTGCAAGGTCACAAAATCGGAGCGCGCCAGCAAAGACGCAAGGTTCTCCATGCGCTGCACCTCCCGGGGCAGGCGCCAGGCGGCATCCACGGAAATCGCCGGATCGTAGCCGAGGACGGACATCCCCAGCTGCAGCGCAATATCGGCTACCCGCGCGCCAATCGCGCCTAGGCCCACCACGCCCAGCGTTTTGCCCGCCAGCTCCCGACCCGCAAAGCGCTTTTTCTCCCCTTCCACCCGTGCATGCAGGGCGTGCTCGTCGAGCTCCGCGGGCAGCGCCTGGGTAAAAGCCAGCGCGCCGGCCAAATCCCGGCAGGCCAAAAGGAGGCCCGCCACGACGATCTCCTTCACGGAGTTGGCGTTCGCGCCCGGGGTGTTGAACACCACAATGCCCTGCTCCGTGAACGCGTCTACGGGGATGTTATTGACGCCCGCACCGGCCCGCGCCACGGCCCGGAGCCGCGGGGTAGCGTCTTCTGGGGCAAGAACGTGGCTTCGCAGGAGAATGCCCTCCGGGTCGGCCAGCTCCGTGCCCACTTCAAAACGGTTGCGAGGAAGGCGCTCTAACCCCTCGAGCGCAATTTGGTTGTGCGTCCGGACCTTAAACATCGGCATTCCTTAATTCGGCGTTCTACGTCCCCAGCGACGGGGGGCGCATTCTACCCTGGCCACGGCGAGGCCGGGGGGCGCTATACTCGCCCCATGACACCTTCTCCCCTAAAGCGACGGCGAGAGCCATCCCAGGCCCGCGGCCGACAACGCGTCGAAGCCCTCCTGAAGGCCACGGCGTCCCTGCTCGAGGAAGTGGGCTACGACGGGCTCACAACGAAAGCCATCGCGGAGCGCGCCCAAACCTCCATCGGTTCCTTCTATCAGTTCTTTCCCAACCGCGATGCCGCGGTAGCAGCCCTCGTAGACGGCTATGAGGCGGACGTCCGCGCCTTCCTCCATAGCCACGCCGGCGACCAACTCGAGGAAGCGGGCGCGCCCATCGGGGCCGAATGGGTTGGCTCGCTTGTAGACGGGCTGAGCGCCCTGTACGCCACCTTTCCAGGCTTTCTCGGCCTCTGGGCCGCCCAGGTAAAGGATAATCCCCTACAGCGGGAAGCCCAGAAGCTGCGGGATGCGCTCCAGGACAGCCTCGATGAGATTCTCCGCCAGCGCTTTCCGAAAGTGCCCGCAGCCCAGCGAAATCGGTGCTTAGTGATGGTCATCGAGACCGGGCACAGCCTGCTGAACGCGGCGGAAAGCGCCGACGATGCCCGGCGCCAACTGCTTCAGGAAGAACTGAAAGTCATGCTGGCAGGCTACATGAGCCGCTATTTCCGGGACGCTTAGGCGGCTAGGGCACGCAGCAGGGCCAAAATTCGACCCACCGCATCGGGCGCCTGAAAGGTTGCTAGGCGCGTCCGCAGGGCCGGCGCTGCCTCCACTAAGGCATCAAGGGCCTGCGTCAAACGATCCCCCGTCAACCCCGCTTCGCTGACCACTCGGACAAGCCCTTCCCCTTCGGCCCAGGCCGCATTTTCCAGCTGATCGCCGCGGCTGGCTGCTCGCCCCAGGGGGACGAGGAGGCTGACTTTCTGGAGGGCGAGCAGTTCGAAGAGGCCATTCGCCCCGGCCCGAGACACCACGTAGTCCGCCGCCGCCAGCACGTCGCCATAGGCCTCGTCGAGATAGGCATACTGGCGATAGGCCGGCCCTCCTAGGCCCGGCGCCTCCTTACCGGCGCCACACAAATGCACGATATCGAAGCGCTGGGAAAGCGAGGCCAGGGCCTCCCGGAGGGCCTGATTCAGCGCGGCCGCGCCCAGGCTCCCCCCCACCACAAGCAGCACGGGACGGTCTCCGGAAAAGCCGAGGACGCGAAGCCCGCGGGGCCGGGAGCCGTGAAGCAAGGCGGGGCGTAGGGGCGAGCCGACGTGCTCGAGGCGCCGAGCCCGGGGCACGCGGGTGGCCTCGAAGGTGGTGCACAACACGGTCACGAAGGGCGCCACGAGGCGCGTGGCCAAGCCAGGGGAATAATCGCTTTCGTGGGCCACCACGGGAATGCCCCGGAGCGCGCCGCCGATGACAGCGGGCACGGAAACGAATCCGCCTTTAGAGAAGATGACCGCGGGCCGAAGGCGCCCGCAGAGGCGCCAGCCAACCCACAGGCCGGCCAGCACCCGCAGCGCATCAAGCCCGTTGGCCCAGGAAAAGTAGCGCCGCAGCTTTCCCACGGGCACGACGTGATAGGCCGTTACCTGGTCCTGAACGAGACGGCGCTCCATCCCCGCGGCGCTACCCGCGTAATGCACTTCCCAACCCTCGGCCTGCAGCGCCGCAAGGAGCGCGAGATTGGGGGTCACATGGCCCGCAGACCCACCCCCGGTGAGCAAGATGCGCTTGGGCATCCTCACAACGCGAGCGCCTCACGCACGAAGGGGATAGTGATACGGCGCTGGGATTGCAACGCCGCGGCATCGAGGCGATCTAAAAAGGCAAAGAGGCTGGCGGGGTCGCGGGGAATGCGCTGCAGAATATAGCGGGCCGTGGCATCCGATAGGCTTAGGCCGCGCACGGCTGCTCGGCGTTGCAATGCTCGAGCTCGCCCCTCGTCATCTAACACTTGGAGGCGAAAAACGCCCGCCGCAGAAAGGCGAGACGCCAAATCGGGCAGGCTCCAGGCAAAGCTGAGGGGAGCTCCGGACGCCGCGAGCAAGAGCCTCTTCCCCGCCGCCTGCAGCCGGTTACACAGATCGAACAGCGCTTCCTCCGCCCGGCGGTTTCCCGCCAAGCGCTCCACGTCGTCCAGGGCAACTAGCGCAACCCGCTCTAGCCCCGCAAAGAGGGCTTCGGGCGCTTCGAGCACCAGGGCACTGGGCAACCACTGACTGGCGGGGACCCGATGGCAGGCCGCTTGAAGGAGATGACTTTTTCCCGACCCTGCGCTCCCCCAGAGCCAAAGACGATCCTCACCCCGCTCTAGAAAGCGCGCAAGCGCCGTTAAGGCCAGGGCGTTCTCCCCAGGCTCGAAGGTCTCCAGGGTGGCGTGGTCGCGGAGGGCAAGCGCGAGCGGCAGTTGCGCCGAAGGTCCGGTCATGGGCTTTCTGCCGTTGCATCGGCATCCCGGCGAGGGGGCCGCAGGCTCAACCACGCCGCCAGGAGCCCCGTCAGTAAAAGAACATAGCGGCTGCCAAACACCAGGGGAGCGAAAAAGGCGAAGGGCGGGCCCTGCAGCGCCAGGAGCAGCGCCATGAGAAAACCCGCTTCCACCAGCCCATGCAGCCGCACGAGCCCTCCGAGGCGCGCGCCGTCGCCGGCGCGAAGGACGCCCACAGCGATCAGCGCATCACACCCCACCAAAGCGGCCACCCATAGCGCGGGCAAAAATCCCTCCAGCCCGAGGGTCACCCATAGCGCCAGCGGTAGCACCCGGGCCAGGCTTTCCCGGAGGGCCGCGCCGGCGGTGCGCGCGCGCAGCAGGCGAGGGCCGAGGAGCGCCGCAAAGGCATAGCCCCCGAGGGCGAGGGCATAGGCCTGCGCCGTCACCGCAAAGGCTAAGGACAGGGAGAGCAGGAAAAATCCCGCTAGCGCCGGGATTTGAGACCGCATAGCGCTCACCCCTTCCACCGCCCTTGCCAGCTGAGCTGGGGCCCGGGAACGGTGGCCTCAAAACGCCCATCTCGATCAAGCTGATCGAGCACCCGAGCCGGCGCATCGGTGACGGTCAGGCGCAGGAGCAGCGCGTCCCCCTGCGCCTCGAGCACAAACACTTCGGCGACCCCCGCCAGCGCCTTAAGGCTGCGCAGCACCGCGGTATAGGCCTGGGCAGTCTCCACCCCATCAAGACGAAGAAAGGCCCGATCTTCCCCTTCTGCACTGAGCCGCAGGGCCATGCGTTCAAGCAAGGCTTCGGCCAACCCCTGCCCCACGGCCTGGAGCGCGACCGCCGGGGCCTCCGTGCGCAGCGCACCCTCAAAGGCCACGGGCAAGCCATAGCCGGCGTAGTCGAGGTACCAACCTTCCCCCTCCTCCCGGAGCCGAACGATCACCTCCCCTTCGGCGCCGTAGCGGTCACGAAGCGGACCGAGAGCGTCCCAGAAGCGGCCCCAAACCTGCCAAGGCGCTACCCTTTGCAGGTCATCTAGGTCTAACAGCGGGGCGACCAGGGGCAAGGCGCGATCGGCGCCCGCCGTCAAGACCGCTTGCGTAAAGGGGTGGTTTCCGTCGAGCAAGCGCCGCTTCCCCGTGCCTTCCTCCGCCACCAACCAAAGCAACAGGCGAGGCCGGGGGCTCACCCAGGCGGGCAGCTCGGCTTGGGCGAGGAGGGACAGGACCGTGGACCGGTCGAAACCCAAGGTCAGTAGCCAAGGACTTTGAGCGCCGCCCGGCGCATAGCTGGCGCTACGGTAGTAACGCTCCGGCGTGCGCAGGGCCTCGGCAATGGCCGGACGCCCAGCCAGGGCGCTCTTCGGCGTGAGGCGTCGGAGCAAGGTTTCCAGGGCTTCGCGCTCGGCCACGCTCCGGGTGCGGCGGCCCTGGTCTACTACGGGCACCTCGACGTCGAACAGGTTACGCGCTTCCAGCGGCCCAGCCCGGCCCGGGGCGCCAAGCCCCAGCGCCAGCCCCACCAGCAGGGTTGCCAGCACGGCGCCCCGAGGGGAAAGCGATGCCCTTGCCTTGTGCTCTGCTACCATAGCCCTTCCTCAAGCCGGGTCGAGCTGCCGGCGCCGCGCCTAGTGTAATGGGTCCTGCGCCCAAGCTCATGTATACGGGAGCCTATTCTTGGCACGCGACGACGCCCCTCGCCCATCTTTCGGGCTCACCTACCGCGCTGCGGGCGTCGATATCGACGCCGGCGCCGAGCTCATCCGCCGCATTGGCCCTGCCGCAGCGCGCACCCGCAGGCCCGAGATGCTCGCCGGTCTGGGCGGCTTCGCCGCCCTGAGCCGCCTGCCCAAGGGGTATACGTCGCCGCTGCTGGTCACCGGCACCGACGGCGTCGGCACCAAGCTTCGCCTTGCCATGGATTACAACCGCCACGAGCGCGTGGGCCAGGACCTCGTCGCCATGTGCGTCAACGATGTCCTCGTGACCGGCGGCGAACCCTTTCTGTTTCTCGACTACTTCGCCACAGGCAAGCTCAACATCGATCAAGCCGCCACGGTTATCGAAGGCATCGCCGCGGCCTGCGAACTTGCTGGCTGCACCCTAGCCGGCGGGGAAACGGCCGAGATGCCCGGCTTTTACGAAGACGGCGACTACGACCTGGCGGGCTTCTGCGTGGGCATTGTGGAGGAAAGCCAGCTCATTGCCGGCCAGCACCTCGCCCCGGGGCACGTGCTGCTCGCGCTGCCCTCAAGCGGGCCCCACTCCAATGGCTTCTCTCTCATTCGGCGCATCCTGGCGACCCAGCCGGGCTGCCTCGACGAGGCGCCGGAGCGCTTGGAACAGCTGCTCGAACCCACGGCGCTTTACGTGAAAACCCTGCTCGGCGTGCTGAAGGCCGGGCATCCGATTCATGGCATGGCCCATATCACCGGGGGCGGCCTACCGGAAAACCTTCCGCGCATGTTCCCGAAGGACGCGCCCCTGGCCCTGTCCATCGACCTGTCCAGCTGGTCCTGGCCCGAGCCCTTCCCCTGGCTCGCGGAGCTCGGCGGCGTTGCTCCCCTGGAAATGATGAAAACCTTTAACTGCGGGGTCGGCTTTGTGCTCGCCGTACCCGAGGCCAGCGTAGAGGCAGTGCTTGCGGCCCTGGGGGAAGCCGGACAGAAACCATGGCGCCTCGGGGAAATCGTCGCCGCCAGCGCCGCACCCGTGCCCGGTACCCTACACATCACCGCCGCGGGCGAGGGCCACCTTGCCTAGGACAACTCAGGCCCGGTTCAGCCGGCGCCTGGCTTCCTTAGCGTACTGCTAAGGGAGATCCCATGACCCTGCGCTGCCTCGTACTCGCCTCCGGGCGGGGGAGCAACTTTGAGGCCCTGCTGCGCGCGAGCGCCGGGGCGGACGCCCCCTATGCCCTCACCGGTTTGGTGACCGATCGCCCTGCAACGGGCGCCCAGGCCCTCGCCGAGGCGGCGGGAGTGCCTCAACGTTGCCTGCCCTTTAAAGCATTCCCTTCCCGGGCTAGCTTCGACCAAGCCCTCGCGGAAACCCTGGTGACCGCAGCGCCCGACCTCGTGTTGTGCGCCGGCTTTATGCGCGTACTCGGCCCGGCCTTTTTTACCCACTGCCCCCTACCGCTGGTGAACATCCATCCGGCGCTCCTGCCAGCCCACCGCGGCCTGCATACCCATCGCCGTGTGCTGGAAGCCGGCGACCCCTTCCACGGGGCGACGGTGCACTGGCTGACGCCGGCTTTGGACAGCGGCCCGACCATTGCCCAAGCCCGGCTCCCCGTGCTCCCCGGGGAAGGGGAAGCCGCCCTGGCCGCCCGGGTTCTGCGCCTCGAACACGCCCTGTACCCCCAGGCTCTCGCCCATTTGGCCGCCCATCGGCTTGCCCCGCCGACGCCCCTGGAACTGTTTTGGGACGAGGAGGCCCTGACCCCATGGGCCTAGGCCTGCGCGTCGTTCGATTAATGCTCCTAGGCTGGGCGAGCTGGGGCGCGCCGCTGGCCGAGGCCAACCCCCTTGAGCCCTTTGCGCATCAGTACGAAGCCAGTTACGAAGGGCTACCCTTTAACGCGCGGGGCACGCGCAGTCTCACCCAGCGCAGCGACGGCCGGTTCCAATTCGAGAGCACCCTGGGCGCCCTGTTTATGGGCGTGGAAGAGCAAAGCACCTTTGCCCTCGATGCGTCCGGTGATCCCCGGGCGCTGTACTACGTGACCCGGCAACAGGGCCTCGGTCGGCAACGGGAGCGACGGCTCATCTTCGACTGGGATCAGCGAACTCTCACGCGCACCGGGGATAAGCCGCGCAAGGATCCCCTCTCGCCGGGCACCTTCGACCCGTTGAATTGGCAGCTCGCCCTCGGGCTTAGGCTTCAGGCGACCCCGCCGAAGCTTGGCGCCGAAATACGCCTCACCATGACCGACGGCGGCGACCCCACGGTCCTGCGCTGGCGCGTTGCGGGCCAGGGCCCCGCACCGCAGGGCGAAGCGGGCAGCCCCGGCGGCGAAGCGGCGCTTCGTCTGGAACGGGAATTCAAGGCCGGGGAAGACGAAACCATGACCCTTTGGTTTGCGGAAGGGGACGGCACTCTGCTGCGCATGGAGCACCGAGAAGGGGGGCGCCTGCTCACCATTTGGCTGACGGCCCGCGGCACCCCCGAAGCCTAGGTGCGAGGGAGGGTGACGCCCCGCTGCCCCTGATACTTGCCGCCACGGTCCCCATAGGTGGTATCGCACTGTTCATCCGACTCAAAAAACAGCATCTGCGCCACCCCTTCCCCAGCGTAAATCTTCGCCGGCAGATTCGTCGTATTCGAAAACTCGAGGGTCACGTGTCCTTCCCAAGCCGGTTCGAGAGGCGTCACGTTCACAATGATGCCGCAGCGGGCATAGGTCGATTTTCCCACGCAGATCACCAGCACGTTGGAGGGAATACGGAAATACTCCACCGTTCGCGCCAGCGCAAAGCTGTTAGGAGGGATCACGCACACAGGCCCCTGGATATCAACAAAGCTCCGGGCATCGAAGTTCTTCGGATCGACGGTGGCGGAGTGAATATTCGTAAACACCTTAAATTCATCGGAACAGCGCACGTCATAGCCATAGCTGGAGGTGCCATAGGAAATGAGCCGATCGCCCCCCGGACCTTCCCGAACCTGCCCTCGCACAAAGGGCTCGATCATGCCCTCGCTCTCGGCCATGCGCCGAATCCAACGATCTGCTTTGATAGTCATAGGGCGGGCTCTCGCAAGGGGTTAGTCGTCAAGAATGGTGATTTCCGGGGCGTCGGCACCGCCACTGCGGCAGGCGAGGCGCGCCCCAAGGAGGCGGCCCACGTCCCGATAGAGCTGGGCTTCCGGCCCCGTGGGATTGGCCGCAACGGTGGGACAGCCGCTGTCCGCATCCTCCCGAATGCCCAAGGACAAGGGAAGGGCGCCGAGCATGGGCACGCCATACTGCTCGGCCATGCGCAGGCCGCCACCCGCACCGAAGAGGGGCTCGGCGTGGCCACAGGCGCTGCACACGTGCACGCTCATGTTCTCGATGATGCCAAGCACGGGCACGTCCACCCGGCGGAACATTTCGATGCCCTTCTGAGCATCGAGCAGGGCCAGATCCTGGGGCGTGGTCACAATCACTGCTCCCGCCAACGGCACTTGCTGGGAGAGGGTCAGGGCAATATCCCCGGTTCCCGGGGGCATATCGATAAGCAGGTAATCCAGCTCGGGCCAGCGCGTTTGCGTGAGCATTTGCTGGAGCGCGCCGCTGGCCATGGGACCGCGCCACACCATGGGCGTGCGGTCCGTGGTCAGGAGCGCCATGGACATGAGGGCTAAGCCCTGTGCCTCCACGGGCACAAAGAACTTTTCGTTCACCACCTCGGGGCGGGTCCCCTCGGATACCCCCAGCAGAAGCCCAAGGGAAGGCCCATAGATGTCCGCATCGAGCAGGCCCACCCGGGCGCCTTCCGCCTGGAGCGCAAGAGCCAGATTGGCAGCGGTGGTGGATTTCCCCACCCCCCCTTTGCCGGACGCCACGGCAATAATGTTGGCCACCCGCTGCAGAGGGGCCAGCTTGCCCTGGGGCTGCTGGGGCTCCACGCGCCAGTCTAGGGTCAGCTGCAGCCGCTCCGGGTCCACCAGTGGCGCCAGCGCGTCCCGAAGCCTGCGCTGCCAATAGGCGAGGGCCCCGGCAAGGGGATAGGGAAAGGTAAGATGCACCCGCAGCCCAGGCCCCGTCTCGAGGGCCAAGGGCGTAAGCGAGTTTAGCCGACTATGGGCCAGCAGAGGCCCCTCCGTCAGGGGATCGGTGAGTCCTTCGAGGACAGCCCGAAGCTGCCCCTCATCTACCGCGGTCATAACCCTATCCCTTGGCTGGCGAAGCTCGCGATTATAGGCCCCAGGGGCCGCGCCAGCGAGGCCTCCCGGGTGCAATGGACAGCGCCCCTAGGTATGCTCTCGCGCCATTACCTCGCTCGGAGTTTCATGCGCCATGGCTGCCGCGCCCCGCACCCTATTTGTTACCAGCGCCCTGCCCTACGCCAGCGGGGATATTCACTTTGGGCATTTGCTTGAGCATATCCAAACGGACATTTGGGTCCGGTTTCAGCGCCTTCAGGGCCACCGAGTGCTCTATTGCTGCGCCGACGACAGCCACGGCACCCCCATGATGCTCACCGCCGAACGCCTTGGCGAAGCCCCCGAGACGCTGGTGGAACGCTATCGCCGGTCCCATGCGGAAGACCTGGCGGCTTTTTACGTCGACCATGACATCTACTACACCACCCATAGCGAAGAGAACCGCCAGTGTGCGGAGCTCATTTTCGAGCGCTGCCGCGACGCCGGTTTGATCTTTACCCGGGAGGTCTCCCAATATTTCGACCCGGAAAAGGGCATGTTTCTCGCCGACCGGTTCCTAAAAGGTACCTGTCCGCGCTGCGACGCCGACGATCAATACGGGGATAACTGCGAAAAGTGTGGCGCCACCTACGAGGCGACGGAGCTGAAAGCGCCCCGCTCCACCCTGTCCGAAGCAACGCCGGAACTGCGCAGCTCCGAGCACTATTTCTTCGATCTCGGTAAGCAGCAGGCGTTCCTCGAGCAGTGGACCCAAAGCGGCACCCTACAGCCTGAGGTGGCCAACAAAATTCAGGAGTGGCTGGCCGCGGGCCTTAAGCCCTGGGACATCAGCCGCGATGCCCCCTACTTCGGCTTCAAGATTCCCGGCAGCGACAACAAATACTTCTATGTCTGGCTTGATGCCCCCATTGGCTACATGGCTGCCTTGAAGAAGCTCGAGGCCGAAGGCCGAAGCGACGGGGTCTGTTTCGACGCGATTTGGAGCGCCAGCAGCGCGGCGGAGGTCCACCACTTCATTGGCAAGGACATCGTCAATTTCCACACCTTGTTCTGGCCCGCCATGCTCGAGGGGGCGGGCTTCCGCACGCCGACGCGCATCCATACCCACGGCTTCCTGACCGTCGACGGCACCAAAATGTCGAAGAGCCGCGGCACCTTCATCAATGCCAGCACCTACCGTGCGCACCTCGACCCCGAATACCTGCGCTACTACTTCGCGGCGAAGCTTGGCCCCAATACGGATGACATCGACCTTTCCCTTGATGACTTCGTGGCCCGGGTGAACGCCGATCTCGTCGGCAAGGTCGTCAACATTGCCTCCCGCTGCGCGGGCTTTCTGCACAAGCAGCACGGCGGCCAGCTGGGCACGCGCATTGACGATGAGGCCCTGTGGGCCGAGGCCCAGGCAGCCCTAGACCCCATTGCCGCCGCTTATGACTCTGGCGAATATGGCAAGGCCATCCGGGCCATCATGGCCTTGGCGGACCGAGCAAATCAGTACATCGATGCGCAAAAGCCGTGGGTACTGGCAAAGGATCCCGAGCAAGGCGAGGCCGTTCAGGCCATTTGCACCCTGGGGCTGAACCTATTCCGGGTCCTGGTTATCACTCTGAAGCCCGTTCTGCCCAAGATGGCCGAAGCGGCGGAGGCGTTCCTTGGCGGCGCCAGCCTCCGGTGGGCCGATGCGGAGCAGTGGTTCGGGGGCCAAGCCATCGAACCCTTCAAGCCTCTGAAAACGCGCCTTGAGCGCAGCGCCGTGGACGCCATGGTCGAAGCGAGCAAGGAAAGCGCCCCTCCAGCCCCCCCGCCCGCGGCGCCAGAAGCCGGCGAAACCATCGATATTGCGCAGTTCCAGGCCCTCGACCTTCGCGCCGCGAAGGTGCTGAACGCCGAAACCGTAGAGGGCGCTGATAAGCTTCTGCGCCTAACCCTCGACGTGGGCCCTCTGGGCCAGCGCACCGTGCTGTCGGGCATTCGCAGCGCCTATGGGCCGGAGGAACTCAAGGGGCGCTTTGTGGTGCTGCTGGCGAACCTCGCACCCCGAAAGATGCGCTTCGGCGTCTCCGAGGGCATGGTGTTGGCTGCGGGCCCGGGGGGAGAAGATCTCTTCCTCCTTAGCGTTGACCGCGGCGTGACCCCAGGCATGGAGATCGCGTAGGTTCATGGCGGAGCTCAACCTCTCCGCCCTGGCCGAGACGCCCTGGCTCGCCCTTCAGGGCAGCGCCCTGCTCCTGCTGCTCCGGCTCCCCGCTGACCCTCGCCTGGTCCTCCGGCAGGCCCCAACCGCTGCCTTGGCCCTCCTGGGCGCCGGCGCCCTGGGCGCGGGGCTTCA
The DNA here is from genome assembly GCA_016779325.1 of Pseudomonadales bacterium. Classification (GTDB taxonomy): domain Bacteria; phylum Pseudomonadota; class Gammaproteobacteria; order Pseudomonadales; family Azotimanducaceae; genus Salivita. The sequence goes on from JADHNU010000003.1 coordinate 57,533, forward strand.
GGCGGCGGGCCTGGGGTTGGCGCCGGCCCGCTTCCTGCTTCTCCCCCTATTGCTGGGCGCCGGCGTCCTGGGCCTCATCTTTTGGCATCGCCGCTCGGCCGCCGCTCCGCCGATGGCCGGGCAAGACCCGCTCTTCACCCTTCTGCTCCTCTCCCCCGCCCTCCTCAGCCATAGCTTAAACGCCGCTGGGGGAACGCTCCCCTTGGCCACGGCTCTGCTCCTCCCCCTGGCTCTGGGGCTGGGTCTACCCCTCTTCGCAGCCCTCTTTGCCCGGCTCGAAAACACCGCGGCGGCCGCACCCGGGCGAGGCCTCCCGGTCTTCGGGCAGCGCCTCTGGGTCCTTGGACTTATCGCCCTGGGCCTGGGCAGTACCTACGGCGGGGCCTGATGACGCTGCTAACCACCGCCTTAGTCCTGGCCGCGCTCACCCTTGCCCTCGCCCTGGGGCTGCATTTCAGCCGCCAGGAAAAGCGTCTCGAGGCGGCGCAGCGGGAAGCTCGGATTGCGCTCCTCGACGCCACCTTGCCCCAAACCCAATGCGGCCAATGTGGCTACAGCGGCTGCCGCCCTTACGCCGAAGCCCTCCTTAGCGGCGCCGCCCATACGCTTTGCGCCCCCGGTGGTCAGGCCGGCGTGGCGGCGCTGGCTACCCTGCTTGGACGGGAACGGGCTCCCCTCGACGCCCCCGAGCCGACGCCCCTCGTGGCCGTCATTCGGGAAGCAGAATGCATCGGCTGCACCAAGTGCATTCAAGCTTGCCCCGTGGATGCGATCCTCGGGGCGGCCCAGCGCATGCACAGCGTGATTGAACCCTGGTGCACGGGCTGCGACCTGTGCGTAGATCCCTGCCCCGTAGACTGCATCGACCTCGTCCCCCGGGGGACGCCGCCATGATGCCCTGCATCCACTGCGGGGCCTGCGTACCCGTCTGTCCCCGGGGGCTATGGCCCCAGCAGCTTTTCGAAGCCCTGGGCGCGGGCGATCTGCCCCGGGCTCAGCACCTCGGATTGGACGCCTGCGGCGCCTGCCGCCAGTGCCAGGATCATTGCCCCAGTGGCTTACCGCTGACCAAACGCTTTCGCGAGGGACAAGATGCGCTCCTCGCCCTCACCGAAGCGGAACAGGTCAAGGCCCTGGCCCAGACCCGTTTTCTCGCGCGAGAACAGCGCAGGGCCCAGGCGGAGGCGGAAGCCCTAGAGGCGAAGCGCCAGCGCCGCGCCGAGGCGAAGAGGCGGGCCGAGGCACGCCAAGCGCAAACCTCAGGGGCGCCGGGCCGGCAGGACGCGCAGCGCGCCGCCCTGGCCCGAGCCCTCGCTAAAGCAGAGGCGGAAGACCGCCTCCGCGACGCAACGCGCCTACGGGCGGCCCTCACTGCCTTGGATGAGCCGTCATGAACCCCACTGGCGTAAGAAGCCTCATGGGCACGGTGGGGCTGGCGACCCTTCCCGTGCTGGCCGTGCGCCTGGCCCAGGAAGGCTTCGCCCCCGCCCTGCCCCTCCTCGGCGCACTCGCGGGCGCCCTGGCGGTCGAGGCCCTCTACTACCGACGCGTCACCACCCTACGCGACGGCAGCGCCCTGCTCACGGGCTGGCTTTTGGGCCTCGCCTTGCCTGCCGGCACCTCGCCGGTCTGGGCGCTCACCGCCGGGGCCTTGGCCCTCGGCCTGGGTAAGCTGCCCTTCGGAGGGCTCGGAAGAAACCCGTTTAACCCGGCCATGGTGGGCTACGCCGCCGCCCTGCTGCTTTTCCCCCTGGCGCTCCTCGATGGGCAGACCGGCGCCACACCGCTCGCCAGCCTCGCGGCAAGGTCGGGCCTGACCGTCAGCGAATGGCGCGCTACCCATCCGGGCCCTTGGGGCGCGGGGTCGGGCTTCGCGCTGTCCCTCGCCAGCTTGGCTGGCGGGCTCTGGCTGCTCTACCGGCGTCGCATCAGCTGGCATGCCCCCCTGGGCTATGGAGTGGGGCTCGCGAGTGCAGCCCTCTTGGCTTACGACGGCGGCAGCTCCCAAAGCGCAGGCCCCCCCTTATTCCACCTGTTCGCGGGCAGCAGCCTCTTCGCGGCTTTTTTCATCATCACGGACCCCGTTAGCGGGGCCCACACGCCCCCGGGGCGCCTCGCCATGGGCCTGCTTGCGGGGGCGCTGACCTTAAGCTTCCGCACCACCGGCCCCTTCCCCGACGGCGTGGCCTTTGCTGTCTTACTGGCCAACGCAGCAGGGCCAGCCTTCGACGCCCTGGCGGAGGCGCGCAGGCGCCAGACGCCCCGTGTTTAGGATCACCTCACCCCTTCGGCGCACCGCCCTGGGCCTGCTCCTCGGCCTCGCCGCCCTTGAGCTGACGGCCTTGGGCACGGAGACCGCCCGCCAAGGCTGGGCACGCTTTCGAGCGGAAGCGCCCTACCGCGCCCTGGGCGCAGAGGGCCCTCCGCAGGCGCTTGGGGGGACCGGACTTCAGCCTGGCGAGCGCGCAGACTTTTTCTGCGCGCCGAAGCCAATCCTCGTGCTGACGCTGGAGGGGCAGGGATGGGGCGGTCCCTTCCGCCTTGCAACCCGCTTCGACGGCCCGACCACCATCGGCGCCCAGCGCGTACTGGCTCACAGGGAAACGCCCCGCTACGGCGGAAAACTTCTTGGGCCACCCGCCCCGGCAGCGGGCACGCCCCTGCCAACCCCGGTCGATGGCCTCAGCGGCGCCACCTTTACGGCCGAGGCCCTCGACGCCCTGCGCGTCCGTGGCGAGGCCCTTGCACAAAGCCTGTGGCCCGCAGCGCCTAACCCGTGCGGGGACCTGCCATGACCTCATCATCCCGGCCCCTCGCGTTTCTAATCATCGCCCCCGCCGCCGCGCTCGCGAGCCACCGGCTACTCGACGCGCTCATCGTGAGTAGCGTGATGGCCCTACTCTGGCCCGGGCTTGCCTCGCTGCGGCGCGCCCTAGGCGCGGGACCGCGCCTTGCGCCCTGGCTTCCCCTTCTCGCTCTGGGCACCGCGGGAAGCGGCGTTGCAACCTACGGGGCGCTGGCCCTAGGTCTTTTTCCCGTCGCGCCAGCCCTCCCCTTGGGGGGTCTGCTCACGGTGAGTGCGCTGTGGCTGGCCAGGCAATGGGGCGCGGGGCAGCGCCCCGGCCATGCCCTCCTCGGGGGCGTACTGCTATGGTGGGGCCTCGCTGCACTCCGGGAAGGCCTGGGCGCAGGCACCCTCGGCGCGGGCCTTCCCAGCGGCCCCCTATGGCAGAGGATGGAAGGCCCCCTCCTGCCCGCGCTGCAAAGCAGCGCCGCGGGTCTGCTCATGCTTGCCGCCCTCAGTGCGCTCACCGCGTCCCCAGGGCCAACGACGCCACCCAGCCCCGAGGCGCTCGCCGCCCGAGTGAAAGCCCGACGCGTTCGGGTTACAGGACCGGTCAAATGAATAGAGAAAAACGCGAGGCGATCTTCGCGCGACTTCGGGAGGCCATTCCTGAACCCACTACGGAGCTGGAGTACGAGACGCCCTTTCAACTGTTAATCGCGGTGATTCTGTCGGCCCAGGCCACGGACGTGAGCGTGAATAAGGGTACCCGGACGCTTTTTGCCGAGGCCCCTACCCCAGAAGCCATGGTGCGCCTCGGGGTGGCCGGGATCAGCGGGCATATTCGTCACATCGGCCTCTTCAATAGCAAAGCCAAAAATGTCCTGGCCACCTGCGAGCGCTTACTCTCGGACCACAGCGGGGCAGTCCCGCGAGATCGCAAGGCCCTCGAAGCCCTTCCCGGCGTGGGCCGCAAAACGGCGAACGTGGTACTGAATACGGCCTTCGGGGAACCGACGCTGGCGGTCGACACCCACATCTTTCGCCTCGCTAACCGTATCCCCCTGGCCAAGGGGAAAACCGTGCGGGCCGTGGAAGACGGGCTTCTAAAGCATATTCCGAAGGCCTACCTGCAGGATGCGCATCATCTTTTGATTCTGCACGGGCGCTACGTCTGTACGGCGCGCAAGCCCCGGTGCGGGGCCTGCGTGCTCTTCGACCTCTGTGAATTCAAGGGCCGTTTTGCCGCCGCGGAGGCGGCGGCGGAGGACTAGGGGCTGGCCCTAGGCGCCGCCTTTCCCATAGCGCGCGGCGCGGGTACGAAGACGCAGACTGTTCAAGCGGATGAAGCCCGCGGCGTCTTTCTGGTCGTAAGCCCCGGCGTCATCTTCAAAGGTCACCACGGCTTCGTCGTAGAGGCTGTCGGTCTCACTGCGCCGACCCAGAATGCGCACCTGTCCCTTGTAGAGCTCAAGGCGCACCTCACCATTTACCGTCGCCTGGGAGGCGTCGATGAGCGCCTGAAGGCACTCCCGTTCCGGGGCGAACCAGTACCCGTTATAAATGAGCTCAGCGTAGCGCGGCATGAGGCTGTCCTTCAGGTGCGCCACTTCCCGGTCGAGGGTGATGGACTCGATAGCCCGATGGGCCTTCAGCAGCACCGTGCCCCCCGGGGTCTCATAGCAGCCCCGGGACTTCATCCCCACGTAACGGTTCTCTACCATATCGAGGCGGCCCACGCCGTGGGCGCCGCCCAGCTCGTTGAGCCTGGTCAGGAGGGCCGCCGGGGAGAGCGGCTCGTCGTTAAGGGCGACGGGATCGCCTTTCTCGAAGCGAATCGTAAGCACTTCGGGCGTATCCGGCGCCTCCGCGGGGGAACAGGTCATCCGCCACATGCTGTCCTGCGGCGCCACCCAGGGATCTTCGAGCTCTCCCCCTTCATAGGAGATGTGGAGCAAATTCGCGTCCATGGAATAGGGCGGCTTGCTATCGAGCTTCTTCTGGTCGACGGGAATCTGGTTCAGCTCGCAAAAACGCATCAGCGCCTCCCGGGAGTTGAGGTCCCATTCCCGCCAGGGGGCGATAACCTTGATCTCCGGGTTCAGGGCATAGGCGTTGAGCTCAAACCGCACCTGATCATTACCCTTTCCCGTGGCGCCGTGGGCGATGGCATCGGCCCCCGTCGCAGCCGCGATTTCCACCAGCCGACGGGAAATGAGGGGCCGCGCAATGGAGGTGCCAAGCAGGTACTCGCCCTCGTAGAGCGCATTCGCTCGGAACATGGGAAAGACGTAGTCGCGTACGAAATCCTCACGCAGATCTTCGATGAAGATCTCCTTTGCGCCAAGGTTTTTTGCCTTCTCCCGCGCCGGCTCGACCTCCTCGCCCTGGCCGTAATCCGCCGTGAAGGTCACGACCTCGCAGCCGTATTCCGTTTGCAGCCATTTCAGGATGACCGAAGTATCGAGGCCCCCGGAGTAGGCCAGCACGACTTTTTTAACCACGTTGCGCTCCTTGAAGCAGGTGGGGCCGGGGACAGGGGCCCCGGAGTCTTAGCGGGCCCCATGGTACCGAAAAGCCTCGCCAAAGGCTTTTCCCCGGCGAGCCGAGGCGCACTGTGCTACGCTTTAAACTCTTTCTTTTTCGGAGCGCGGCGGCCATGGACGCAGCGTCGCAGGACGACGAGCAGGACGAAGCGGGGCCCCGGATTGCGGACCGCTTTCGCGGTTTCCTACCCGTCGTCGTTGATGTCGAAACCGGCGGCTTCAACAAAGATACGGACGCCCTCCTGGAAATTGCCGCGGTGTTTCTGCGCGTCGAAGATGACGGCACCCTGGCCATCGATAATGCCCTCACGCTCCACGTGCTGCCCTTTGAGGGCGCGAACATCGAGCAGGCCGCCCTCGATTTCACGGGTATACAGCCCTTTAACCCGCTGCGCGGCGCCGTTCCCGAGCGGGAAGCCCTCACCACCTTGTTCCGAGCCGTGCGCCATGCGGTGCGCGAAAGCGACTGCAATCGCGCCGTACTTGTAGGCCACAACGCGCATTTCGATCATGGGTTCATGCAGGCAGCGGCCGCCCGGCAGGATCTCAAGCGTAATCCCTTTCACCCCTTTTCCAGCTTTGACACGGTTACCCTAGCCGGCCTCGCCTACGGCCAAACGGTATTGGCACGGGCCTGCCAGGCCGCAGGCATCGCCTTCGATAGCCGCGCGGCTCACTCGGCCCTGTACGACGCCGAGAAAACCGCCGAACTCTTCTGCACCATCGTGAATCGCTGGCACGGTGCCCTAGGATGGCCCCGGGAACCAATTCGCGATTGACAATCGTTCTCATTCCGGCATGCTAGAGCCTCACGCCGGAGGTCCGTATGTTGGTTTGCATCTGTAACGCCGTCAGCGAAAGCCGAATCCGCGAAGCCATTCGGGAAGGCGCCGCCACCCTTGGGGCACTGCAAACTCAGCTTGCCGTAGGGACCTGCTGCGGTAAGTGCACGGACGACACCTGCGCCCTCCTCGCCGAAGAGACCGTTGCCCATCGCGGCGGCGCCCTCGCCTTCGAAGCCTCGCCCTGTCACCGGTAGAAAACGCAGGCGCTCAAGGACACGCGAATACGAGTCCTTATCATTGCCTCTATTATTATCATTTCCTTTTAAAACAACAACTTGCGAACTCTTCAGGCCTAAGGCAGACTGGCGCTCTCGGTTATTTCTTGCGCCCCTAGGAGCCCACCATGAAAGGCGACGCAGACGTCCTCCGCCACCTAAACAAAGCCCTCTACAACGAGCTTGTGGCCATTAATCAGTACTTCCTCCACTCCCGCATGCTGAAAGACTGGGGGTTCGAGCAGCTCGCCGCTAAGGAGTACGAAGAATCCATCGATGAGATGAAGCATGCCGATCAGCTCACGCAGCGGATTCTCTTTCTCGAAGGTATCCCGAACCTCCAGGACCTGGGCCGCTTGCGTATTGGTGAAACGGTGGAGGAAATGCTCGAGGCGGACTTGGCCCTCGAACACCAGGCCATTCCAGATTTGCGCGACGGCATTGCCCATTGCGAAGCGGTGCGGGACTACGTCTCGCGCGATCTCCTCGCGAGCATTCTAGATGCGGAAGAGGAGCACGTTGATTGGCTCGAAACGCAGCTGAAGCTCTTGGCGGCCACGGGCGAAGCCAACTTCCTTCAGTCGGCCCGCTAGGGGCCCCGCAACGCGAGCTAAACCCCGGCCTGGCCGGGGTTTTTTGTGCGCGCGAGCTACTCCTCGGCGCCTTCGGCGTCCTGGGCAGCCGCCGCAGCGGCCTGCTCGACGAGGGGCTTGAGTTCACCGCTACCGTACATCTCGGTGACGATGTCGCAGCCACCGACGAGTTCGCCCTGGACCCAAAGCTGAGGAAAGGTGGGCCAATCGCCGAGCTTCGGCAGATTCGCCCGCACGTCCGGATGGGACAGCACGTCCACGTAGGCGAAGGGCTGGCCGCACGCCATCAGCGCTTGCACGGTCTGGGCGCTGAAGCCGCACTGGGGGGCTTGGGGCGAACCCTTCATGTAAAGAATGATCGGATTACTGGCGACCTGTTCGCGCAGCGTGTCCATAATGTCCATGGTGAGGATCTCCGGCTAGGAACGGGCCAAGGTGGCCTACCCCGCCAGTGTAGCGCGCCTAAGCCCCCTCACTAAAGACCAACTCGTGTCGTCGGAAAAAGAACGCAGGAGCCATGCCATGGATTTCACCCGAGTCATTGACCGCCGCCCCACGGCGGCGACGAAATGGCAAAAGTACGCGGGCACGGAGATCCTGCCCTTTTGGGTCGCGGATATGGAATTCGAAACCGCCGAACCCATCCTCGATGCCCTCCAGCGCCGGGTAGCCCATGGCATTCTGGGCTACACGGATGTTCCGGCGTCACTCACGGAAGCGACCCTCGCCTTCCTCCAGAACCGTTACCAGTGGACCGTGGACCCAAGCTGGATCGTCTGGCTGCCCGGCGTCGTGCCCGGCTTCAACCTCGCCTGCCGCTGCGCCGGAGTGCCGGGGGATAGCGTCCTGCTCACCACCCCCGTCTACTACCCGTTTTTTGCGGCGCCGGAGAACGGCGGCCGATCCCGGATAGAAGTGCCGCTGGTCAAAGATGGGCAACGCTGGGTCATGGACTTCGATGCCCTGGAGCAAGCCGTCCGTCCCGACACGCGTCTATTTATGCTGTGCAACCCGCAGAACCCCACGGGGCGGGTCTACAACCGGGAGGAACTCCTCGCCCTCGGCGCCTTCGCTGAACGGCACGATCTTTTGATTTGCAGCGACGAGATCCACGCGGAGCTGGTGCTCGACCCAAACACGGTGCATCGACCGATCGCCAGCTTCGGCGAGGCACTCGCCCTGCGGTCGATTACGCTGATGGCCCCCACAAAAACCTTCAATATTCCCGGCCTGCCCTGCGCCTTCGCCATCATTGCCGATCCCATGCTGCGGCGACGGTTCCGGCAAGCGCAGGCCGGCCTCGTTCCGAGCGTGGGTCCCCTGGCCTACGCCGCCGCGGAGGCCGCCTACCGCCACGGCGAACCCTGGCGTCAGGCCATGCTGGCCCAGCTTCGGGCTAATCATGCGCGCCTCGCCGAGGTGATGGCCGCCCTCCCTAGGGTCAGCACAACGCCCGTGGAAGCCACCTGCTTGGCCTGGCTAGATATTCGTGAACTCGGCCTTCAGGATCCGCCGGCGCACTTCGAGGCCCAGGGGCTGGGCCTATCGCCCGGTGCGCCCTTCGGTGACGCGAACTTCCTGCGCTTTAACTTCGGGTGCAGCCCAAGCCTCCTTGAGAGCGGGCTGGCGCGCTTCAGGAACGGCGTCGCCGCCGCCTAGGCTCCACGGCGCGCTGCTGCCGCAGCCTCGACGGCCTCGCGAAGCGCCGCATCTTCGGCCAGCGCCGCTTGAAAGGCTTCGGCGCCGAGCTCGAGTAGGTCGGCAAAACCAGCCGCCACGACGGTCGCATTTCGAGGCTGTCCGTCCAGGAGCGCAAGCTCGCCGAAAAAATCCCCCGAGCCCAGCAGTACGGGCCCCGTCGGCGTCTCCACGCGAAGCGCTCCGCTGGAAATGAAAAACATGCTTTGCCCCGGCGTCCCCGCCTCCACCACCGTTTCCTCCGGTAACACCAAACGCGGTCGAAGCCGCTCAGCAAGGCGGGCCAGCTGGGCCGCCTCAAGGTGCGAAAAGAGCCCGACCTTGGCCAGTAGGCGCGCGGGCTCGAGCCCCAAATCGAGGGGAAGCTGAGCCAAGGCATCCTCCTGCGCCCCGAGCGCTGCCCGAAGGTCGCGATAGGCATCAGGCGTGAGCACCCCTTCTTCCAACATGGCCTCGTAACGCTGGCCTTCCAAACGGAGGGCCCCCCGCTCGAGGATCCGCTGGGAGAGATGGGCGGCATACTCAGGATACTGACTTCGCAGACTCTCTAGGGCCTGGGTAATCGCTGCCTCTCGGGTCTCAAAGGCGTCCTCCAAGGACCGAGCCGCCGCCGCGGGCATAAGTGCCGTGAACCTTGGCAGGCTCTCCCGACGCACATCGCCGAGCGCAAGCTCCGTTGCCGTTAAACGCTCAAACCGGTCTCGCACCTGGCCGCTCAGGGGACCGAGCCAAGCGAAGCGGCGCTGCAGGGAAAGGGCCAGCCGAAAGCGCCAGTCGAAGGCGAGATTTCGGTCGAGCGCTGCCGCCCAGCCGGCGAGGCCACGCATGCGCAACCCATCTTGGAGATCCTCTAGCTTTTGCGCAGCGGTGCGAAACACGGGCGAAGCTAGGAACCCCTCTTCAAACTGCTCCGCGTAGGCCCGTTGCTCGCGCACCGCTAGGTTCGCAAGGCCCAAACGCACCCACGCCTCATCACTCAACTCGTTCTCGGCGCGCTCCTTGGCGCCGGCGTCTTCGCTACGACGGTGATAGGCCCCGCTCACCCTTTCCACCACGTCTTGGGGGGCCTTCTGTCGCTCCGCAATGGCGGACACGGATTGGGAGATGTCCTCTAGCGCCCCCGAAAGGGCTCGATCGCGAAGGACCCGATCTTCCGGACCCAGGGCATCGAGGCGAAAAAAGCGAATCAAAAGCCCCACCGTAGGCGCCTGAACAAAGAGGGTGAACAGCACAAAGCCCGCCACCAACACCCCGACGAACTGCTGCACTGCCGCAGGGAAGCGCGGATCCTCGAGCACGATCAAAGCCAAGGCGAGGGACACGGCGCCCCGAAGCCCGCCCCAAAGCATCACCGCTTTGAAGGCCGGGGAAACCCGCTCTGCCAACCGGCCCCGCGTTAAAAGGGGGAGAAGGCCGAAAATGATGGCCGCGCGCGCAAGCACGGCCGTCACGACAAGAACCGCAAGCCATAGCCCTTGCTGGGCCGTGAAATCAGCCAGCAAACCCGGTACGGCCAGGCCCACGAGGAGAAAGATCAAGGAATTGGCCCAGAAGCCGAGCTGCTCCCAGGTCTCGTGGAGCCCGTGCCAATGATGGGGAGGCAGCACGCTCGGCCCCCGAGCGCTGAGCACCAAGGCGGCACTGACAACCGCCATCACCCCAGACACATGCAGGTAATGCTCACCAAGCAAAAAAGCGAAGTAGGCCAGCGCGACGGTCAGGCTGCGCTCCGCCAGCGCTTCGCCCCCCAGCCGTGGCAGCAGCGCCATAAACAGCCGTCCCAGCACAAGGCCCACGGCAACGCCCCCGAGAAACACGCGAAGGAAATCGGCTAACCCCTGCCCCAAGGTCGGGCTCACGCCGCTCGTCAGCACGGTCGCCAGGAGGGTAAAAAGGACGATAGCGGTGGCATCGTTAAAGAGGCTTTCCCCTTCCACCAAAATGGCAAGACGCTTGGGTGCCCCCACTTCCTTGAAAATAGCCACCACCGCCACCGGGTCCGTGGCCGAGCAGATGGCTCCCAGCATCAAGCAGGCCACGAGCGCCATGCCAGATACGGCGGCCAGGCTAAGGCCAATGATGGCGGTAGATAGGAGCAAACCCACCACCGCAAGAAACAGAATGGGCCCTAAATCTTCGACGAGGCGCCGCACGTTCATGGCCAATGCCGCCTCAAATACAAGCACGGGAAGGAAAACAAAAAGCACCGCATCGGCGGTAATCTCCATGCGATGCAAAGCGCCGAGCATATCCGTTAGCACCGGGAGCTGAAGCGCTTCCATGCCGTGCGCGCCCAGGCCAAGCCCAATGCCCACCAGCGCCAACAGCACGGTAAAGGGAAAGGCCAAGCGACGGGCCACGGGCACCATGAGCACCGCCAGGGCAAGAAGGCTCGCCAATCCGAGCACCGTGGACCAAACACCCGCTGCATGCATATGCTTCCCCTCTCCCGCCCCGTTTCCCTTGCCGCGAGGGAAGCACAATCTTCCAAAATTCCCAAGCACCTTTTTTCCCAAGGGCTTATCATGCCCCTGGGGAAAGTCGTCAGCGACGGAGGGGACTGTGGAAGGGCAAAACCGGCCTCAGGCACACGGCGTTGTGCTGGAAATGGTGCTCGTGATTCTCATCGGCTCGGGCATTGGCGTGCTCATGGCGCTAGCGTCGAGTTACTTCGTGCTGGGCGTGGGCGCCCTGACTCGCCTGCGCCAGGCGGGGGCCAGCCACCTTCCGGAAAGCCTCGCACCCCTCACAACCTTTACGCCGCTTCTAGCCCTGCTCCTGGCCGCAGCGCTGGTGATTCTTGTGCGCCGCCTCTTCGGCATTACGCGCTGGCATGGTCCCGCCGACTCCATCCTGAGCGCCCACCAAAGCGGTAATACGCTCGACGTCCGGGCAGGCCTGGGATCTACCTTCGCGGCCTTCCTCTCCGCCGGCGGCGGCGCGTCCGTCGGCCAGTACGGCCCTCTCGTCCATTTTGGGGCAACCCTTGCCGCGCTGGTCGGTAAGCTCGGAGGGACGAAAGTTCGCAGCGATACCTTCATCGGCTGCGGCGTAGCCGCCGCTATCTCCGCGGGCTTTAACGCGCCCCTCGCCGGCATGGTCTTCGCTCACGAAGCCATTTTGCGCCACTACTCTTGGCGCGCTATTGCCCCCATTTCCATCGCCTCCATTGCCGCCTCGGCAACGGCCCAACACCTTTTCGAGGGTTCCGTGGTGTTCTCCGTGGAGCCCATCCCCTTCGCGCTCCTTGACGTCATGCCCTACGTGCTTCTGGCGGGTCCCCTGGCCGGCTTAACCGCCGTCGCCTTTCTCCACAGTGTTCGCACCGTCGCCCGTTGGGCGCCCCGGAGCGGCCTCGGACCGGAACGCAATATTCTTCTCGCGGCCCTTTTGTGCGGTCTTCTGGGCATGGCCGTCCCGGAAATCTTGGGGCTGGGCACAGGGACGGTGAACGACACCCTTGACGGGCGCTTTGCTCTAGCGACCCTAGGCGTTCTACTGGTGGCGAAGTTGGCCGCGAGTGCGCTGTGCCTGGGCCTCGGCCTTTACGGTGGGATTCTGTCGCCCGCGCTGTTCATCGGCGCAAGCCTGGGCGCGGGGGTCGCTGCGGCCCTTAGTGGCCTCGGTCTGGAGGTTGCCGCGCCGGTGCTTACCGTGGCGGCGATGGTGGCCGTGGGGGGCGCGGTCATCGGCGCACCGATTGCGGCCATCCTCATCGCCCTGGAAATGACCGGAAGCTACCCCTACGCCGTAGCCGCCCTCCTCACGGTCACCCTAGCAGCGCTCGTCTCCCAGCGCCTCTTCGGCCTGTCCTTTTTCGACCGCCAGCTCATGGATCGGAGCATCAACATTCAGGCCGGGCGCCAAACCATTGCGCTTCAGGAGCAAACGGTCGGTCCCCTCGCTACCGACGCCTATCTGGCCCTCGCGGCGGACAGCACGGCGGCAGACGGCAAGGCGGCCATGGTGCGCGCGGGGGTCACGGAAGCCTACGTCCTCGCCGCCGATCGCACCCTTCAGGGGAAGGTCTCCTTGCATCAGCTCTTGGCTGCGTCAAACGACGACCGTACCCTTGGCGAGCTCATGAGCCGGGATATGCTGGTTTTACAGGCGCCCATGAGCCTGCTGGATGCCATGGAAGCCATCACGGATTTCGTCGGGGAAAGCTTGCCGGTGTGTGAGGGCGGTATCGAAGGCAAACCTGGACGCTTCCTCGGCGCCGTGTCCGAGGGTGATCTCTTCGCTGCCTATTTGGCCGTGTCCCGCTCCGTCTTCCATTTGGAGCACAGCTAAGGAGCCCCCATGGTCAGCGCAAGACAACGGCGTGCCTATGAGATCCTAGAGAAGAGCGACGGCGAGGGCGACTGGGCCAGTCGCTTCTGCGACCGCTTTCTTGCGGGCTTCATTGTGCTGAATTTGGTGGCCATCTCCCTCGAGTCCGTGGACAGCCTAGCCGAGCTTTACCACCCTTATTTTTTCGCCTTCGAACTGCTGTCCGTCGGCGTTTTTGGCCTCGAGTACGCCCTACGCCTTTGGGCGGCCCCGGCCAGCGGCGCCGCGCCAACACCTCTGAGAGCGCGTTTGCGCTATGCCCTCAGTTTCCACGGCCTAGTCGACCTCATCGCGATCCTGCCCTCCCTCGTGGCCTTTTTCGCGACCGGGGCCGATCTTCGCTGGCTCCGGGTCCTGCGCATGCTGCGACTATTTAAGATTTCTCACTACAATTCGGCCCTTGAAGATCTGTTTTCAGCGCTGCGAGAAGAGAGGAGCTCCTTCGCAGCGGCCCTCTATCTCTTCCTAATTGCTTTTTTCATTGCCAGCACGTTGATGCACCTCGCGGAGCGCACCCTCCAGCCCGAGCACTTCGGATCCATTCCCGCAGCCATGTGGTGGTCCATCATCACGCTAACCACCGTGGGCTACGGCGACGTATCCCCCCTTTCCATCCTCGGCAAAATCATTGGCGGCGGCACCGCGCTCATGGGGGTCTGTACCGTTGCGCTACTCACCGGGATCATGGCCAACGCATTCGCCAATCAGGTGCAGGGGCGGCGCACCATTTTTGAGGCCGAAGTGGCTCACGCCCTGGAAGATGGGACCATTACGGAAGACGAGCAACGCCTCCTAGACGAGCTCCGCACGCGCTTCGACTTCAGCGAGGAGTATGCCCGCGCCATCATCGATCTGGCCCGAGAAAAGCTCGAAGGCGAAGACGCGAATTCCCCGCCCAGCGCCGGGGCCTAAGCCCCCCGGCGGCGCCGTGCAGACAGAACGGCCACCATGCTGGGCGGCGCCTCGGCCCGCCCGAGGGTGCGTAATACAATGCTTCGCAACACCGCCAGCAAACCTGCGTTCAAGCCTGCGAGATCGGCAACGAGCCGTTCCATCGGCAAGACCAGGGCGTTGATTGTGCTTAAGGGGGTCGCGGTAAATTCTGGCAAACCACACAGGCTACCGCTCAGCCCCAGCACCGTGCCTGGCCCACCGTAAAAGGTCATACCATCGCACTGGAACCTCACCGAGCCATGGGTCAGCACCAGCGCCTGGCCGAAGGAAAAGAGCACCTGACGGAGATCCTTTTCCTCACTCAAGGCCAGGGTGTCGAGTTTGGGATTGAGCACCAGTTTGAGCAGGAGGAACTCGGGCACGGCGAGCTGATGGGCCGGCGAGGTAAGCGTGTGCTGAAGCTCCCCTCGGCTGCGCCCCAACATGAGCCGATCTACGGGAACCTGAAAGGGCGTAGCCTCCGCCAGCCGACCCTGGCGGGCGCGGTTCCAAAGGGACAGCTCGAGCATGGCCGCGTGAAAGAGCGCTTGGAGGGAGGCGTTCTGCTTCTCCAGGGTTTCCCGAAGGGCCCCCGCGGGAATCTCCAAGAGCGTGCTGGGTAAGTGGCTCCGGGCGGCGGCACTGCGCACGCCGCCGCGAAGAATCGCCTGCTCCCCAAACGCTTCTCCGGCGCCCGCCATCCCAACCACGGCGCCGGTTTGCCCGTCGACCATGGCCATGCGGCCCTCTTCCACGAGGTAGAGGGCATCCGCCGGCGCTCCGGCCTCAAACAGCACCGCGTCCTGGGGCACGATAACCCGAAAGAAACCCTTCTGCCCCGCCGCTGCGCGACGCTCGATACGCGCCTGTTCCATCATGACCCCCTTCCGTATTCGAAGACAGTGCTAGGATGATTCCAAAGCGTGCGCGCCCAAGGACGGCCTCGCCACAACGGAGACTATACCGATGAAGCGCTTGCCACGGGTCCTACTACTGGCCTTCCTAGCCGGGCTCGCTGCCTGCGGCGGCGGCGCGGGGGGCGGGGGCGGCCCTGCCCCTTCCCCGACTCCAAGCCCTCCCGCCCTGGCGGTGCTCTCGGGGGTAGCGGCCACCGGTCAAGCTCTAAGCGCCGCAACCATTCGTTTGGAAAACGCCGCAGGGGAAACCCTGGCCCAAACGATGGCAACCGAGGCTGGGCGCTTTACCCTGCGCATCCCTCGGGATGCCACCGGGCCTCTCACCTTACGCGCAGCGGAGGCCGGCTTGCGCGCCTTCCTCCCGGAACTTCCGAGCCCGGGCGGCAGCGCAACGGTCCACATCAACCCCATTACGGAGGCCGTTTCCCGACGCTTCTCCACCCCCCCCGGCACCTTAAGCGCGCTCAGCACCGCCGGCGATCGTCTTCTCGCGGAGGCCGTTGGTTCCACAGCCTACGGCCTTTTTGCCAGCGACCCCACTTTTCAGGCGCGGAGCGCCAGTAGCCGCGGGACCCCTGCTGACGCCCTACTCGACGCCCTGACGGTTTTATCTGCCGCGGAAGAAGAAACCTTAGCTGACGCGCTGGGACGGTGGGCGGAAGCGGGCTCGGGGCCCAAAACCGGCCTCGCCCTTCCCGGCCTCCTCAGCTACGGCCTGCTCCAGAACGACCTATCTGTGGCCGAGGTGCCCACGGCTTTTGAAACGCTAGGCCTGGAAAATCGTCGTAGCGATGCGGCAGTCCAGCAGGCCGCGGCCCTACTCGCTGCCGAGGCAGAACCCGTCGCGATCACCAACCTTGCCGTCAGCGGCGCGTTCTTCGCGCTGAGTGGTCTGGACGAGGCCGGTACCCTCGCCGACCTCACGGATGCTCGCGTGGCACCGGCCTTACTCGGCACCCTGACCCGCGCGCTTGAGGACCTAACGCTCACGGCTGTTATCGATCCCGCTCGCGACCGAACGCTGCTGGCGCGCACCGCCGCGGCGGCCCATCGGCTTGGTCGCCTTGTGGCTCCGCTGCCCGCGCAGGCCCTTTCGCAGGACGGCAACCGCGGCCTCCTCGACCTGGCCCTGGCCGCGAGCTCCGTCGGCGGAGCGCTCCTCACGGACCTCCTGGCGGGGCCTGCGGATGCGCTGCCTGCCCCGCTCACGGTGGACAGTCTGGAAGGGGCCCGGGAAGCCCTCCAAACCCTGCTTGAGGGCACCCCGACGGTGGCTGCGCAAGCGGACCTCGATGGAGACGGGACGCCCTTCCCGAACGACACCTTTCCCTTTGATCCGACGGAGCAGCAAGACAGCGATGGCGATGGCCTGGGCAATAACACGGACCCGGACGACGACAACGACGGCATTCCCGACACGGAAGATGAACGGCCTCTGACCCCCGATGCGATTGCGCCCAGCGCCCGCTTTAGCGCCAGCACCGTCGAGGCGCTGGCCCCCGCCCTGGTGACCTTTGATGCCAGCGCAAGCCTCCCCGGGGGCCCCCTAGCCACCCTCGAATCTTTTAGCTGGCGCTTTGGTGATGGCAGCGAAGGCTTGGGTCAACTCGTGGCCCACCGCTTCGATAGTCCCGGGATCTTCCCGGTTACTCTGACCGTGGAAAACAGCGCAGGCCTGAGTGCCTCAATCACCCAAACCCTCACCATTCGCCCCGCCACAGGCACGGTGCAGATCAGCGGCTTCGTCGACATCGCCAGTTCTAGCAATGTCGATTCCGATCTCAACGATCCGGACAGCCTGGTGCGATCCAATAACCAGCTTGCCGAAGCGCAACCTATCGCCAATCCAACCCAGCTCGGGGGCTATCTTAATGCTCCCGAAGGCGGCGCGTCGGGCCCGCTTTTCGTCAGCGGCGACGCGATCGATTACTTTCGCTTCGACGCCGTGGGCGGCGAGGTCATTGATCTCAACATTGCCGAACCCGATGAACTGGATATCGATCTCTACCTCCTAACGCTGGACGGACAAGAAGTAGATGCCTCGATTAACCTGGGAAGCCGGGAGCAGGTCATCGTCCCTGAGGCTGGCGCGTACCTCCTGAGCGTCGAGATTTTCGACGGCGCAGGCGGCTCAAACTACATCTTGCAGCTGAGCACGCAGGCCCTCGGCGCCAACATCGCCCCCACCTTGTGGCAAGCGAGCGACCCCTTCGTGCCCTACGAGCTTCTCTACCTAGAGAAGCCAGCCGCAAAGGCAGGATACGGGCAACGGCTAGCAGACCTCACTCGGGGCTTGGCCTCCCAGCGCGCAGGAGCGCTCCACCGGCTCGTTCTGAAGCCTCAGGCCGGGGCGCGAAGCCCCTTGACCCGCCGACCCTCGGAGAGCGCCCAGGACCCTCAGCGACGCGCCGCCCGCCCGACCCGCCACCCGGGAAAAGGTGCTGTGCTTCGTGCGATGAAACGCCTGCAGCAATCCGGTGCAGTGACTTTCGCCGAACCCAATCTGCGACGCCGCGCCTACGTCACGCCAAACGATCCTGCCTTCGCCGTGCAGTGGCATTTTGGAAACTTAAAGCTCGAAGATGCTTGGGAGCTGACCCAGGGCAGCGACGAGGTCATCGTCGCGGTCATCGACACCGGCGTCATTGACCATCCCGACCTGCAAGATCGCCTTGTCGGAGGCTACGACTTCATCGCCCAAGCCGACAACGCCCTCGATGGCGATGGCATTGACCCGGACCCTACGGACCCGGGGGATGGCTGCGGCGGTCTTTTCCCCTCAAGCTTTCACGGAACCCACGTGGCCGGCACTATCGGGGCGAGTACGAATAATGGCGTAGGCGTCGCGGGCGTAACCTGGGCAGGAAGAATCATGCCCCTCCGGGTCCTCGGCTGCGACGGCGGCACCAGCTTCGACATCGTACAAGCGGTTCGCTACGCCGCAGGTCTCGATAACGTCTCGGGGACCCGACCGCCAAAGCCCGCGGCGATCATCAATTTATCCCTTGGGGGCCCAGGGGGCTCCCTCAGCGAAGAGCAAACCTTTCTCGAAGCCCAGGCGGCTGGCAGCCTCATCATTGCCGCCGCCGGCAACGAAGGGACGTCCCTACCAAGTTACCCGGCGGCGTACGACGGGGTGATTAGCGTATCGGCCACCACCATCGATGACCGCCTCGCCAGCTATTCGAATTTCGGCAGCACCATTGATATCGCGGCCCCAGGGGGAGACAACACGGCCGACCTAAACGGCGACGCCCAACCGGACCTCGTTCTCTCCACGGACGGCGATGACGATGGCGCCATCAACCCGAGCTACGAGTTCAAAGCGGGTACCTCCATGGCCGCCCCTCACGTGGCGGGGGTGGCCGCCCTCATGAAGGCCCTGCTCCCCACACTCACGGTTGAAACCTTCACCCAAGCCCTCGAAGCGGGGCAGCTAACGGACGACCTCGGTGAACCCGGTCGCGACGACCGCTTCGGGTACGGACGCCTGAACGCATTGAAAGCCGTGCGCTTCGCCCAGGCCGTCGCCAGCGGCAACACACCGCCCGCGCCCCTCGTGCTGCGCGCCAGCCCAAGCACCTTAAACTTTGGCCGCGTAACCACGGAAATCGAAGTCAGCGTGACCGCCACGGGGGACGGTAGCGAAGGACGGATCACCCTCACTAGCGGCTCGCCGGCCCTCAGCGTCACCACCCTGGCTGCGGAGCCTGGAAGCCCAGCCCGCTTCATGGTGCGGTTAGACCGCAGCACCCTCCCCTTCGGAACCTATGCTACCCGTCTCGACGCCGAACTCGGCGCGAGCAGCCGCCCCATCGTCGTGCGCTTTGAGAACGCCGACCCCGCGCGGGTTCTCGACGCAAACGCAGGCGTGGTCTTCATTCTTGCTATCGACCCAGACACGGGAGATTCGGTGGCCCAGGCGACAGTCCTCGCGCCCGTGAACGGCCGCTATCCCTTTAGGCTGACGGGCCTCACCCCGGGGCGCTTTGAACTCGTGGCAGGCACGGATATGGACGGCGACTTTTTCATCGGCGATCCCGGGGAGGCCTTTGGGGGCTATCCCACTCTTGATCAGCTTGAAGAAATCAGTGTCAACGGAGACGAAACGGGCCTGGCCTTCCCCATGGTGTTCCAGTTCATCGATGCGCAAGGCGCGAGCCTCGGCACTGACGCCTCGGCAAGACCTGCTCGACAAGGCTTTAGACGGCTTCGCCAAAACAACGAGAAACAGCTTGCCCCCTAGGCAAGCGCAGGGGAGGACCACCGCATGAGTCAAGCTACGCACCGAGAGGCCCTTTCGGCCCTCGACCCCAGCCAACCGGGGCGCTTTGCCGACGGTAGCTGGCGCGAAACTTTTGCCCGCCTGCGCGCGGACGATCCCGTGCATTACTGCGCCGATAGCCCGACCGGGCCCTACTGGTCCGTCACGCGGCCTGGGGATATCAAAGCCGTGGACATGAACCATCAGCTGTTCTCCTCGGAGGTGGGCGGCATCACCATCGCCGAGCCGGAGCTCGACGAAGCAATCCGCCTCGATAACTTCATCGCCATGGATGAGCCCAAGCATTCAGCGCAGCGGAAAGCCGTTGCGCCGTCCGTCGCACCGACGAACCTGGCCCGCCTTGAACCGCTCATTCGCGAACGGGTGGTCGATATCCTCGAGCATCTGCCCGTGGGTACGCCCTTCAACTGGGTGCCTGCGGTCTCCGTGGAGCTGACCGCGCGCATGCTGGCCACCCTCTTCGAGTTTCCCTATGAGGACCGGCACAAGCTCATTCACTGGTCCGATATCACCACCGCCTCCCCCGAGCTCATGGGAGAGGCCGGGGTCACTCGGGATGTGCGCGCGGCGGCGTTTAAGGATTGCGCGGAAACCTTTATGGGCCTCTGGAACGACCGCGCCGGGAAGCCGCCCCAAGCAGACCTCATCTCCATGCTGGTGCACGGCGAATCCACCCGCGATATGCACACCCGACCCACGGAGTTCCTGGGCAACATCATGCTGCTCATCGTGGGGGGCAACGACACCACGCGGAACTCCATCAGCGGCGGGGTCCTCGCCCTGAATCAACAGCCCGAAGAAATGGCCAAGCTGCGGAACGACCCAACCCTCATCCCCAACATGGTGGCCGAGATGATCCGCTGGCAGTCCCCAGTCATCCACATGCGCCGCACGGTGCAGGCGGACGTCGAGTTCCAAGGAAAAGCCTTTAAAAAGGGCGACAAGGTGGTGATGTGGTATTTGTCCGGGAACCGGGACGAAACGGTGTTCGAGGACGCCGATAAGCTCCGCATTGACCGCCCCAATGCCCGGGCCCACGTCAGCTTCGGCTTCGGTGTGCACCGCTGCATGGGCAATCGCCTCGCCGAGCTCCAGCTACGGATTCTTTGGGAGGAGCTTCTCGCCCGTTTCTCGAGCATCGAGGTCGTCGGCGACGCCGTGTTCAATCCGAACAACTTCATTCACGGCATCGCCGATTTGCCCGTGGTGTTGAAGCGGGCTTAGGGGGTTAGCGAATCGCTAACCCCGCGAAAGTCCCCTTACCCCACCAATCCCGCAGGTAGCGGAAGTAGGCGGTGGGGCCCGCCGGGTAGCCCGTGTGATAGCGGGCGCCCGGCCCGGGATCCTGCCCCTCGTTGTTGTAGTAGCCCGGCGTGCATTCCTGGGAGCCAATCATGGCGCGCGGCGGCGCCGACAGCAGCAGATCGACCCACGCCTTCTCCGCTTCCTCCGTGACCTCAATGGTCTTTGCCCCGCGCTGCTCCGCCTCCGCGACCACGGCAGCGATAGCCTGCCCCGACTCGGTCAGGTTATGAGGCACGTTGGAGATCAGGTTTGCCCCCTGGGTGGGCTGGACGATAAACAGATTCGGGAACCCCGCCACATGGGTACCGTGGAGGGAGCGCATGCCCTCGGCCCAGCGCGTCGACAGGCGCAAACCGTCCCGCCCGGCGGGGTCAAAGCCCGCTCGCTCGGTGAAGGGCGTGCCCACCTCGAAGCCCGAAGCGTAGATGATGCAGTCCACTTCATAGTGCTCACCGCCCACCACCACGCCCGTCTCCGTAATTTCCTGTACGCCCTGCCCGTCCGTATCAAGCAGCACGGCCGCGGGCTCGTTAAAGGCCTGAAGGTACTGATCGTGAAAGCAGGGGCGTTTGCAGAGCTGGCGATACCAGGCCTGAAGCTTCTCCCCCGTCGCCGGGTCCTGCACCACGGTGCGGGCGCGGGTGCGGATCTCTTCCATCTTTTCGTCGTCGGCCTCTTCATAGGCCGCCAGCATGCCCGCAGGGGTGCGCTGCTCAGGAGGCAAGCTCATCACCTTCTCCCGAATACGCCGGGAGAGATCGGTCCAGCCGTCCTGCACCAGGTCTTCCTTGGCCGTGCCCATGGCCTGGTTTTCCGTGAAGTTCTCCAGCCAGCGCTGCTGCCAGCCTGGGGTGGCGATAGAGGCAAACCAGTCCGGATCGATGGGGTGGTTGTTGCGCGTATCCACGGAAGAGGGGGTGCGCTGACACACGTATAGGCGCTTGGCGGCCCGGGCCAGATGGGGCACGCATTGCACCGCCGTCGCGCCCGTGCCAATGATGGCCACGCGCTTATCGGCAAGCTTGTGGAGGGGCGCGCCGAGGGGGTTGCCTCCCGTGTAGTCGTAATCCCAGCGGCTCGTGTGGAAGGCGTGACCCTGGAATTTTTCCACCCCAGCGATACCCGGCAGCTTGGGCACATGGAGCGGCCCCGTTCCCATGCCGAGGTACTTTGCCGTGAAGGCGTCACCCCGGTCCGTTTCGATCAGCCAAACCTGCTCCCCTTCCTGCCAGCGAAGATCGGTCACCTCGGTATGAAACAGGGCGTTTTCATAGAGGTCGTACTGACGCCCGATACGCTGGCACTGGGCCAGGATTTCCGGAGCGTGCGCATACTTTTCCGTGGGCCGATGGCCCGTCTCTTCCAAAAGCGGCATATAAATCATGGAAGCCGTATCGCACTGGGCCCCGGGGTAGCGATTCCAATACCAGGTGCCGCCGAAATCCCCTCCCTTCTCGAGGATGCGCACGTCTGTGATGCCAGCTTCCTTCAGCCGGGCCCCAGTGACGAGGCCCGCAAAGCCGCCACCAATGAAGGCAAAGGTGACGTGATCGGTTTTGGGCGCCCGCGCTTGCCGCGGCGTGTAGGGGTCCGTGAGGTAATCGGCGAGGGCGCTCCCCGCTAACCGACGATACTGCTGATTCCCATCGGCGCGGATACGCTTATCCCGCTCCTGCCGATACCGTTCTCGAAGTGCTGCGCGATCCATGAGGCTTTTCCCCTCCCAAGTGCTTGAGCTCGGAGCTTACCAGGGGTGGGCGCCAGGGGAAGGCGCTAGTCCGTGGTGGCACGCAGTTGGGCCGCGCTGCGCTGGGCCCGCTCGACCATGGCGCGGAGCCCATTGCCCCGGGTGGGAGAGAGGTGCTTTAAGAGGCCCAGGCGCTCGAAGAGATCGAAGACGTCGATGCCCGCCGCTTCCGCGGGGGGTAGGCTGTCGAGGGCGGCCATGACCAAGGCCCCGAGGCCTTTCACGATGAGGGCATCGGAATCCACCGCGAGGCGGAAAAGGCCGTCCTCTAAGTCCGTGACCATCCACACTTGGCTTTGGCAGCCGCGCACCTGGTGAGCGTCATCACGATAGGCGTCGGGGAAGGGGGGCAGGCTGCGGCCCAGGTCGATCACATAGCCGTAGCGATCTTCCCAGCTATCGAAGAAGGCGAAATCTTCTTCAATGCTTTCCATGGAGAGGTTCGCGTGAGGGAGAGTCTCCGTCATTCTGCGCTCGCCTTGGGGTTGGCCATCTCGGAAAGGGATTTGGTGGGTACGGCTGGATTCGAACCAGCGACCCCCGCCGTGTGAAGACGGTGCTCTAACCAACTGAGCTACGCACCCGAGGGGCGCGGAGTATAACCCCGCCTTCCGACGAAGGACAACGGCCGCTTACAAGCGAGCGCGCAAATCGCGCCAGGCCGCAGCTAGGGCCTCACGATGAGCCGGCGCCGCCACGGCCATAAGCGCCGCCGCCCGCGCCTCGAGGCTCTTGCCCTTCAGCTCCGCCACCCCGAATTCCGTCACCACGACGTCCGTATCCGTGCGCAGGGCCGTGGCCGGCGTCCCCGCAGCTAAGGTGGGAACGATGCGCGAAAGAGCGCCGCCCTTGGCTGTCGCGGTCAGGGCCACAAGGGACTGCCCTCCCGGCGCCCCCGCCGCGGCCCGCATGAAATCCACGGCGCCGCCGGGGCCGGAAATTTGCCGCCCGCTCACCGTTTCCGCATTCACCTGGCCAAACAGATCGATCTCCACGGCAGAATTGATGGAAACAAAGTCCGAAAGCTCGGCGATGACAGCACTTTCATGGGTGTAGTTCGCACCACAAAAGCGCAGGTTCGCGACGCCTGCTAAGCGGGAATAAAAAGCCTCATCGCCGAGGGCCATGGCGGTGATGTGCTCGCCCCGGTCCCGCCCCTTACGCGCCCCCGTGAGCACCCCGGCCTCGATGAGGTCGAGTACCCCCGCATCCACAAGACCGCCATGAAAGCCCAGATCGCGATGGTCCTTTAGGGCGCCCAGCACCGCTGCGGGGATTTGACCGATGCCCGTCTGCAGGCACGCGCCATCGGGAATCCGCCCGGCCACGGCCTGGCCGATCGCCCGGGCCGCCTCATCGAGGGCCGGGGCCCCCAGCTCGGGCAAGGCTGTCTCCTCCGTGATCAGCGCATCAATGCACCCCGGATCCAAGCGGGGCGCCCCGGGCAGGCACGGCAAACGGGAGTTCTCCACCACCAGCACCCGTGCGGCCTTCGGCAGCACCGCCGGCAGGAAGTCGACATTAAGCCCGTGCTGCCAGTGGCCAGCGTCATCTTGCCGGGCCGCGAGCACCACCCAGGAAAAGGCCGGACCTTGCGCCAGGGCGTCGAAGGCCCGGCGCATATGAAGGGGATGAAAGCTCACCCGCCCCGCTTGAAACCCGTCCCGAAGCGCCGGGGTCAAAAAAAATGTTTCCATGCGGGCGGAGGGGCCCGCGAGGCTGTAATCGAAGCGGTTCATGCCCGGCAAAGGGAATTGCACGAAGGTCACCGCCGGCGCCGCGCCCGCCGCCAGCGCCTCGGGCAAACCTCGCGGCTCTCCGGGCCCGCCAGGGACGAAGACCCGATCGCCCTCCTCTAGGCCAGCGCA
Source organism: Pseudomonadales bacterium (assembly GCA_016779325.1). Lineage (GTDB taxonomy): Bacteria > Pseudomonadota > Gammaproteobacteria > Pseudomonadales > Azotimanducaceae > Salivita. The sequence continues at coordinate 81,602 of JADHNU010000003.1, forward strand.
CCATGCATCCCAGCTTAACCTTTGCATTCTGCCTCCCCTGTTGGCGCCGCCTATGATCGCCCAGCCTTGGGGGGCGGTGCTATGGTTTCGCCCCTAGGGAGGAATCGCCATGAATCTCGACGTATTTTCCGACGCCGTCTGCCCCTGGTGCTGGATTGGCAAGCGTAAGCTTGAGCAAGCCCTAGGGGAGCCTGGCCTAGACCCGATCACCGTGACCTGGCGGGCCTATCAGCTTTACCCCGAACTGCCCCTGGAAGGGATGGATCGGGGTGAATTCCTGCGCCTGCGCTTCGGCAGCGGCGGGGGCCGCGGCGGTATGCTCGAGCGCTTAAAGGCGGAAGGGGAGGCGGTGGGCCTCGCCCTCAATTTCGAGCGCGCCCAGCGCATGCCCAATACCCTTGCCGCGCACCGCCTTTTGCGGTGGGCCCACGTCCAGGCCGGAGGCCCGGGCCAAGACGCCCTCCTCGAGGCCCTCTTCCGTCGCTACTTCACGGAAGGGGAGGACCTCGGCGACCACGCCGTGCTCACGGCAGCCGCGCTGGACGCGGGGCTCGACGGCGACGCCGCACGCGCCTGGCTCCAAACGGAGGAAGGCACGCGGGAGGTGCGCCATGAGGTGAGCTGGTCCCGGGAGAACGGCATCAGCGGCGTGCCCTGCTATGTCTTACCCACGGGCTTTGGCATTCCCGGGGCCCAAGATCCCCAAACCCTCGCCCGCTTTCTTCGCCGCGGCCTCGAGCAGTGGCATCACGCTAAGGAAACCCCATGAATCTGCAAATCTCCGCCGACGCCGAGCACCTGCTCGAGCGCTTAAAGGCCTTTATGCAGGCTGAAGTCTACCCGCGGGAGCTGGCCTATCACGAAGAGCTGGCGGGCGCCGCGGATCGCTTCGCGCCCCTCAAAACCATGGATCTTTTGAAGGAGAAGGCCCAGGCCGCGGGGCTCTGGAACCTGTGGATGCCCAAGGAGTTCGGCGGCCTGTCGAACCTCGACTACGCGCCCCTGGCGGAGGAAATGGGCCGGGTTTTGTGGAGTCCGGAGGCCTTCAACTGCAACGCCCCGGATACGGGGAACATGGAAGTGTTCCTAAAATACGCCACGGATGCGCAGCGCGAGGCTTGGCTAAACCCGCTCCTTGCGGGGGAGATTCGCTCCTCCTACTGCATGACCGAACCGGACGTCGCCTCCAGCGACGCCACCAATATCGAAACGCGCATTGAGCGGGACGGGGACCACTACCGCCTTAATGGCAAAAAGTGGTTCATCACCAATGCCCCTTATGCCCGGACGAAAATCTTTATCGTCATGGGGGTCTCCGATCCGAACCACGAGAACCGTCATCAGCGCCACAGCCAAATTCTCGTGCCTAAGGATACTCCCGGGGTGCGGATTGTTCGGCCGCTCACCACCCTTGGTTACGACGACGCCCCCCTCGGCCATGCGGAGGTTCATTTTGAGGACGTGCGCGTGCCCGCGGAAAACCTGCTGCTGGGTGAGGGCCGCGGCTTCGAAATCGCCCAGGGCCGCTTGGGGCCTGGCCGCATTCACCACTGCATGCGCCTGATCGGCTCGGCTCAGCGCGCCCTCGAGCTGGCCTGTCAGCGCGCTGAGCGGCGCAGCACCTTCGGGCGCAAGCTGTCCGAACACCAATCGGTGCTGGAAAACCTCGCCCTCTCCTTCGCGGAACTGGAAGGGGTTCGCCTTTTGACCTTAAAAACCGCAGCCACCATGGATGCGGTGGGGGCAAAGGACGCGCGGGATTTGATCGCCGCGACCAAAATCAGCGTACCGCTGGCGACGCAGAAAATTATTGATCGGTGCATGCAGATTCACGGCGCCGGCGGCCTCACCGCCGACTACCCCATGGCAGAGGCGTTCAACTATGCCCGCTGGTGCCGCCAGGCTGACGGTCCCGACGAAGTGCACATGATGGCCCTCGGCCGCCAGCTGGTGAAACGCTATGGCGCCTAGGCGCCTTGGCGAGGCGGATCTTGGGGCAAATAGAACCACCTAAGGGGCGCCAAGGCCTCGGTCAGCGGCGCTTCAAGGCAGGGGCCACAGGCACCGTGATGCAGCGCCGCCAGCTCGGCTTCTGCCTTCGCCAGGAAAGTTCCAAGCGCCGTCGTGCACGGGGGCGGCGGGGCTAGGGCATCGCCAAAGGCGTCACCCAAATCGTTTAGCTGGCTAGCCCCTTCGCCTCGATGGATCCAGCGCCCCTGGGCAGCGCAGTAGCGATAGGCCGGGAGGAAGCGATAGCCCTCCCGGGCTACGAAAGCGACCGCCTCCAGAAGATAGGCGAAGGTCTCTTCATCCAAGAAGTAATTGAAGTTCATACGCACCCAACCGGGCCGCAGCACCGCGTGCCCGGCGGCGATGGCCTCATCAAAGCGCACGCTGTCCGCCTTCACGATGCCCAGCAAATGGTGGGCATAGGGCCCCGCGCAGGAACACCCACCCCGCACCTGAATGCCGAAGAGATCATTCAAGAGCGCGACCACAAAGCCGTAATGCAGGGGCTCGTCACCGTGAAACACTTGGAAGGACAAGATCGCGAGGCGATCACCACTCGCCGGGCCAAGGAGCTTGAGCTCGGGCACGGCGCCCAGAGCCGTCCGAGCCCGGGTGAGCAATTCTGCCTCCCGCGCTTCAATCACGTCCGCGCCCACCCGGGATTTCAGGGCGAAGGCCAGGCCGGCGCGGACCGTTTCGACGATCGGCGGCGTGCCGCCTTCTTCCCGGCGCTCCAAGGATGCGAGGTAACGGTGCCCTTCTGGGGAGACGAAGGAGACGGTGCCACCCCCCGGCACGGCCGGCACGGCGCTGGTGAGCAGATCCTTGCGCACCACCAATACCCCCGGCGTCCCCGGCCCCCCTAAAAACTTGTGGGGGGAGAGAAACAGCGCATCCTTATCCGAGGTATCCATGGCCACATAGGGCCCGGCGGCGGCGTAATCCCAAAAGACGCGCCCCCCTGCAGCATGGACGAGCGCGCTGATGCGCTTCGTATCGCAACGCACCCCGGTCACGTTGGACGCAGCGGAAAAACTGGCGAAGAACCCGGGCTCCAGGGTTGCCAGCAGGGCGTCCAGGGCGGCCTCGTCTAAGCCACCGTCCGCCCCGAGCGGCACGTGCCGGAGGTCCACGGCGCTTTCCCGCCAGGGCAGCTCGTTCGAGTGGTGCTCGAAGGGCCCCACGACCACCACGGGGCGCTCGCTCCCAGGGCCCGCATGGCGAAGCCCAAGGCAGTCGATGAGCCGGTTGATGGCGCCGGTGGCACCGGAGCCGCAGAAGATCACCGCGTGCTCAGGGCCTGCGTTCACCGCCTGCCGGACCTGCTCCCGAGCCTGCTCCCGGAAACGATGGGTTTGACGCCCCGTATAGGCGCTTTCCGAGTGGGTATTGGCATAGAAAGGCAGCACGCGCTGCTGGATGAAGGCTTCGATGGGTGCGAAGGCACGCCCGGAGGCGGTGTAGTCGGCGTAGATCAGCGGGCGAGATCCGAAGGGCGTCGGGATCGTGGCGCGCTCACCGATAATCCCCGAGCGCAGCCAGGCAAAAAGATCCGCTTTCGTGTCCATCCGATTCGCTCTTGTTTTGCCTTACGGTGCAACCAGTCTACGAAGCGCAGCCGAACAATGCTGACCTTTATTCCTATACATACCGTTCTAATGTGGTATTTTTTCTCATCAAATGCCTTTTTATAGGATTTTTTTCCTATTAACCCTCTCGATGCACACGATCGTCGTATTCTCGAAGCGCTGCAGACGGACGCCAGCCGCCCCCTGGCCGAGCTGGCGGAAACCGTCGCCTTATCCCGCACCGCGTGTTGGCGGCGTGTCCAGCGGCTCGAGGCCGAGGGCATCTTGGAGCGCCGCGTCGCACTGGTGAATGCGGAAAAAGTGGGGTTGGGCCTTACCGTTTACGTACTGATCAAGACCAATCAACACACGGAGATCTGGTCCAAGGCCTTCCAGCGGGTCATCCAGGATATCCCGGAGGTTCTCGAGAGCTACCGCATGAGCGGCGAAGTGGACTATCTACTGAAGGCCGTGGTGAGCGATATGGCCGGCTATGACCGGCTCTACAAGAAACTCATCGCCGTGGACCTCTTTGATGTCAGCTCAAGCTTCGTCATGGAGACGCTCAAGCATTCAACGGCCCTGCCACTGCGCTGAGGCCCGGAAAGAGCTCACCGTGGCGCGCCTCGTAGCGCCTTAGGTAGGTCGCAAAGGCGGAGCCGCCGGTGCCCGTATACACCCCCACCCGAGCCAGCTGAGTCTTGGCAACGGCCAGGTGGGCCTGGTGAAAGCGCAGCTGGGCGCGTTCATAGCGCAAAAGCCCCTGGGCAAGCGCATAGAACGGCGACTCCGGCGCGCAGCGGTCCGGGTCCCAGGCATCGCGCAGGCGCTCCGCGTAATCTCGGAGGCTCCGCCCAGAAACCTCAGTGGCCAAGGCCTCAAGCTCCGCCCCGTGGCGCTTATCAAACGCCGTTTCCGCTACGTGCAGCTTGCCCGTTTCATCGGCGGTCCCGCCATGCCAGTAGGCCGGCACGCCACTCAACAGCTCGAGCCGCCGAAACTGTGCTGATTGAAAGCCGCTGGTGGGGCCGAGGGCCTCCCGAAACTCTACGAAGGCCCGGAGATCCCCGAGAATCGGCAGAGTCGCGTTGACCGTGCGCCAAAAGCGGTTCACCCGGCGGATAAAGTACAGCGCGTCCTCGAGCGCGGCGCAGGGGAGCGCAGGCAGAAAGGGCGCCGAAGCCATGCTCGGAAACACCGCTTCTAGAGCCCCTAGAGCTCGGGGCAGATCCAACAGCATCTGGTGGAAGGCGAGCTCGCAGATCTGATGCACGGCGATGAAGCCGTCTTCATCTTCCGAGGCGGTGACCGGTGCCTTGCAGGCCAGAAGCCGATCGAGGCCGTGGTAGCTCCAGTAGTGGTTGGCCTCCGCATCCATGGACGGATCAAGCGGCGGCAAGGGCGTAAAGACGTGAGACAGCTTTTCCATGGGGCCTGATCCTTCTTCCTAGGGGCGCGCTGACTTTTCTAGGACGAGAGATTACCCCACACTCGGCGCCTTGGTTGATCTAGGAGCATCCCATGGCCCTCAGCGAACCCCAGCTTCAGCTGTGCAGCACCCTTGCCGACGACGGCACCCTCACGCTCTCGCTGGAGAGCAAAACCCCCGGACCCCTGACAGACGACGAGGTGTGGGTGGCGGTTCAGGCCGCACCCATCAACCCCTCGGACCTTGGGCTGCTGCTCGCGGGGGCTGATCTCACCACGGCGAAAAGCGAGGGCGAGGGCAGCGCGCGAAAGGTGACGGCCACCGTCCCCGCCGCCGCCCTTCCCCTCTTCGCCGGACGCCTCGGGCACACCCTGCCCGTGGGCAATGAGGGCGCCGGGGAAGTGGTCGCCGCGGGGGCCAGCGCTCAAGCCCAAGCGCTTTTAGGGCGCACCGTGGCCCTCTTCGGAGGGGCCACCTACGCTCGCTATCGTCGCGCCAAGGTGGCAGACCTACTTCTCTTGCCCGAAGGCACGCCTGCGGAAGCCGGCGCCTCCTGCTTCGTGAACCCGCTAACGGCCCTAGGCATGACAGAAACCATGCGCAGGGAGGGGCATCGAGGCATTGTGCACACCGCCGCGGCCTCCAACCTTGGGCAGATGCTCAATCGCATTTGCCTCGCCGACGGCATTCCCCTGGTGAACGTGGTGCGCAAAGCGGCGCAGGTTGAGCTGCTCAAAGCCCAGGGCGCAACGCATGTGGTGAACAGCATGGAACCGAACTTTGAGGTCCAGCTCACCGATGCGCTGGCGGAAACGGGCGCGACGGTGGCCTTCGACGCCACGGGCGGGGGAGAGCTTGGTTGCCAGCTGCTAAACGCCATGGAGCGCGCGGCCCTGCGAAGCGCCGACGCCTACAGCCGCTACGGCTCCACTACCTACAAACAGCTATACATCTACGGCGGTCTCGACCGAAGCCCCACGGTGCTCAAGCGCGCCTTTGGCTTCTCCTGGGGCATCGGGGGCTGGCTCCTGCCCCCCT